>CAZGZA010000024.1:5017-16227 GCA_964529655.1 uncultured Methanosarcinales archaeon | reverse complement strand
CTGGTTGTTCCAGAGGCAATTGAAAAAATCTGGAAAATTGATGACCATATTGGGGCAACAGCATCTGGAATTATCTCGGATGCAAGGGTGCTTATTGAGCGGGCCCAGGTAAAGGCCCAGCAGCATAAGGTAACATTTGATACCCCGGTTGATATTTTAACTGTAGTAAAAGACATTGCTGCGCTAAAGCAAATTTGTACGCAATCCGGCGGATTAAGGCCTTTTGGGGTCTCAACATTAATTGCCGGGATTGACACAGAGGGACCAAGGCTGTTTGAAACAGATCCGACTGGAATATACTTCCAGTACAGGGCCTCGGTTATTGGCGAGAGTGAGCCTGAAATAGAGGAAATCCTTAACAATGAGTATAACGAAAACCTTACTATTGAGGAGGGTCTTAGGCTTGCAATAAAAGCGCTGGTTATGGTATTGGACAAAAATTTTAGTGTTGACAGAATTGATGCGGTCTATATAGACACAACTCAAAGGGTTTTTACTAAGGTAACAAGAAGCAAGATTGAAAAGATTTTAAGAGAATCAAAGAGGAAGTAAAATCTTCTTTGTTTATTTGGGTGATTAAAAATGGAAGGACTTAAGGTTAAAGAAAAGGAGATTGTTGTCCCTGGCGATATTATCGCTGAGGGTATGGGCTTTTTGCCAAGCAAACATGTATACCGAGAGGAGAATAAGCTTATCGCCTCTCGTACAGGGGTTATTGAAATAGAGGGCAATGTCATTAAGCTCATGCCCCTATCCGGCATATATCTGCCGAAGTTTGGGGACACTATTATAGCAGAGGTGGGGGATATATTAATGAGCGGCTGGCGGCTGGAGACCTACTCACCTTATTCAGCTGTTTTAAGCCTGAAAGAGGCAACATCAGCTTATATCCCAAAAGGTGCGGACCTTACAAAATATTTTGCTATCGGGGAGCATGTTTCAACAAAAGTTGTTAATGTTACATCCCAAAATCTTGTTGATGTAACCATGAATGCTCCTGGGCTTAGAAAGTTAAGGGATGGCAGAATTATCAGGGTAAATCCCTATAAAGTGCCGAGAATTATCGGCAAAAATGGCTCTATGATTTCAATGGTTAAAGACTTCACCAATTGCCGGATTGTTGTCGGACAAAATGGGGTTATATGGATTGAGGGCGAGCCAAAACAGGAGTTGGTAGCTGTTAAAGCAATTGAATACATTGAAAGAGAGGCACACACCAGTGGGTTAACTGACAGGGTTAAGCTGCTGCTTGAGGAGGGTATGCCAGCTCAAAAGAATGACAAGGTAGCTAAAGCTCCTAAACTAAGGTGATTAACATGGTTTACAAAGAAAGATTTGACAAAAGAGTATTTGATGAGTTGAGGGATATAGAGGCAAAAGTTGGAGTTGTCCCTAATGCAGATGGTTCTGCAAGTTTCAGAATTGGAAAAACCGTTGCAATAGCTGCAGTATACGGGCCTAGAAATTTGCATCCGAAATTCCTGCAAAACCCGAAGAGGGGAATTTTAAGATGCTTTTATAACATGATGCCTTTTTCTGGCTCAGGAGAGCGTATCAGGCCTGGAGGAAGCAGGCGTTCGCGTGAAATATCCATGGTAACAGAAAATGCTTTGCTGCCTGTGCTAAACCTAGAGGAATATCCAAACACAACAGTTGATGTGTTTATTGAGTTCCCGCAAACTGATGCAGGCTCAAGATGCGCAGGAATAACCGCAGCGGCAATGGCGCTTGCTGATGCCGGGCTTACAATGAAGGAGCTTGTGGCGGCTGTTGCTGTTGGCAAGATAGGCGACAAATTGGTCGTTGATTTAACCAAAGAGGAGGAGGATTATGAAGACGGCGCAACAGATATTCCAATAGCGGTCTTGCCCAGCTCAGGCAAAATCTCGCTGCTTCAGATGGATGGTGAAATTTCAGGAGAGGAGCTTAAGCAGGCGCTTGAGATGGGGGTTAAAGCCTGCATGCAGATAGTAGAGATTCAGAAAGCGGCGCTGAAAGAAAAATACAAGGGTGAACAAAATGGATCCAGAGCTTAAAAAGCATTTGCTAAGGTCATTAGAGGCAAATATCAGATTTGATGGCAGGAAGCTTGATGAATTTCGGGATATCAAGATTGAGGTGGATGTTTCAAAATCTGCTGAGGGATCTGCAAGAGTTCACATCGGCAAAACTGATGTTATAGTTGGTGTTAAAATGGCTGTTGAGGCGCCCTATCTTGACAGTCCTGAACAGGGCAATCTTATGGTCAATGCAGAGTTGCTTCCGTTAAGCAGCCCGGACTTTGAGCATGGCCCTCCCTCAAGAGAGGCTATTGAGCTTGCACGAATTGTTGACAGGGGAATAAGGGAAAGCAAGGCGATTGACACCCATAAACTGTGCGTTAAGGTTGGTGAAAAGGTGTGGGCGGTGATGATTGATGTCTGCACAATAAATGCAGATGGCAACCTGATTGATGCCTCTGCTTTAGGAGCATTAGCTGCGCTGAAAAATGCAAGATTCCCTCATTATGATGAAGAGAAAAACGAGATTGATTACAATACAAAAACCAGCAGGATGCTTCCTATTATTAGAGAGCCGATTGCGGTAACAGCCTACAAATCAGGCAGTTTTATTTTCGTCGACCCCCTTCCGGATGAGGAAAAACTGTATGACACAAGATTAACAGTAACCTGCACAAAGGAGGGCAATGTCTGCAGTTTACAGAAGGGCGGGGAGATACCGTTAGCAATTGCTGACATTGACAAAATGGTAGAGTTGGCAATCAGGAAAAGCAAAGAGTTAAGGGCGTGTCTTAGCAGCAAATAGGAATGCCAAACCTTTAAGTTTACAGCATTAAAAACTAAACAGGGTGATTATGATGAAGCTTACAAAATACGAAAAAGCCCGTCTATTAGGAGCGAGAGCTTTGCAGCTTGCAATGGGTGCGCCGTTTCTTATTAAATTGTCTGATAGTGATCTTGAAAGACTTCGCTATAACCCTATTGAAATTGCAAAAATGGAGTTTGCAAAGGACGTCCTTCCTATTACTGTGAAGCGGGCTTCAAAGAAAGAATGATTAAGATTGTACCCGCAAAACTTTTAAAAGATTATTGTGGTGCGATTATTTTTCTTTTTTTTCTGCTTGTTTTAACAGGATGCCTAACGCTGGAAACAACATCAAAGTCAAAGATTTTTGTAGAGCGGCCAGCTGAGGTTGCCAAACAAAAACAGCCGGTTAATGCTTTAGCGGACATGCCTGCCCAGGATTATTTAGAGCTTAGTGATAGCTCAAAATTAGTGCGGCACACACTTCAGATAAATGTTACTGTCAAGAATACCGGTGAAAGAGAGATTGTGTTAACAAGATTATGCGCGGATATTTATGATTATTTTAATAGGGTGCTTAAAAAAGATGTGTGGTTTATGGTCGTGCCAATCGGCCCGCGGGAGGAAAAACATATAAAGAAAGATTTCTATACAGAACCAACACAGTCGCAAATACCAAAAGATTATTCCATAAGAATTTGTGGGGCAGTATATGGCAAAGGTGTCAGTAGTTAAATGCGAAAGTTACGACGAAGCTGAGGTAGTTGCAGCTGTAAAACAGGCTTTAAAGGATGCGGATTTCAGGATTCCCTCTGGAAAAAAGGTGTTGTTAAAACCGAATTGCCTCGGTGCTTTTGCGCCTGATATGGCAATTACAACACATCCCGCGGTTCTTGCTGCGCTCATCAGGCTTTTCAGGGAAAAGGATTGTGATGTTGTTATTGGTGAAAGTTCTGGCATGGCACAAAAATTCAGCACTGAGAGAGCCTTTGACGAATGTGGGATAACAAAGATTGCGCATGAGCTGAATGTCAAACTCATGGCTTTTGAAAAAGGAAGGATAAAACAAATAGAGCTGAAAGGGTATAAAATTGGCATAGCGGACGGCATTCAAGGCTATGATTTAATTGTGAATGTTGCAAAGCTTAAAACGCATGAGCTGATGAAGTTTACCGGCGCTGTAAAAAATATTTTCGGTTTTGTTGCAGGAGCGAGAAAAGCGTATCTTCATTCTGTTTTTCATAGCGAAGAGGAATTTGCCGGGCTTTTGGTTGATTTGTACGAGAGAATAACCCCTCAGCTTAATATTATTGATGGGGTTATCGGCCTTGAGGGCAATGGTCCAGGAACTGGCGGCACTCCAAAAAAAACCGGGTTAATATTGGCCTCAAAAAATGCGGTTGCTTTGGATATCGTTGCCTCAAGAACAATCGGCTACGACCCAATGAGCGTGATGACAAACAAGATAGCTGTTGAAAGAAAATTAGTGGAGGATAATATAACTGTTGTTGGTGACAACATAAAAGTGGAATATCAAAAGCCTAAATCAGTGCGGCAGCTATTGCCGGGCTTTCTGGTAAAGAGGCTGTCAAAACATCATGTTTTTTACCCGCATATTCTTCCAGCTAAATGCACAAAGTGCGGCATCTGCGCAGGAGTGTGCCCTCAAAAGGCAATTGCAAATTTTGTTGTTAACAGAAAAAAGTGCATTGCCTGCTATTGCTGCCAGGAATTCTGCCCAGATCATGCTATTGACTTAAAGATGGACTGGCTTGGCGGGACTATCATAAAGGGTGTGATGCTTAAAAGAAAGCTGAGCAGATTATTTAAAAAACCTGAAGCGCAAAACAACTAATAGTTTAGAGCTACCTATGGCAACTGCGTGGAAAATCAAAAAAGAATTGATGTTTGAGCTGATGCTTTTCTCTATTGAAATCGCATTAATCATTTTATTTTTTCGGAAAAATGCTCTGCTCCTAATTTTTTTGCTGGCAGCATGGCTGATGGGCTTTAAATTTTGGCATAAAAAGCATGACATACACTTTTTTATTGCAGGAGCGGTTATTGGCTTTATCGGAGAAGCCATTTGTGTTTATCTGGGGGTCTGGCAGTATGCTAATCCCTCTTTTTTAGGCATTCCAATATGGCTTCCAGTTGCATGGGGGCTGGCGGCGATGCTGATAAAAAATATTGCAGAAACCTTTGCAAGAATCACGGGCGCGTAGCTCAGCCTGGCAGAGCACATCGTTCGCAACGATGTGGCCCCGGGTTCGAATCCCGGCGCGTCCATTATTTGTTTGTAATTAGTAGTTCTTGGGACTAAAATCTTAAAGATTTTATGTCCCTGCTTTTTACCAGATTCCATAAAAATCCAAAGGATTTTTAGGGTGCCAAAAATCCAGTGGGGATTTTTGAGCATTTCGGTAAAAATCTGGTGGGAATCCCGGCGCGTCCATTTAGTTTTATCTATTACTTATTTTATATATCAATTGAAGAATAGCGAAAGATTTATAAATATAATATATTTAAAGTAACATATGATTATCTACAACCCCCACAATGAAGGCGTAATTAAAGAGCGGATTAAAGAAGCAGAAGATATTTTGAGCCAAATCTCTGTAAAGCACTGCTTCATTACCGGCTCTTTTCTTTTCAAGAAGAACTATAGAGATATTGACATTTTTGTGATATCCCGAACCAAAACTAAAATAAAAGTCAATAATAAAAAAGCAAGAGTTGTAGTCATGGATTTTAATGATTTGTATTCCCTGTTCTATCACTCCATATCCAAAAGTTGTATTGCAAAAGATATTCTTCCCATGAAACCGCTGAAAGTTACAGTATCTGATTACTGGCAGGTTATTAATGAGGCAGTCCCTGTTTTGATGAACCAGAAAAATAAATTTCACAAGAATATTCGTTTTCTTATTCTTTATACTGAATATTTCAGGATAGGGGAGGTTCTGGACAGTGTTCAGCTGGATAAGGCAATCAGCGCATTCAAAAATTATGGCAAAATATTAAATTACATCAAAAAAGAGATTCCAAAAATTATTAAAAAAAATATGACCGAGTCCTATGCCAGGCGTTTTTTTTATACCCAGGCAGGGTTTTATAAGGATATCAAAGAAGAGTATGATGCACAAAATATTTTATACGAATTGACACACACCATTGTTAGAGGTGTTACTGCTCATGGTTGATGCTGCAATTTTTAAAAATAAAATTGTCAGTTTAATCTCACAGGATTATCAAGTTGAATTCCTGGGCCATGACTTTAATCAGATTGTCAGTCTCTTAACCGAGGCAAAAGCAGAAAAGATATATCGCTGGGTTTTAGAAGTTATAGGCAAGACTATCCGGCCGATTGTGAGTAATTCCCCCAAAACTTACAAAAATTGGGCAGTTAAGGAATTGCTGGTTTTCCGACACCCATTTACTATACAGAACAATGAATACCGGATTCTTTTTGTTAAGGTCAAAAATTTGATTTACATCGAATTTCATCTGGGAGACCATAGATATTACGACAAAGTAAGAAAGGATTTAGCTCTTAAAAAGAGTGGTTATTGAAGGCTTTTGGGAAGTGGTCGCATTGACAGGTTATGGTATCAATCTATAATCCTCTTTATCGCACCGCAGAAATAGCATCTTGCAATGCTAATGCCCGGCAATAGCGCTAGGATAATACCTGCAATCGCCGCTAACAGATTGAATTTAATCAGCATAACTATCCCTAAATGTATTAATAGCAAAAAAATCATTCCTGCAAGAAATACCGGGATTGTTTTTGCAGCTGATTTTATTGCAGTGGCAAACATTGTTAAAGGCTGTTTAAACGGGATAATCGCGTATGCAACAACAATAAAATAAGATATAATAAATGCTGCTATTAGCGGCAGGTATGCCACCAATTTTAAATTTGCGCTGGCCATTTTTAGCTGTGCGAGATAGTTTAATAAGCTGGTTGAAACAAAAACCGCTCCGAGAATAAGCAGAAGCCCGAGAAGGCTTGCCAAGGCAAAAAATGCGAAAAACCTCCAGAATTTTGCGCGGGTGTTGTTAATTCTGTGGGTTATGAACCATGTTAAGCTCTGTGTTAAAACCCATAAAATATATCCTGCTAGTATAAATATCCCAACCCATACCAAAATTTCTTTGTAATAAGCTAAAAGTATATCCTGGCTTTGGCTTAGCCGCGCAATTGCAGCTTCCTGGTTAAGCTCATTTCCAATAGCCGGAAAATTCTCGGTTAGTATTTTTTGAATTTCATCTATACTAACAATTATTGATGAATACGCCCTGAAGAAAACTATATTAATAAGAAACAAGAAAGCAGCATCCAATCCAATGCATGCCGCTATCCATTGCAGATTTTTATAGCATAATTCGAATGTTGGCTTTATCTGTTTTATGAAAATCATTGTATTACATAATCATGTTATTATACATTTGGGAGACTGCCACCCCCCTGCCCACTTGTTGGTAGTGGATTGGTTTGTGTGCCGCACTTAACCTTAAAGTTTACCCTTTTTTGCTGAGGCATGCCATTTAAGTCATGGGTTCGCTGGCTGCTTGGCTTCCAGCTTCCTCCGTCTTGAATGCTTTCATGGATTTCAAAGTTTGCAACCCAGGTTTCTATTGTATTAGGCGTGCAGGTAGTAGTTGGCAGTGCATATGGTGTTATAGCTATTTTGGTTGTGCCTGCCGGGATGTTTTCTATCTTTATGCCATAGTGGGGGTCAGTGATAGCGTTATTACTTAGCGCTAGCCCCCTTTCATCGCTAAAGAATTTGTTTTGATTGGCATTAAAAGTGTACTCTATTTTTTGGTTGAACTTTGGTGTTACATAGCTTCTGGCTCTTGCATTATCCGCAATAACAACATTTGCTCCGCCGACAGCAGGTGTTAGCTCAATTGTGAAGTCAATACCTGTTCCTGTACCGAACCAGTTTGTGTTTGGCTGTCCGAGTGAAACTGTTTTTACAGATAACCCATCATTGACAAGCATAAAACCCTCGGTTAGAGGATCGGCGCTGGTTAGTGTTACAACCTGTGAAGCAGTTGGATTCTGGCGGCTGTCAGCAACAGCCTGGAAGTTATAGGCAACCCTCTGGCCTTTCTGGTTGTAAACCTCATAAAGCAAATATTTGGTATGCTCTGAATCAAATCCTCCAACACTAACTGTTGGGAATGTTTGGTGGATTGGAATGCTGAACAGCATGTTCTCCTGTGTGCTAAATGCCTCCATGTTAGCCTGATAAACAGGCACAATATCACCTGTAAATTTGGCATAATACCTTAATGGCCCTGCTGAACACAAGAACTTGGTTTCCATAATATTAAATGTGCAGGATGCAGGAGTTCCGCCTACTTCATGGATTTTTTTTGTTGCAGAATCTGTTTTTAATTGGTTGGTTTGGTCCTTCCATTCCCATTGCATTATGAGTGTATCATATCTGTATGGCGCTGTTGCCGGAGGGTGGTATACCTCTTCATCAAATATCTCAAACCTATTCAGATGCCCTTGCTTGATTAGCTGCTCTTTGACCCCTATGCCAACACAGTCGCATCTGTTATTTTTATGGCCAGATGTTTCACTGCAGCTCAGGTCATCAGAGCATTTTAATTTTATTGTATAGTCTAAATCAGCTCCGGCGTTTAACATTGCGGCAATTCTATAGCTGTAGCTGGCCTGGCCCCGCGGCATTGATGTTAGGTCATAGTTAAAGAAGCGCCTTTCTGCAATAGCTAACAAGCCCTGGGAGTTTACCGGAACTCCAGCTGTTGAGGATTGCTCAACTGCCGCTGCAAGACCCTCTGCTAAATTAAACTTGCCTGTAAATGCAAACATACACATTGAGTTTACCAGCGTTTTTTCTGAAAATAAAGAGGTGAAAATAGGAGTTTTGCCGTATCGTTCAGTTGTGCTGCCCGCTATCCTGTCACCAACATCTGTAAACAGCCCGAATACTTTTTCAATCCCGCCGCGAGACTGTACATCAACAGATGCGGTTATTGGCCCTCCGCCTATTGTTGTATAAATGCATTTGATTGCATCCCATATCATATCGCAAAGGTATGTGCTGATAAATGCTTCGCAGCTTCCCTCTGTTCCATGGCCGGTAACTCTTATTTGCTCCAGGCAGTTGCGTGTCATGGTCAGGATGTTTCGCCACAGAGTTAAGTAACTTATAAATCCAGGGAGGCATAAACATTGTATTGTTCTTAAAAATCCGCTAGTTGGGTCAACAATATATTCGCTTTCAGCTCCAATGAATTTTGATTTTACAGCATCAAATACGCGTTGCGCCTTTGGCTTGGTGCACTGTCCGCCAAGCCCAACGCATAAGTCTTTCTGGAATTCAGCAGTATACTGAGCCTGCCTACCAGATGTTTGAAAGTGCTTGGTTAAATCAGCGTCTGAAACAAAGTTGTTTTTTGAGTTAAGCGATTCCGTGCCTGCAACATTTTTGAATTCATACGCTTTTCCAATATACCCTCTCTTAACAATTTTGTTCTGCGGATCAACGAGAATAAATACATTGTTTGTTTCAAGCTTAGGCATTAACTCAGGATTAATCTGTCCTGTGCCAGTGCCGGGTTGGAAAATCAGTTCTGTCTGCACCATATCTTTTTGTGATACAACCCCCCCTGTGAGTGTTGTTTGCGGCGTGCATACTCCCGCCAATGCATTTGTTAAAGACCTTAGGCTTAGCCCAGAGCATGCGCTAGGAGCTGATAATTTTATTTTTTGTCCAGCCTGTTGCGCAGCAGCGCAGATTGATTCCTCAATCTCATCAAAGGTTGTTGTATACAATCCAGGAAGGTCACATACAGAGCCATACTCCTTAACATATTCATAGCCGCAGCATGCAGGAGCAGAGGGATGAAGCTTGGCGCAGTTAATATTTGAGGTTGTATCACCAGGTTTTCCGTATACATCAAGATTTGTTAGTTTGCCATCAAAGTTCGCTCCTGATGTCTCTCCAAAGACTCCGCCAGCGCCAATCCCATCTGATTGGTGTGTTTCCCATGATTCATAAACTTTTACTAAGCTACTCCATTCCTCAGGCTTAATCATCTCTTTGTTAGAGCAATCGCTTCCAACATCAACACCTAATGAAGGTATTTTTTTTAGTGATTCCTTTTGCTTGTCAATAATATATTTTCTTAGTGTTGGCGCGCTTATGCACATTACCCTATCGCAAATATGCCTTTTTGCTCTTTTAATCCTGTCCAATCTGACTAATGATGCAGCATAGTTGTTGCAGTTGCTGTTTTGCTTCTCAACCTTATTTTTATCTTTGTCATCTGCTCCCTCTTTGTTATAAACCCAGTCGCATAACCCTGCTTTTGCCACATTCCTGTCAAAATCCCTTTTTCCATAAATTTCAAGCGCGAGCTCGCTTGCCTCTGTCCATAAGTCATAGCCAGTTTCTGCCACTATTGCTGTTAAGCAGGTATAAAATACACCTGTATTTATTCGTTCAATCGGCTCCCGTATTTTATCAATAAATTCAATTGCATTATCAATGTCCATAACCCTGTTTTTAAGGAATTTCTTGTTAACTGTCTCGCCAATATTAACCCTTGGCTGGATGCCAACTGTTATTTCAATGCAGTTCTTCTGCGTCATTTCACTAACGCTTGGCCCAAGCTGGCCTGTTATTGATGTTTCTCCAGCTGTTCTTTCCCTTATTCTATTGTATTTTATTTCAAGCTCGAGAGGGATTTTGTAGCATCCATATCCTGAAATGCCGCATTCATCCTTTCTGTGGTTGGCGATAAAGTCCTCTTTTTCATTCAGGGTGTCAACATCTGCGGGATATTGTGGAGCATTAATATTCAGACTAGCGTATGCTGTTGTCCCATCGCTTGACCATTGCAGGCTGTTTGGCGCAATAGTTCTATTCCATTTTTCCTGTTCATTTTGGCTTAATGGCCTTTTCCTAAGTGTTGGCGGGTTTCTCAGCTCAACCTTGTTTTTGTCATAGCTAAACTGTATGTTAAAGCTTGTTCTTGCAAATCCCTCAACAACATCCCTTGGTGTTATCTCGCTAGGCATTGTCTGGCTTATTGTAGTGCTAAAGTCAGTGCCATAGCCGCAAAGTGCGTATATAACCTCTGTTTCAGGTGTTTCATCCTGCCTTCCGGCTAAATCAACTGCTATTAATTTGATTTTGTTTGACCAGGCATTTTCAGCCCCGCCCATTACAACCAGATTCCTTTCAAGTTCAACAGGAATATAGAAGTTTCCATCATCATCTGTTAAGCTCCAGAATGTAGTTTTTCTGTTGTTGATGTAGACAAAAACACTGGCTTTTTCACTAACCTTTCCCTTAATGTGCACTGTTTTAATGTAGCTCGGGCTTAGCGTATTTAGGTTAGTTGACTCAAAAGAA
>CAZGZA010000024.1:0-5007 GCA_964529655.1 uncultured Methanosarcinales archaeon | reverse complement strand
GTATCATACAAAGTTGTATTTTCATAAACAACTTCATTTCCGGCAATATCCTTTGCAACTATTCTGATTTTGTTATTCCCCTCGGCTAAAGTCAGGGATTGCGCAAAGCTTGCGTCAGCTGAAAATGATGTTATCGGCAGTTCGCAGCTTAGTTTAGCTTCACTATAATCATCAGCTGTTTGGGCTCCTGTTGGTGTTGTAACCGGCAGGGCGTCAGATAAAATCCCCTCATTGCAGCTTTTGTCAACAGCAGAAACCCTGTATCTGTATGTTTGGCCCGAGGCAATGTGTGCATCGCTAAAAAACGTGCTGGTTGTCACATTAATTCTTTTGTCATTCCTGTAAACAGCGTATTCAAACAAATCTGTTGCGTTGGAAGCATCCCATGATATCCGAAGGGATGTAGCAGTGATTTCATCAAGTGCAACATCAGTTAGTTCAGAGGGTAAAATCGCATCTCCAACCAGTGTTACATAGAGTTCAATGATGCTGTTTTCGTTTACCGCTCCATTAATTGTAAGCTGTGCATCCTGCGCAACATCCTTAAAGTTTGTGATTGTTAAGGATGGGGGGGCTGTATCAACTTTGACATCAAACAGTTTGGAGTTAATATTTCCTGCGCTGTCTTTTGCTTTAATCTCAACCTTGTTTTCAATCTTTGTAAGCCCGACATTTCCAATGTTGATAATGCCATTTCTGCCAACTGACTTTGCGGATTGCAGGCTAGCAAGCATGTTATTAACAAAAACAGAAACTTCAGAGTATGGCTCTGTCCTGCCCTGAATATTAAGCCTGTGGCTGTTAACAACATTCGGGACTGTTGCATTAATTATAGGCAATGTTGTGTCAGGGCCTGCAATAAACTCTGAAATGCTGGTTGTAGTGCATTCGTTAGAGGGTGTGCAGGATTTTACTATGTATTTGTATGTTTTTCCGCTTTGTGTGCCTATTGTGATTGTATGCTGTTTTGAAAAAGCAGTATCTTTTCTTTCATTGTCAGGGGCTGTTTCGCCGTATAGCACAGCTGAATCAGTGTTTATGTTGGTTGTCCAGCTGACTGTTGTTGAGGTGGCTGTAAGATTCTTAAGCTCAACCAAAGTTATCTGCGGGCCGCTCTGGGCAAAAACGCTTTGTGCTAATGGCAGAAATATTATTAGCTGAAGCATAAGGACTGCAATTGGTTTTTGTTTCATCTGAATTCAGGCCTCAATATTTCTGTGTAGGATTGGCTGCTGAAATATTCTGCCTGTTTTGCCTGTCTTTCGGCGCTGTCAGGGTAGGGCACGAATTCATAGATGTGGAATACTGCAGTTTGTTTTCCGCCTATATCGTTTGATGTAATTTGCAGTTCTTTTGCAGAATACCCCCCTATTATTTTTCCCTCTCTTTCAAGGAATATGTCTATATCGTATTTTGCACTGTCGTCAAGGAAGCTGATAGTGCAGTCGCTGCATGGATATTGGCTAAACTGGTCAAAGTCAGTGCCATTTAGGTGGATGTACATCATGATTTTGTCGTTTCTGTTTGGGGGAATTATTCTTTCAGGATAGAGGCGCTGCTCAGCCTCTGCATACGGATGTTTTATTACTGTGTAGCTAAGCTTTGCAAGCTTTCGCAGCGGTATTATAAGAGATGGCTGCTCATTTGTAAGGAAAGCCCCGTTCTTTAGATAGCCCTCTTTTTCCGCCTCCATGTAGGGAGCGCTGCATCCAGTTGGAATCTTTGTTTTTAGTTTGTATTCTCCGCCCGATGCTATTGTTTTTCCAAGCGTACAGTACTGTTTTCCGCAGCTAAAGCTTATGGTTGCGTCGTTGATGTCTCCGGGAGGAAGGTTATCTTCGTATAATCCCGCTGCCTTAAATTCATAGTATGCATTTCCAAGGTCGCTGCAGTAATCTGTTGGTTCAAATGAGGGTATTGTTGTTATGCTATATTTTTCCCGTGCAATAGTGTTATCATTTATAAGCACCGGAAAGGCAAACTCAAATGTATAACCTGCACCATTGAACGCTTTATCATCCAATATAGCCACCCTAACCGGATAGTTGACATTATAAACAAAGTGATAGGCATTGAGGCATATCATGCTTAGGTATTTTCTTGGGCCGCGCATCAGCGCTGTTGATAATATGCCGTTCCTGCTAGGGTCAGCGGTTATGCGCATTCCCATTTCCGGATAGTACTGGAAGCTGACTTTGAGGTCATTCGGCTCACTGTCCACATCATAAAATAAGTGGGTGTATTCCCATGCATCAGGGGGGGTGTAGTCAGGATAGTATCTGGATTCCTCAAGTTTTTTGCAAGCCTCAACACTTCCGATATAGCATGCTAAGCTTCCCTCTTTTTGGTCTCGCTCAAGCCGTTCCTTTAGCTGCACCAGATTTTCATAAAACCTCTCATTTTCAGTAAACGCAGGATAAACTGTGTTTTTAATCCTGATTTGGGGTATGGCTGTTTTTAGAACAGCCTGAAGCTTGCTTTTTATGTCAGCCAACCGCCATTGCTGGGGGGTGCAGTCAACTGTCATGCCATTCATCGGAATGTCAGGATGCGCTATCATTAAAGATAGTGTTGTGTTTTCAATAAAGCTGTTTTCGTTTTCCGCAAACATAATCTGCGAAGCAAGGTCATAGGCTTTTTTTAAGCGTACAGGAAGCTTAACAACAAATTTTTCAGTGAGATGCTCTCGCAGCCCGTTCCTTGCTTTTATCTTAACCGGGTAAAAGGCCTCGAGCACAATATCATTTTCCGCAATTGTTGTTTTTATTCTTAGGTCTTTTAACGGAAGAATGCTGAATTCGTCGCTGAATGCCCTGAAATTCCCAAGGCATCGCATGGTATCGGTTTTTACAAAATCCTCTATTTGGTTTTCCATAAAATTAATTGAGGGCATGGTTGTTTTTGCCTCAAAATACCAAAATGGCAGTTTGCTGATGCCTGCCTCGTCAAGAGCAAGGTGTTTTGTTGCATCATTTGCTATTGATGATGGGAGTGTTATATAGCCACCCTGCCTTCCGAGTATTATAACCGCATCAATGCCAGCCTGCCGTGTGCAGTCTGTAATAAAATTAGCAATAGGCTTTATATCCTCCGGATAGAGGATTTCCTCAACAGGCATCTCCTCTTTTTGAGAAATTAAATAGAATACTATTGAAACGCCAACTAAGAGTATTAAGCCGATTATAATAAAAAATGTTATCTGGGCTTTTTTTGCCAATCTACCACCATTTAACAGCTAATCAGCCGTCCTAATTATAACATTACTCATTATAATCTATACTTTAAATATCTTTCTAGAAGAATAAAAAAGGCTATTACAACCTTTTAGCGTAAAATATAAAAACACAGCTCCCGCAGGTTTAGCTGTGAGAAAATATTGCCAACTGCAGAATTTTAGGGCTATCTTCAACAGAGGCGATTTTAATTATATTGCTGATGCCGGGATTATAAGCCGCATTACGAGGGTAGTAGGCAGCCTCACTAATCCAAAGGAAAGCAATAAAACCAGCGCATACGAACTAAAAATATTTCTTAAAAATCTCGACTCATTTTATGATTGGCTTAACAGCGGTGTTGGGGTATTCAATAAAGGGCATAAAGCCGCAGAAAAAGCGCTTGTAACAGCAATAGCTATTTGCGAAGCGCCTCCTGAAAGACGGCTTAAAATATCCCGCAGCTACCTTCGCAAGCTTAACAGGAATTTTTTATATGGCCTTTCTAAATTAGTTGTTGGCATAAGAAAATCATTTGGTGTAGACGAGCTTGCAAAGACAAATATTAATGCAGTACAAATAGCAAATTATATAATCAGCAAAGATGAGGGTTTGGCTAAGAAATTTCTGTTGAACCACATTGGAAACCATGGTTTTGTGAACAAGCTGGATTGCATGCCTAAACAAGAGCTGATTGTAGTAATGCGCCTGCTGCTAAGGCCCTCAGCAAACCAGGTGAGAACATTTAATGGGTGGTGCGATCTTGGGCTAGGGCATGCGCAGGTCAGAATCCTTACACAAAAGCACACATTTGGAAAAATGAGGGTTTATTTTCTTTTCAGGCTGTCTGAGCACAGGGATTATGAAAGGCAGCTGGCTGTGCCGCCAGATCGAACAAGATTTAGCTGGCTTTAAGCAGGATGCAAATTGAAGCAGGGTATTGTTAAAGAATCGGGTTTAGAAAAGCTCTTAAAAGAAGTTTCCAAAGATAAGGGCTAAGCGTTTAGATAAGCTTCAAAAATTCTGAGGGGCTGATTATTTTTATCCCATTAAACTCTTTTAGTTTTAACAAATGCTTATTTTGGCTAATAATAAATTTAGCGTTACCTTCAACGGCACAATCTAAGAATTTATCATCATCAGGATCATCTTTAATCGCTTTAAATGTCTGATGAGGTTCAACAATTGTAGATATAGAAACAATTTTCTCAACAGTTCGCTTCATCTCAAGATTTTTATCCTTAATCTTCTCTTGAATTTTCTTATACCCTAAAACACCCGCAAACTCTTCAAGAGTTTCTTTAGATATTATTAGCTCAACCTTTTTCTGTTCAACTTTCTCAAGAATCCTGTTTGAGTCTCCATTCCAAAATGTTGCTGAGATGAGCACATTAGTATCCAACACCACCCTCATTTTTTAGACTTTCTAAATTGAGCTACAATACCTTCCACGTCCGACTCTTTCATTCCTGCCTTTTTAGCTTCTTCTTTTAGGGGTTTAGTTATCTCTGCAAAAGTCTGCATAGTTACCTTTTTAACCAATAGCGACTCATCTTGTAATATAAATAATATTTTATTCCCCTCTTTTAATCCCATCTCTTCTCTGATGTCATTGGGAATACAAATTTGTCCTCTTGAACTAACAGTTCCCATTTCAATTATTTCCGGCATAGTTTAACCTCCAATAAGGTATATCTTATTGATAAGATTAATCTTATATATAAATCTTTCTACTGGGGGGGCTCAGTAGAAAATGTCCTTGTCAATAGCGCCAATGTTGTAGGCGATCAACCGC
>CAZGZA010000023.1:4575-16859 GCA_964529655.1 uncultured Methanosarcinales archaeon | reverse complement strand
TAAGGTTCACTCCAAAAAGTGACTGGATTCTATTGTACCATGCCTCTAGCTTGTGTATATTCAGCACCATCTTAATTGTTATAGGCCTCCTGAACCTTTTTGTTTTTTCTTAGCTGAACTGATGTTCCCATTGCCAGCTCCTCGCCTGCAGATAAGACAATAATCTTGTCTGAGAGGTCTAATATAAAATCAAGGTTCTGGTCAGCGACAAGAAAGGTATAACCCTCTTTTTTTAGTTTTTTCAGGGCATCTTTTAGGCAGGTAATATTTTCCTCGTCCAATCCTGCTGAGATTTCGTCTAAAATAATAAGCTTCGGCTTCGCGAGCAGCGCCCTTGCAATCATGGCAAGCTTTCTCTGGCCGGCAGGCAAAGCCTCCATCAGGTCAGTTTCAGCGGCATGAATCCCCAGCTTTGCCAAAAGGGATTCAATAATCTGTTTTCTGTCGTAATAAATCCTGTTTTTTGTTTTAACACGAAATAAGGCGCGCCAGAAATGGTCGTACGGCTCATCAAAGGCAATCACTAAATTTTCAAGCAGTGTTTGTTTTGGAAATACACTTTGTTCTGCAAATACCCTTATAATGCCAAGTTTTGCCCTTTTATACAGGCTTAATCTTGTGATATTCCTTGAATTAAACAGAATTTTTCCCCTTTCTGGCTTTTTCAGGCCTATAATAATATCCAGCAGTGTTGTCTTGCCGCTTCCATCCGGGCCTGTTAGCCCTGTTATTGTTTTTTCTGCTATCTCAAACGATATACCATCCAGTAGCTTAATCTTGTTTAGATGCTTGTGAATATTTTGTAGCTGCAACATCTGGTTATCTCCTTTTTAGGCGCGCCATCATTTTTGTTTTTTGCTGGTTAAGCATTCGCAACCCAAAGCCCACAACGCCCTCGCCTCTAAGGATTTTTTCATTTTCAATCTCTTTTTTTAGCTCCTGGCGTTTTATTTTAGCCTCAACCTTTTCAAGTTCGTAGTCGTGCTCCTGCCTTAAAATCCCTCCCTCTCGCTTTTTTTGCTCTTTAAGAAGCTTTTTCTCGAGTTTTCTCCTTTCCTTTTCCCGGAGTTCATGCTCCTGAATCTTTGTTTTTTCCGCAAGTTTGGTGTTAATTTCCCTTAGCTGTATCGCTTTTTCTTTTTGTGCTTTTGTAAGGTGGCGCTCCTTGATTAGCCTCTCTGCTTTTTGTCTTGGTGTTTCGCTCTTTTTTATCCTAACCCTCTCCTGCAGGGGTTTTATTTTTAGTTTTGTTCTTGTGAAAAGCCCCTGCGAGTTCAAAAGCAGGAATAAAAATATAATAAATGCAAAGAACATCTCTTTTATGGCAGCTATCTTACCGATTGAGAGAGGCAGCAATCCTAAAAATTCCAGAGGCAGCGCAATTAATGCGATGCCAAGAAGGTTTCCAAATACTGTTTGGCCGCTGAATGTGGTTATTGCAAAAAAAAGCATTGCCAGGACAAATGGATTTAACACAAAATCAGTGGGGTAGGCATGGATAAAAATAATGCCGGCAGCTGTTGCTAAAAATGAGCTGATGGTTACTCCTAAAAGTTTTAGCAGTTTTGTATTTTTTCCCATGAGCTGGGCTGAAAGTTCATCATTTTTCAGGATTGTAAGGTTATCTCCAAATGGCGTGTTAAGAAGATGGTAGACTGCAAAAAGCAGGATAAGAGCTGCGCCAGATATTATTGGAACAACAAAAATGGCGGGAAAATATGGTTTAGCTGTCAGGGTTATTGTGCTATAGCCAGCGATAGTTCCGAATGCAAGCATTGCAAAAAAATTGCGGTTATGCCTGCCGGTAAAGATGCCAAAGATAATGCCCAAAACAGTGCCTGAAAATAGTAATGCTAAAATAACATACGCATGAACATGAATAATTCCGAAAAGATAGGGGTATAGCAGGCTCGTTGCTCCAAACAGCGCAACAGGAAGGAAGCTAACAATGCCGGTAAACTCTGTTAGTATGCCTGAACTTAGCGCCATTGCTGCATAAACTATTGCTAAAGCTGCTAGCGCATAAACATTTATCATGTGTCTCTGCTTCTTATTGCAAAAAGCATAACCAAAAATAATACTCCAAAAATAATAAACTGTGAATAGTACTGCGGCATCGGCAGGTATACCCTTGCCAGATTTTCAATAAACAAAAGAAGAAATGAAATAGGGAGTATCAGCATCAGGTTAAATCCAGCGACAGCTGCGATTACCATTGCCTTAAACCCTGGCAATAAGCTTAAGCTGGTGCTGCCAGCGCCAAGAGTGAGCAATAATCCGCTTATCCCTGCAGCGGCTGATGCAGCTGCGGCTATAACAACCCTGATAAAATAAGGATTTATTCCTATAATTCTTGCAGTAGGTTCATCAGCCAAAACAGCTCTTGCAGCCTTTCCAAATCTTGTTTTTTTGACGACAAAAAGCAGGGCGGCTGTAAAAATAAGGGTTAAAACTGCAAGAATAACAGTAGAGTTAAGCAGCATGTTTCCAATGAGCAGCCCCTCTGTCGGCTTTGGCAACTGGAGCTCTTTTTCAAAAGCTAAGCTTAGCGCACCCTGCACAAAAGCCAACGCTGCGATTGAAAAAAGAAGCCTGCTGTTATTGTTCTTGACCAAAGTTGTCGGCAGGTAGAATAGTATGCCAACAGCGCATGAAACAGGGACAACAAGAAAAAGTGATAATAAGCTGTTGATTCCAAGATAGGCGTAAAACAGCCATGAAAGATAGCCGCTAATAAGAAAAACCGCAATATGGGAAAAATTGATATAACCCTCAAACTTGTATGTAAAGCTAAAAGCAAGGGCAAATAAGGAAATTATGCATCCAGCTATTAAACTGGTTAAGATTAATTCCAGCATTCTATCACCTTGGTCTAAAAATAGTAAAACGGGTTTAAATAGATTTCCTTATTGCGTGTGTGAATCGCCAACTGGCAACTACCCACTAGATACCTGCGCTTTCCGCATATTAAAAAAGCCTATATACCTCAAATAGTAAACAATTATATTAGTGAAAAACCCTACTCTAGTTATGGAAAAAGCCAATTGCCTTATTTTTCTTGAAGACCACAGCATAGAATCCAGCATTGGAGATCTTGCAGAAAAATACCTTAATCTGGAGGGCAAGCTTGCTATTTTGACTGAAAACAGGCCTTATTCAAAACAGAATAAAGCGTTACAAGCCTATGCCAGCGCATTAAAAACCGGCAAAACAATGTCAAAGGCAACTTTGTACTCGTTGGTTCGCGCCTCCAAGGATTATTTTAAACCAGGTTTTAACAGGCAGATTGAACTTATTGACTTTGCTCATGACAGAAATCTTGAATTTTTAGCCGTTCCAATAGATGGAAGGTTTTCAAAAAAAGTGCATGAACAGTTTTTGGAGGAGGATAAGCTTTTTTCCCGGTTGTTAAAAGAACATTCTGTGCTTGATAAAAGAACAGCGGATTTTTTTGAGGAGCATGCTCTCGGAGCATGGTACACACAAAAAAAAATAAACCAGCTTAAAAGCGAGGGCTTTTCCTCTTTTGTAGGGTCTATCGGGTATTCCCATTATGCCAGCCTGGCATTTTACCTTGCTCCAACAAACCCAAAGTTTATTCTGCTTCCGCAGGAAAACCTTGTGATATCCTATTATAGAATGCTTGCGTTTTTTCTTCCAGAATTCAGGGAAAAGTTCTGCCTATATTGCGGAAAACAGGTTATTTAAGAAGCTATTCCAGAAGCTTTTTAAAGCTTTGGTTAATTCTTGACAAAAAAGAGGATTTGGAGGTTAAAAATGTCAAACAAGAAATTAGGTGCAGTTGTTGGGACTGCTGCTGCGAGCGTTATTTTATTTTCATGTACCCATAAAGGAGACGAGGAAAAGGTTCCTCAGGAACAGGTTCAAACTGTTGCTGCCGAGGCTAAAACTGGGACTGCTTCAAGCGCAAAGATTGTGCCTTTAACAGCTAAACCATCTGAACAGGTTGAGATAAAAACAGAGGCAATGCCAAAAATGCCTGCCTGGATTCATGAAAGAAATGTTTCTAACCATGCAGGATACGATGGAGGCCCGTCTGTTTCTAATGACGGATGCGTTGCTTTTGAAAGCGACCGTGCAGGAAAACTAGAAATATTTGTTTTAGACCCTAAAAGCAACAAACTAATCCAGATTTCAAAAAATGGTACAATTAACAGAAGTCCATCAATAGCTGGTGACAGGGTTATTTTCAGCTCATCTTTTGAGGGCAATGCAGATATTTACAGCTTCTCATTAAAAGAGGGGCAACTGCGTAACCTTTCACGCAGCAAAGGCTATAATGTACAGCCAACTATCTCAGGGGATGGTGAACAGGTTGCTTTTGTCAGCACAAGGAACGGGGCTTTACAGTTAATATCAGGCAATCAAAAGGCTCTGAAAGGCTTAAAGTTAAACTTTGCAGCCTTGAACCCGTCTGTTGCTAACGATGGCGCTATTGCATTTGAGGATACTAACGGGGAAGTCTATATGGTTGACAGAAGTGGGCTGTTGCGGAACATATCCTATCATCCAGAGCTTGATTCAAACCCATGCATTTCAGCAAACGGCAGGCGGGTTGTTTTCGGAAGCCTAAGAAACAACAGGCGCTCAATTTGCGTTTACGACAGGGACTTAAACAAGCTTAATATTGTTGCTGAGGGATTTAATGCGCAGATATCCGGAGCTGGAAATATTGTTGTTTACGAGAAAGCAGCAGAGAATGGCAAAGAGGAAATATATGCTGTCCTGCTGAATGACGAGCTGGATGTTGTTAAGTCAGCTAACCTGTCTTACAACCGTGCAAGAGACTACCAGCCGGCGATATCAGCTGACGGCAAACAGCTGGCGTTTGTAAGCAACAGGGACGGCAACCCGGAAGTTTATAAAGTAAGCCTAGAATATCTGTTAAAATAAATCAATTATTTTTACTTCCACAAAAAGCAAGAGCTTTTTGGGAGCCAAAAATCCTTTTGGATTGTTGTGCTTTTCTTTTTTTGTTTTTATGAATTTAGAGATGCCTCTCGATTATAGAGTTTTAATCTTTTGTTAGATAATATAGTGTTACAATACTAATAAGGCACAAAACCATAAAACCCAATACCTTTGGATGCACTAGAATCTGATAGGTCGATGTAAGCTCCTCTGTTTCCTGTACATTCACGCCTGGCTCTGTTAGCTTTCTAAAACTTCTTATTTCAGAGATTGCGGTAGCAAGCGAACCTACTGTAATTATAACAACCATAAAGACAATCCACCAGATAATATACTCATGCTTAGCACTCTTTAAAACAGAAGATACATCAGTTCTTGTTGGCCCAAGGGCCATTACAGCAATAAGCAACAGCACCAAAAATAGGATTAATATCACAAACCAGGGTGCCATAAGATTAACTGTTCGTATAACCACCGGTGACAGCGCTCCCATAAAGGCAAGAGCCGCAGCAATTATAGCCTGAACAATTTTATGTTCAGCAAATAATCCTGAAAGGGTTAGCACCCCAAAGGTAACTGCAAAAATCAAAAGAAAAGGAAAGACTGTTCCGCCAAGATTTTGCAGCAGGGTTGCATCAAGTATGCTAACCATTTTATTTTTCCTTTCCAGTCAGCCAGTCTGTTAGTTTTTTCAGGCCACCAACCGGTGTTTCTTTGGATGGCTCTTTTGTTACAAACCACACAATAAGCCCAAAGACAAGGATAATAATAATCAAAGCTTGAATGTCGGGATCCTCTAAAAATCTTAAATAGCTAGGCAAGCCGCTAGTTCCCCAGAGGCCAACAGCATTTGAAAAAATGGCTGTGACAGCCACTAAAGATACAACCACCGCGATTGTTGCAATCCCACCTCCTGTGCTAACTCCAAATAAACCTACAAGGATAAGAAGCAATAAAAACGCGATTAACAAAACAGCCACGCTTGGCAGTGTCTTGTTAATAACTTCTACAGGGTCAAAGCCTATTTTATAATACTGGCCGGTTACATGCGGAATTACAAACAGCAAACCTAAAACTAAAGCAATGATAATATTAAACTTTCTTTCTGCAAAAATTTTTGTCTTTTGAAGTATTGCAAAAATAATGGTAAAAACAAGCACAAATGGCAGGATAACATCTACAATACCAAATTCGTATAGAACACGTACAAAATCGCTTGCAAAAATACTTCCTCCTGCATAAAATAACATACTAACACCTCAAATAATTATATTGGTATCAAAGGCATACCTAAACTAAAACAGGGAGGATTAGGTATTTAAATGTTGCGATACCTTTTTTAACACAGCAGAGTATAATAATAGTTATGCTAAACAAAAAGGAGTTTGAGGCGGTAAAAGCGGACATCAAGAGGGAGGATACAAAGAGAGAACTCTTAATAGCACAAGCCAGGGAGATTATAAGGCTGTCTAAAAAGGTGATTTATGCCCTTCAACGTGGGGACATAATCGGGGCGGAAAAAGACCTCAAACTGCTGACAAAAAAATCTGCAAAGCTTCCTGTTTGCATACATGAACCAGGGATTAGGTCTAATGCAATGCAGGAGTATGTCGAGGCAGCTTGTTTTTATAACGCGGTTAAAGGCGCGCCAATTCCAACACGCAAGGAGCTTGGTGTTGAAACCGAGGAATACTTGATGGGGATATGCGATTTAACCGGCGAGCTGGTACGAAAAGCGGTCAGGGATGTAATAAAGGGGGATTATGGCCGGGCTGCTGAAATTCATGAGCTTGTTGACGAGATTTACGGCGAATTTTTACAGTTCGACTTAAGGAATGGCGAATTAAGAAAAAAGTCAGACGCCATTAAATACAACCTTAAGAGACTGGAAGAGGTTATTTACGACTTAAAATTAAGGCAGCATTAGCATGGTTCAAAAGTGAGAGTGAAAGGATGCTATTAAATAGTGCGGCAAGGACTGCCTTGCTTTACTGTCTGGGGCTTAAGAAAGATGAGTCCTGCTTTATTCTTTGTGACATGAACAAAAAGGGGTTAGCGGACATATTTTTTGCCGAGGCAAAAAAAATAACTCAAAAAGCAAAGCTGCAGGTTATTCCTGCAACAAAATTCAATGGGCAGGAACCATCCACTGATGTCGCTGTTGAACTTAAGAGGCATGATGTTATAGTTATGCTTACCACCAATTCACTATCACACACCAATGCCAGAAGAGATGCATGTAAAAATGGCGCCAGAGTCGCCTCTATGCCAGGAATCACCAAAAAAATAATGGAAAGATCTTTGGATGTGGACTATAAAAAGATGGGGGCAACCATATCAAAACTTGCAGCGCTTCTCGATACAGCAAAAGTGGTTTGTGTTACAACCGCTAGCGGCACAAATCTAACAGTGGAGCTAAACCAGGATAGCACTGACAGAGATGATGGCATCCTGAATAAAAAAGGAGCGTTTGGCAATCTTCCTGCCGGAGAGGCCAGCCTTGCGCCAAAGAGCGCTAACGGAGTTGCTGTTATTGACGGCTCAATGGACGGGGCAGAGAGGGGGATTATAAAAAAACCATTCAAAATTATTTTTAAGGATGGCTATGCAGTTGATATAGGAAGCGAACAGCTCAAAAAAAATTTAGAACAACACAACAACATAGAGGTTTACCACATTGGTGAATTTGCAATCGGGTGCAATCCAAAAGCTATAATAACCGGCAATGTGCTGGAGGATGAAAAGGTTTACGGCACCTGCCATATTGCGCTCGGTGACAACACCAGCTACAAAGGCGGAAATATCTGGGCACCATGCCATCATGATGGCGTAATCAGGAAGCCAACAATTTTTATTGATGGAAAAAAAATAATGGAAACTGGAAGATTATTATGAATCTTGTTGCCCCATCCATACTTGGAGTTGACAGCGAAAAACTAGGCAGGACAATACAAGAACTTGATGAGTCCGGGGCTGACTGGATTCACATTGATGTTATTGACTGGAAAAGAACACTTGACAAAAGGGATTATGGCACTACAATTCTTGCTGCAGCCAAGGGGAAAAAGTTTTACGATATCCACCTAATGGTTGATGACATTGCAGGATATATCGCCAGTTACAGTAGTTTAGCAGACTCTATAACCATCCATTCCAGCTCAATCAAGCTTATTAAGCTGATAAAAAGCCTTGGCAAAAAAGCCGGAATTGCAATTAACCCGGATGAACTATTTGAGTCTTTTCATAACATACTAAAAGATGTTGATTTAGTGCTATTTATGAGTGTTCATCCCGGGTATGGCGGCCAAAAATTTATTGAGGAGACTGTTAAAAAGATTGATGCAGCGGGAAGTTTTCGCAAGGAAAAAAATCTCAACTTTGCAATTCAGGTCGATGGCGGCATTAACAAAAAGTTTTATAACCTTGTAAAGGGAAAAATTGATATAGTAGTTGCCGGTTCATATATTCTTAATTCACCGGAAATGGGTAAAGCAATTCAAAGCCTGCGGGTTTAAAGAAAAATGTATGAGTTTAAGGGCATTAAGCTTCATTGGCTGGGGCATGACGGATTTTTAATTGAAACCTCAAAAAAGATTTATATTGACCCCTTTAAGATTCGCACAGCTGAAAAAGCTGACATCATTCTGCTTACCCATTCGCATTACGACCACTGCAGTATCAGCGACATCAGCAAGATAGCGACAAATAACACAATAATCGTCTGCCCAGCAGACTGCCTTAGCAAGCTAAATCAGTTTAATGTCCAGGAGATAAAACCAGTTGAGCCTGGACAATCAATCAAGGTGGAGGGGTTTTTAATAGAAACTATTGCAGCTTATAATCCGGCAAAGCCATTCCATCCAAGAATCAACAACTGGGTGGGGTATATAGTTACAATTGATGGTATAAGGATTTATCACGCAGGTGACAGCGACCTAACTGAGGAGATGTCGCTGGTTAAATGTGATATTGCCCTGCTCCCTGTCTCCGGAACATTTGTTATGACAGCAGAGGAGGCTGCCGAGGCAAGCGGCAGGATAAAGCCAAAAATTGCAATCCCAATGCATTACGGCGAAATAATCGGCTCTTCTGCTGACGCAAAGCTATTTAAGGAAAAAGCCGCCTGCGAAGTCGTAATATTAGAGAAGGAATAAACCTTATCATACAAAAAAGTTGATGAATCGAGAGAAAGGCCTGAAAGATATTTAACTGATTGAAAGATTCTTAATAAAATATTAGAGAAGGAATAACTTACGCTTTTTTGTGCACTCTAACTTTTCCTGAAGGCAATGAACCATACGTTGCAACTACCTGCCTGTTATTTAATATGTTTATTTGAATTGCCTTTTCCTCTTTTTTAGAATTTCTCTGGATAAAATAATATTCCAGCGGTGCTCCCATAAACCCGGATTTTGTCACAACCTTTTCCGCTTTCAAATAATATGCCTGAATATAGTCACCATAACGCAGAGAGACTGAGGTATCCCAAAATTTTATTACACGCACCGGCGAGTTGGATTGGCTGTTTTTTATGTCCACTCTTAAATACCTGTCAATACCTGAACCCACTGTCAATCTTTCAACCCTGCCTTCTATAGTATCCAATATCTCTTTGTAGTCCACTTCTATTAATTGTCCTTTTCCTGAGGGCATTTTAACCATAATTAATGGAAAATGATTAGCGATATATTAATGTTCCGTTAAATTTAAATATTATCCTCAATTTGTAATTTGAAATGATGCGCACGCATAACTGTGGGGAGCTGACAAAAAAGGATGACAAAAAAGAGGTTACGCTATGCGGCTGGAACAACAGCAGAAGAGACCATGGCGGAATTATCTTTATTGATTTAAGGGACAGGTACGGCAAAACACAGATTATATTTGACCCGTCACAGCATAAGGAAATTCATTCTATCGCTGAAAAATTAAGGCATGAGGATGTTCTCCAGATAAAAGGCAAAGTAAGGCTTAGAGGCAAGGGACTGGAAAATCCCAAGCTCGCAACTGGTGAAATAGAGGTTTTAGCTAGTGCAGCTACAGTGCTTAGCAGGGCTGAAACACCGCCGATTGAGATTGACGACTTTAAGGAAGCATCAGAGGAGATGAGGATGAAATACAGGTATCTTGACCTAAGAAGGCCTGTAATGCAAAGAAATCTCCTATTCAGATCCAAAGCTCTTCAGGTAGCACGAGAATATCTTCTTGCTAACAATTTTATTGAAATCCAGACTCCATTGCTTGTTAAAACAACCCCTGAGGGTGCGAGGGACTATGTTGTTCCATCAAGGGTGCATCCTGGAAAGTTTTATTCACTGCCCCAATCCCCACAACTGTATAAACAGATTCTGATGGTTTCAGGATTTGACCGTTACTTTCAGCTACCGGCAATATGCCTTCGTGATGAAGATTTAAGGCAGGACAGGCAGCCTGAACACAGCCAAATTGACCTTGAGATGAGCTTTGTTGAGATTGATGATCTCCTGCTAATGTGGGAGGGCTTAATCAAACACCTATTCAAGAAAACACTTGGAGTCGAGATTAAAACACCGCTGCAGCGAATCCCATATTCTGAGGCAATGGAAAAATACGGGAGTGATAAGCCTGACCTAAGATTCGGGCTTGAACTTGCCAATGTTACGGACGAAGCTGCAAAAAGCGACTATGGCATATTCAAGGCGATTGTTGAGCATGGAGGCATTGTCAAGTGCATAGCAGCCCCTATTGATATGACCCGCAAACAGATTGAGGAGATGATTGAATTTGCCACAGGCGAGGGTGCAAAGGGTCTAAGCTGGATAAAATACACCGCAAAAGCAGAGTTTGAAAGCTCTATTGCAAAATATTTCGATAAAAAGCTGCTTGAAAAAATTACTGTTAAAACAGGGGCGAAAAAAGGCTCAACATTATTCTTTGTTGCAGACATCCCAGTTACTGCCAATAAGGTAATGTCCAGAATAAGGCTAAAGCTTGGAAATGATTTAAAACTTTATAACCCTAAAGATTTTGTCTTTGCATGGATTACTGATTTTCCGCTCTTTGAATGGGATTATGAGGAGGAAAAATGGACTCCAGCGCATCATATGTTCTGCCTGCCAAGGAAGGAGCATATACAGTTTATCAGGTCAGACCCAGGAAAGGTATTATGCACACAATATGACCTAACCCTAAATGGTGTAGAGCTTGGAAGCGGAAGCTTAAGGATTACTGACCCTATACTACAAAAAGAGGTTATGGGTGTAGTTGGGCTTCCCTCAAATGAAGCGGAACAAAAGTTTGGTTTTCTTATGGAATCATTTAAGTATGGCGTCCCGCCTCATGGCGGTGTCGGCCTTGGGTTGGACAGGATTGTTGCTTTAATGCTAGGCTACAATGATATTAGGGAGGTTATTGCTTTCCCAAAAACAAAGAATGCAGAATGCCTTATGGATGGCAGCCCATCTGACATAACTGAAAGGCAGTTTAAGGAGCTGCACATAAAAGTTGATGTTGCGAAGAAAGGCAATTGAACAGGTTTTCTAAAAAAGAATCTTGTAGTTTTTTACTTTACTATTTCTCCCTTTTCAGCAAGCTTATTCCAGATATTTATTGGAATGCTAGCTAAGGCAGTAACATCTTTATCAAAAACCCATAAAGGATTGCCGCCACACAGATCATTTAATGTATCAAAAACCTTTTTGCCACAGCCATCATAAAGTTTGCCATTATGCGAAGCCATTGCCCAGATATTTGAGTCTCTTCCTTTATTCCGTTCATTGCGCATCGCAACCATGCACATTCTTTCATAGTCAAAAATCGTGTTTCGGTTGTTGATGTATAACCCAGTATTATGAATCGTTAAGGTACAAGCATCAAAATCGTTGCGTGTCCAAAAATACTTTTTATTTAAAATATCAATTAAGGATTTATTTTGGACATCAATCCCAATTAACCCGCCATTATAAGAAATTAACTCTTTTATTAAATCAGTAAAAACCTGCTTACCCGCAAACACATCAAAAACCCCATTTCTTCCGCTTGCATAAAGTTTTCCATCATGGACTGTTAAACCCTGCAGCCACGTTATGCTTTTAAATAGTGTTTTTCCAGTTAGGGTTTCATGAACTGTGCCATCATTAACAGTAACATGATATAAAACACTGTTAAACAATGCAAACTTCCAAACCAAATCAGGCCATACTGAAGTAGCTATCTTTTTTCCATCAGGAGCCAGGCAATAAATCTGATTCTTAACGCCAGCAATCAACCCATATTTTTCAGAACCAGCTGAAGTTTTCTGCGGAGCTGCCTTTACAACTGCTTCAAGTTTTGGTGTTTCACTGCTTTTTTTAGGTTGCTGCAGGCGCTTCCTG
>CAZGZA010000023.1:1474-4565 GCA_964529655.1 uncultured Methanosarcinales archaeon | reverse complement strand
GATTCACATAGCTTTCCCAATCCAACTGTTCCTCCAAAGGTATTGGCATACTGGCCTGAAACACGTGCAACTTTTTAAAGATAGCGGACAAACTGCTGCATCCTAAAATCCTGCTGACAAATAAAAACATATAAATATCCCTCTTTTTTAGTGCTACATAATGGAAATTAACGACACACTTATCAAAAGGATTGCAAAACTTGCCAGACTTGAGCTAACGGATTCTGAAATAAAGGAGTTTGTACCGCAGCTAAAAGAAGTTCTTAATACAATGTCCAAACTGCAGGAAGTTGATACACAAGAAACAGGGCCAAGCTTCCAGCCAGTTGAAATAAAGGACAGGATGCGCGAGGATAAGATAAAGCAGGGCTTTTACCAAAATGAAAGTTTGAGCCTTACTGAAAACAAGATTGGCAGCCACTTTAAAGGCCCTAAAGCAATAGAATAAAATGATTAAGGAATTTGTTGATAAAGCCAGATGCGGCGAGATTGATATTATTAAGCATACTGAAAAAGTGCTTAAAGAAGCTGAGAGGGTTAATCAGGGCTATAATTACCTGAATGTTATCGCAAAGGAGCATGCGCTTGAACAGGCAGAGGCGCTTGAAAAATGCAAAGATAAATCATCCAAAAAACTGCTTGGGGTTCCTGTCAGCATTAAGGACTGCATCTGTGTTAAAGGTGTTGAGAGCAGAGCCGGCAGCAAAATACTTAGCGGCTATAAACCACTTTTTGATGCTCATGTTGTTGAAAAATTAAAGCAGGAGGGTGCAATTATAATCGGAAAAAACTCCCAGGATGAGTTTGGATTCGGGGGCTTTAGCGTTAATGTTGGCATCGGGTTTAAGGCGCCAAAAAATCCGTTTGATGCAGAACGAAGTTGTGGCGGAAGTTCCGGAGGTTCAGCCGGCATTGTCCAAAAGATGGGATGGCCGAGTTTAGGTGAATCAACAGGCGGCAGCATTGTAAATCCAGCCTCTTTTTGCGGGGTTATAGGATTGTGCCCAACCTACAGCCGTGTTTCAAGGTATGGCCTGATAGATTATGGCAACAGCCTTGATAAAATAGGCCCGCTTGCAAAAACAATTGATGATGCTGCCATGCTTTTGGCGGCTATTTCCGGTTTTGACGAGCGCGATTCAACAAGCATCAGCAAAAAACTAATATTAAAAAAAGAGCCAATAAAAGGCAGGAGAATTGGCCTGCTCAGGGAAAGCTTGGGAGTGGCAACTGACGAGGCAGTTGCAACAAAAATAAGGGAATATTCTGAACTATTGCAAAAAAAAGGCGCAAAAGTCGAGGAGATAAGCCTGCCAATAAATTTTAGCTATGGCATTCCAACATATTATATTCTAGCACTTTGCGAGGCATCTACAAACCTGGCAAAATACTGCGGCTTAAGATATGGAGTTTCAGACAAGATTGCCGGAAATTTTAATGAGTTCTTTACAAAAGTGAGAAGCAACAATTTTGGAAAGGAGGCAAAACGCAGGATTATACTTGGAACATTTGCAAGAATGGCCGGCTATAGAGATGCGTATTATATAAAAGCTGCAAAGGTCAGGACAAAAATCATTGAGGAATACCAAAATGCGTTTAAAAAATATGACCTGATATTAAGCCCGACAGTGCCTATCCTGCCACCAACATTTTCTGAGATTAAAAAGCTCACTCTATTACAGAGCTATATGATTGATATTCTTACAGTTGGCCCTAATCTTGCGGGATTGCCCCATATTAATATTCCAATCGGCTTTGAGAAAAAGCTCCCAATCGGCGCTTTGTTTGTAGCAAACCATTTTGAGGAAAACACCCTGTTAAATGTGCCGTGTCCTGAGGAAAAATGAATATAGACACAACAAAAGATGTTATAATCGGGCTGGAGATTCACGTAGAGCTTAAGACAGACAGCAAGTTGTTCTGTGGCTGTGCAACCCATCCTAAACCAGATGAAAAAGATATTCCCAATACAAGAGTATGCGAAGTTTGCCTTGGGCATCCAGGAAGCAAACCTGTTGTCAACAAAAAAGCAGTAACAGATGCATTAAAACTCTGCCTGGCTTTAAAGTGCAACATCGCCCCTAATGTGGTATTCTCCAGAAAATCCTATTTTTACCCGGATATGTCCAAAAACTACCAGATAACCCAGTATGAAGAGCCGCTAGGGACGAACGGCTGGCTAAAGGTGGGTGACAGAAATATCAGCATTAAACGCGTGCATCTTGAGGAAGATCCAGCAGCCCTCGTCCATCACGGCAACTATTGCCTTATTGACTACAACCGGAGCGGAGACCCGCTTGTTGAGATTGTAACTAATCCTGAAATCTACAGCCCTGAGGAGGCAAGGCAGTTCATGAAAAAGCTGCTAATAATACTAAACTATCTTGGCATATTTGATATTGACAGATGCGTGCTAAAAGCTGACGCTAATATTTCTATTTCACAGACAGGCTACAAAAGAGTTGAGATAAAAAATGTTACGGGATTCAGGGAAATAGAGCGTGCATTATTCTATGAAGTGGAAAGGCAGAGAATGGACATTAACAAAGTCAGGCAGGAAACCCGCGGCTGGGATTCTGTAAAGGGGATAAGCTATCCCCTAAGAGAAAAAGAATCAGAGGAGGAATACGGCTATATTATCGACCCTGATTTGGTCAGGATTGGAATTGATAAAAAACTGATTTCCGAATTACAAACAACCATCCCGGAACTTTCAGAGGAAAAATACGCCAAATTCAGGGAGATGGGTGTTAAGCCTGATGACGCAGAGATTATCGCAAATGAAAAGTTTCTGGCGGAATTATTTGAAAAAGTGGCTGAAAAAGTTGATCCATTACTTGCAGCCAGATGGCTTAGAAGGGAATTGCTCAGGGTTTTGAACTATTCCAAAAAGGAGCTGTCAGAGATTGAGCTGGATGAAAAACATATTATTGACCTCTTAAAGCTGGTTTCAGCCGGAGATATTACTGAAGCAACTGCGCAAAAGATTTTAGAGAGGCTTGTTGAGAAACCCTTTGATGTCAGGGAGCACATCAAAAAAGAGGGTTTGGGTGTGGTTAGGGATGAGGGAGAGCTTGTTAAAATATGCAAA
>CAZGZA010000023.1:0-1464 GCA_964529655.1 uncultured Methanosarcinales archaeon | reverse complement strand
AAAGAGGTTGTTACAGCAAACAGGCAGGCTGTTGAGGATTACAAGAAAGGAGAGCAAAAATCATTCAATTTCCTTGTCGGCCAGGTAATGAAGAAAACCAGGGGAACTGCTGCGCCGGATATTGTAAACAAGATAATACAGGACTTAATTCAGGGGTAGCATTGGCATCAATTCTTTTCCTTGTACGCCTCGTCAAATACTTTATCAGTATCCGCTGTGATAAACTCTTCAAACTGGGTGTTTGTCTGCCCATCCTCTTTTTCAGTGCCTAGAACACTTATCAGATTATGAGTAAGTTCCATCTCTATTTTCTGGCTGAAAAGCTGGCTCTTTCCACTGTAGTCTGCAATAAACCTGTCCTCTGCTTCCTCGACAGAGGTTATTTTAACCTGGGTTTTTTCCAGCTCTTTAGAGGTTAGTTTGTAGGTATTGCGCATTACAAAATAGGCGGATTTATCATAAGCCTGCCTGAATATTTCGCTGAAATTTATATCAGAAGGCTTGCCTGTTTTTAAGCATCCAAAAAGGCGGATTGTAATGATAGTGTTGATAAACTCCCTGTTTTTCAGCTCATCTTTGATGATATCCTCAACCTCTTTAGGATTCTGGCTGTTGCAGTTGATTGCGATTGAAAAGACAGGATAAATCTGAATTGGCTCATACCGCAAACTTCCATTATCAAAAATAAAAAACCCGCCGCATTTCAGCTGTTCCAGCTCAGAAAAACTGTTTGGAAAAAGCGGCCCGGGAAAAACTATGTTTGGATAGCCTAAAAAATCTTTATGGTCAACTGTATGGACATGTCCGCCAGCATAGTAATTAAAATTTTTTGGAAACGCTGCAAGTGGAATGCAGGGCACCTCTTTCAGGAATGCAGGTTTTAGCTCCTCTATTGCTGAGTGGAACATAAAAATTTTAAAACCCTGTTCTTTTTCCAGCTCAGACAAACTAAGCTCCTTAAATAACTCCCTTTCCAGGCAACCCCTCCTTCCCAGCACTCCAAGAAGCTTCGCATTTGTTTTTGGGTCAATTGTAAAGCGGTTAGCCGCAACAACCGCTAAAAGCCCGGCATTTTCCAGAACTTTAATTATTGTTTTGCCGCTTGGTGAAAAATCATGCGAACCTTCAATGGCGTAGGCAGCAATTGCCATATCCTTAAGCGCTTTCAGCTTTTTAACAACAACATTCAGATGGTCTATCGATGGCAAGGCATTATTAAACAGGTCGCCTGACATAAGAACAAAATCAACCCGCTCGCTAATGCATTGGTCAATAGTCGCTGCAAACGCATCCAAGCTTATATTTCTTAACTTCGGATCCCTCCACGAGCCAATATGGCAGTCAGCAAGATGCGCGAACTTCATGATTTTTAAAAACGCTGCAGACTATTTAATTTTTTTGGCGGGATGGGCTCTGTAGAAAGTCTGTAGCTGCCTTTAATTTCTGGGTTGTGAGATTGATTGA
>CAZGZA010000022.1:0-17194 GCA_964529655.1 uncultured Methanosarcinales archaeon | reverse complement strand
TTCAAGTTTTATTGTTACTGTTCCGCTTCGTGTCGGGATGTATTGTATTGCCGGCTTTAGCTCTCCGGAACATTTGCCAACACTGCCCTGGTTTATGTCCTCAACATCACCAGCGCCGCTAACTGTCAGCACATAATCCTGCTTACGTGGCCGCAGGGTTTTGTCAAATATTTCCATAAATTTATTTCTGGTGTAAATGCAGGAGTTTCCTCCCTCGCATTGCATTGAGCCGGCTGTCTGCGCGCAGTCCTGTATCAGCTCCCTGAAAGTTAGCTTATAGCAGGATGTTGTTGTTCCAAGCAGGGTATTAATGTAATTAACTGCAATGTTTTTTTGCTCAAATTCAGCCTGGAGTTCAGTAGGTTGTTTTCGTAAAACCCGTATTCCAAACAGCACTCCCAGAATTATCAGGATGATAATAATAGCCAGCCCTAAAATTTCCATCTGTGCTTTTTTGTTAAGTTTCATACATTTTTATCCCAACAACGCCAAATGAAAAACTGTTTGTTACAGGATTATACAACAGGAGAGGTATTTGTGAAAAGCTGTATCCTGCGTCATTTAGCCTGTTGGCATACAAGATTGTTGTCTGTTCAAAGGGGAAGATTTGCTTGATTTCAACTTCGCTAAAGCCAAAAACATTAAAATACCATTCTTTAGCTGTTTCTGTTTTTAGCAGTTCATTGAATTTTTCTATTTTGATTTCATCAAAACAGCTTTCAGACTCTACCCCCACAAGCACGCATCCCAGCTCTGGCAGTGTAGACAGTTTTTGGACTGTCTGGATTGCTTTTAGCTGAAGGAATCTTTCATGCGCCTTTTGGGCTGAGGACTTGGCGATTACCATATAAAAGCTTAGTCCAAAGGCAATAAGAAAAAAGAAAATAATAAGGACAGCCACTGATTCAAACATCTTTATCTGTGCTAATTTATGGTTTGGCATGTTTAGTAGACTAACGGGCAGCTTTGGGCTACCTTTTCAGCATTAAGCCCCTTGATAACCGTGTAATGTTTGGTAATATCCAGGTCACCCTCAAATGCATTTAACTCATTGATAACGGCGTCATATCCGCATACAACCTCTTGGGATGCAGTAAATAGTTCATTAAGCTTTTTTGCCCTTTCCTCGTATATATTAATGATGAACTTCAGCCTTTTTTTTGCTTTTTCTATATTGCAGGAATAAAGCTGAAAGCCATCAGCAAATATGGCGCCAAAAAATTCTGCGTCAGTAATATAACCAGTGGATTTTGCCTCCCCGCCCTCCCAAAAGGTGATTAAGGAGTCTGTTAATGCAATGAATTTAGTATTTTTTCCAAAACTTTTATCAACACTTTGTATTGGTGTATTAAGAAAAATAAATTTTGTCTGGTCAAAGCCTGCATTTTTTAGTGCGCCTATGCCCTGAGGGCCTACAAACTCAAAAGTTATCCCGGCCGGAATGAGCTGTTCAATCTTTTGTTTAAGGCTTAAAGATTCAGATTCATCAATATAAACAAAGTAGTATTTTGCGCTTTTGTCGGTTATATAAAGAAAGTTTGTAGCCCGAAAAGGAATCTCCCATGCCTTTGTCCAAAATACAGCCCTTAAACCGGTTAATGTTTGAGGGGCAAAAATCTGTTTGTCCCGAAAGTCTTTGCTTATCTGTCCGGTATTTATTGTACAGCTACAGTCGTCTGTGCATTTTATTATAATATCTGTTTTTGGGAGGGTTATCTGCTGGCTGCTCTCCTTTAATGCCGAGGTGCCTGTCGCAAGCGCCTCAATATCTTTTATTAAAGTATCCGCAATCTTTAGCTGGGTAGCTTTTTTTTGGTGGCTTAGAAAGCCAAAAACTGCAATTAGTATTATCGCTCCGGCTATTAAGACAAATATCCAGTTTATCTGGATTTCCAATGCCCCTGTTTTGTTTGTTGCCATAAAGTTACCACAAGCTAATTCCAACACTGCTGCCCTTTCCCTCGAGCCTTAAAGTTATGCCTGCTTTAAGGTTTTCAAAACAAATAAACCCATTATTAATATCAAGTTTTTCCACTTTGATTAGTGTTTGTGCGATTGGGCTTAAAAATACATTTTGGTCTGTTCCGGATTCAACTGCATTATAGATTAGCGGCCTTGTCCCGGCAAGTTCATTTAATTTGCCGGTTTTTGTTTTTAGCGCATCAAAATCAATAAAGCATATCTCCTCAAATTCTAATGGGACAGTCAGCTTAAATTTTTTGACACTACCATAATCCATGAGGGATGTCCTAACCGCTGTTTGAAGACTGTCCTTAAATTCAATAAAAGCAATTTCTCTGCTTTGTTCTCCAAAAGATTTAACTGCTTTATAGCCATAAATCAGGATTAACCCAAAAAGTATGGCTGCGAGCAGAAAAACAAAAAGCTGGCCGGTAATATCCCCTTTTTTTTGTAGGTATCTCATTTTACTCTGTCTTTTTTGGTTTTATGAAATGGAATGGCTTGCTTTTAAGCCATTTTTGTATTTCCCTTCTTAGCAATTCTTTGTGTGTTTCCCAATATTTTGCTATCTCCCGCAGTTTGCGGAATAGCTCCTCACGTTCACTATCGCTAAGGAGGCCGGCTCTCAAAAGCTGCAGTTTTTTCAGGAGCGCTAATCTTTCCTCTTTGGGGTAGCGGTCAACGGCAAGCTTAATCAGAGTTTCAAATGGCTCTTTTATTGTTTCACCGCCCTGTTTCAGTTTTCGCAGTTTTTCTATTGCCTCGCCTCTTTCTAATCTTTCTATCGGCTTGCCCTCAAGGAAATTCTGGAGTTTTATAAAAATACCCGCTACCCGCTCTTTTTCGGATTTTGCTCCGGCCAGATAGTCCTCGCTTAATTCTGTTATAAGCGGGTAGTCCTCTTTTTTAGGGGTTAGCGCCTCCTTGATTCTTGATGCCTCAGCAGCAATCTTTTGCCAGCTTTTTTCAAGTTGTTTTTTCGCCTCTGCTTTTTTTGTCTGTTGTTGTTCCATCTCTGTTTTCTTCCCTTTTTTGTGTCCAAAAATCTTATAGCCAACATAAGATGTAGTAAGGAATGAAACAAGCAAAAGCAGGATTATAATTAACCATATCCACCAGAGTGATGGCGGGTGGACATTAATATCAAAAGGATTGCTTTCTTTTTGTATTTCTTTGCCATCGCTCCAGCCATCACCGTCACTGTCCCAGTTGACAGGGCTGATTTCATTGCCTATTTTTTCATAGTACCTATATTCCTCTAGATTTGTCAAGCCGTCTTTGTCAGGGTCATCGTCAGGGTTTGCTATTGTTTTGTCGCCAAAATATTTTTCCTCCCACCAGTCTGGCAAGCCGTCATTGTCGCTGTCTCTTAATTTTTCAAATGTTCTTAACAGTTCAGCTCCTGCACATATCTTGAATCCCGTTTGAGGGTGTTGGATGCAGCTAAAAGTAGGTATGCAGTCTGCATCAGTTTGGCATTGTTCGCCCTCAGCGCATTTAAGGCAGCTTCCGCCGCAATCAGTGGTTGTCTCATCTCCATCCATTATGCCATTAGAACACTGGCTGGACATAAGCGCGGTTTTGTTTTGTTCCATCTCCGGCGGCAGTTCGACAGCATAAACTGTAATGTTTATTTTTTTTGATTCAGGAGTTCCATTAATCACCGCTCTTCCTGTTGTTGTGCATGTGATAAAATACTGGTTTTTTCCAGTGTTCCCTATAGCAGAGGTAGAATGGCTTACAGCTCCTGTTCCATCTCCGATTAGATTTCCAATTGTGCCTGATGTGATAGAATAGTAGCATAATGCATCCTTGTTTGTTTCAAGCGATAAGGGGATTGTTGTAGTTTCAGTATATCCTGGTGTCTTGCTTGTGATGTTAAACGCTACTCCAGCCCTTACGCTAAATGTGACTTTTTCTGTTGCAGGCCCGAGTTCAGCTAATGTTATGCAGGAGATATAATAAGTGTAATTCCCAAGATTTTCTAATGTTAGCAGCTGCTGGTGATTTGTCTGGCCTATTTTTGCATATCCCGGGAATGTTCCAGGCATCTGCGCAAATGATTTTTGCTCCCGGTCATACTTGCAGAATGTAAGTGGTGTTGTTGTTACTTTCAGGTGTGTTTCGTAAGGGAGCTGTATTACTGGGTTAGGGTATGCCCCTGCATTGATTATTTTTGGTAGGGTTGTGTCAAACATTATCTGGAATTCTTTGAATATTGGCCCGTATTTGCTCTGGCATTTGACAGTTAGTTGATAGGGTTGTTTTTCTTTATCCGCTGAAATCCGGTTTATACTCTCTTTTGAATGGCTCAGCGCTCCGGTTGTTGTGAAAGCCTCAAGCAGCTCATAGGTTGCAGGAGCCGGTATAGCTGGTGTTTCTGCATTGAACCAGAATCTGCAGGTTGCGGGATTTGATGTTTCTACAACCAAATTAAAGTTTGGTGTTGCGCTGACGCCATAGCTGGGTGATTTAAGGAGTATTGATGGCGCGGCTGTAAAAATATTGAAGGTGGCGGCATCAAACAGATGATTGCCAGCATAATCAACAGCATGCACTTTAATCTGGTTTGGTCCTTCTGGCAGGTTTAGTGTTCCGGTATAAATAATATTGTTGGTTGTTGTTAAAGTCAGTGTTAAATTTTCATTATCCCCAAGAATTGCATAATCTCCTATGTCTGGCTTTACAATTGTTACCTCCTCTAATATGGTGGTTTCGGAAAATTCAAGTTTTAGCCTGACATTTGATTTTTCAAAGATTTTTCCGCCAGCTGGCTGGTCTTCTACAATGATTCTTACTGTTGGCGCAGAGGCGTCGTACACAAATGGCAGTTCAACCGGCGCATCCATTGCAATGTTTTGCTGGTTTACACCATTAACCTTTAGTTTGTAGCTGCCCTCCACTAGTGCAGAGGCGGCTGTGAGTGTGTGAAATTTTTTATTGATAGTCTGGCTTGTTGTTCCAATAATCCTGTTCATGCCAATAATCTCCTTTGTTGTCAGGGTCGTCTCTGTGCTGAACAGCACACCTGCAGAGGGAGTTGGCATTTTGGTGTAATAAATTCCCTCTACCTCGCGCGCATGGCTAAAGTTGTATTCAACTAATGTTGGCCCCTGGCAGCCGTTGCAGGCATTGAATCTGATTTCCTTTATCTCCTCAAGATTCTCATTTGGGTCTTTTGTGTAATACCTTATTGTGTTTTGCCCCTCTGCCAGTACAGCAATGGCTGTTACATCCCTTGCTGTTTTTTCTCCAAGAATAAGATTGTCCACAATAAGTTTGTCATTTACAGTTGAAAGATTAAAGTTTGTGCATTGCCGCCCTGAATAGATGCAGAAATAGGTTGGATAGCTCTGCCTTTCAGCTTTGGTTATATAACCAAAGTCCTCTGTAAAGCTTTTTTTATCAAGCACTCTGATATTAAAATAGTTTACAATTCCAATCTTCTGGCTTACCGGAATAAATTCAGTTTTAGGGGGAAAATAGTCCAGTTCGCATTGCTTTACAGCCCGGCTGTTTTTATAGTCCCCAGAGGTGTAAAAGGAATAGCAGTCCATAAACACTGTCCCATCAATCTGACCATTTGCATTTTTCGCACACATCTGGGTTGTTGTGTCATATTGGCAAACACCAATGCCGCAGGGGTCATTGCTTTTTTGGGTAATATTATTGTTTTGGTTTAGCTGTATGCCTCCGGATGGTGCAGCGCATTGGTCTGATGAACTGTAGTCAAGGCAGCTGACAGCAGCGCATCCTCCACTGGAGCCATCTGATGGGTTATAAAAGCATGGATGTCCAGATGTTTCCAATGCACGTGCTTTTGTTGGGGTGCATCTGTCAAATATATCATTATATGCTTCGACATTAAAATTCCCTTGCTGGTTGCATAGCTCACAGTTGTCAAAACGTGTATCAACACAAACGCCAATTCCAAGCATTGGGTAGCTGTCGTGCCATTCGCAGCTTCCAACTCCGCAGTTGTCTCTTTCACAGCCTCCACTTGTGCGATAGTCATAGCATCTCATTGCTGAGTCGCAATTGAAGCAGTCATTTACTAACGAATAGGATTTATCGTAATAGCAGTATTTTTTGGGCTGAGTTCCCTCGCAGCTGTTCAGTGTCGAGTACAGCCCAAAAGGGGTTGCGGATGCCTGTTCTTTGCAGCTAACCCTATCAGCACAGGTTGCTGTTGTGCCACTCGCGATGCATGCTTTATCGGGCTGGCATGTAAGTATATTAGATAGGCGGTTGTAGTCATCGCATCTAAACGCATTGTTGTAGTTAGCTCCAAAGTTTGTATTCCGCGTTTGGTTAAAGGTGGGTTCATTAAATAAGCGCTTGTCTGTTCCTTTGTATCCGTATGTTTTCAGGTATTCCTTTAATTCCAGGTAGTAAAAAAGTGAGATGCAAAAGGAGTTTGTTCCCTGGCCCTGGCATTCCAAATCTCCTGGGGAGTTAGTGATACTAGCTTCATCTGACTGCCCGCCAAAACTGAAGAGTGTTTTAATTCTGTATGTGTAGGCTTTTCCCCATTCAAGGCCTGATTGGTCTGAGAAGTTTGTTGCTGTTGTCTGGACTGTAAAATCCTCTCTTGCGCAGTCGCCATGGCATCTTGATATTTCATAGTGGGTTATATAATCCGTGCAGTTGTTAATCCAGTTGAGCGCTAATTTTCTCTGGCCTTTTGTTGGCTTGAGCTGTATATTTTCTGGTTTCGGCACATATCCCTCTGAACCGCATTCGTTGATTGTCACCTCAGGCATTGCAGCAGTTTCACGGCAATATTCATTGCATATTGTTGATGTTGCCCTTCCAATAACAAAATCTGATGGCGGGACTGCAAAGTTATAGTCCTGCGCCTCTGATGTGCATACGCTTTCCCTGACAAATGATCCTCGATAAGCCTGGTTGTCTTTGCAGCAGCATCCTGTCCTGTCAGCATCGACTGTTAGAACAATAGCTAGCATAATCAATACAAAAACCATGGGTTTTCCATATTTTCCATAGTTGGATATATAATTTTTAGTCAATTTCAACAGCCTTCATTGGCAATGAGGTGTCCTGCCAGTCAAATTTTTCTCCGTCATTCACCTGAATTCTGAAGTTGAACCGCCCAAGGTAGAAATCCTCTGGTTTTACCCGGTAGGAGTTTCTTTCCTGCCCTATTACAAGCTTGAATGTTTGGTTGTCTTCATCAGGGTCTGATGCGTTTAGCATTATTTCTTTTGAGATTGGATGGCTGCCGCATCCCTGCGGGTTGTTTACCTGTAGCTGTGTGATAGTATCTTTTACTATTGTGAGGTCAGCGTTTACGCAAACCCCAAAATTTTCGTTGTTGCTTATTGCTTGCTTGTCAAGATAGTGCAGCGCCGGAATTCGATTATGCCTTGCGAACCTGAATTCAAATAGCTTGTCAAGGATTTTCGACTGCGAATCTGTAGCTATAACAAGGTCGTCCTTTCTGAAAATATCCCTTAGTATATTTGTGTTCATGTCTTTTACAGTTTGTTTCGCAATCTCAAAATTAGCGTCAGTTACATCATGGTCGGTTATGTATTCAACAAAGTTAAATATTTTTTTAAGGCGGATATTGTAAGCCACAGAAAATTCCTCCAGGTTCTGCTGCACTCCTGAACTGTTATCGGTAATAGTGAGAGGGTATTTCATGTTAAAAACAGTGGTGGTTTCTCCGATTGTTACAGTTGTTTTAATCTCGCCTTTTTTTATGTGCAGATTTTGTTTTTCAAAAGCCTGCCAGTCAATGCATTTGTCAATATTATTTTTGGTGTACACCTCAAGCTGCTCTTGTACCGAGCTTAGAAAGGGTTTTTCAAGAGCGGGCATTTCATTGTAGCCAAAAAATCCGAAGAAGTATGTGGCTTTTCCCTCGGATGTTTCTATAATTGGAAAGCTCTCCCATGGATATTGCGGGGGTGTGGAGGTAAATATTGCTACATCGCCCTCTGGCGGGAATATTGAGTAGGCAACGTTCAGGTTATCGTAAACAATATATTTTTTTCCGATATCTGCGGCGCTGTAATCAGTTATTGGGCCTCCCTGTGAACGGTATAGGTATCCTCCCTGTTTGCCCATTGTTTCAAGGCTATTTTTTGAGACAAGGTCAAGGCAGGATTTAATATAATCCTGCACTGGCTTTATTTTTGAGGCAGCCAGCTGCTGTGTCTGGAGTCCCTGTTCAGATTTTTTTTCTTTGGATGTTGTTGTAAGGTAGTACATCACTCCAAAAATTAACAGGATAAGTATAACCATTATCATTATCACTGTTATTTGGGCTTTTTGTCCCATTACTCACCTCTTTATTTGAATGTTTAGCTTATTCTTAACAGGCCTGTAATTCCCCGCCAGAGCTGTTTTGTTGTTGGCTTATCCTGGCTTTCAGGGTAGATGCCGATAAAATTGAGATTATTGTTCAGGTAGGAGCAGCTATAAGGCAGTGTTGTTGTTTTCTGGCCGATATGGTTTATCCCGCAGGGATTGTCGGAAATGACAAAATTGCTGTAGTGGGCGCCTATATCATCAACTCTTATTAGCGCGCTGTCTGGCCTTTCCATGAACTGTTTTTCCTCAAAGTAGGCAAAAAAGTCCTTGTTTCCTTTTTTTATCAGGAAAATATTTTCAAATATGCTTGTTGTATTTACAAGCTTGTTTCCGGATGCTGAAATTAAGGCAGATGTTTGTGCATAGTTTTTGACTGCATTAAATCTGTTCTGTATCTCAAAGTTTCGGTTTGCTAATAGCTGCGCTGTTGTTGTCTGCGGAAGGCTTCCTGTCGGGATTTTTATAATGCTCCAGGTATTATTATTGTAATAAATATTATTTCCGCAGGAATCATAGTTATCATCATTGTTTTTTGCCTGGCTGCATGCACTTATATCCCTGCCAAGGGCATATTTTACAAAGCTCTTTGATGAATCATCAACATCAATATTTAAGGAAGTTCCGAAGGCAACGCCATCCCTGTATTTAATTGCGCAGAACTGGTTTGTGCATGGTACAGTTGTTCCGGCTATTGAACAGGTTCTTATATAGTTTTGGACAGCGCCAGCGCCTGAAATAGCTTCGTAGCCGACATGTGTAAGGACATCGCTAAAGTCACCGCACAGAAGTTCATAGTCGCCTGTCGAGCTCGCGAAATCTATTAGCTGCAGGGCAATTAATTTTGTTCTTGAGCTCCAGTTTCCATTTTCACAGTAGTATTGCTTTATGTATTGGCTGTTTTGTATGCATTGGGGTTGTTCGATTATGTTGCCAGTAAAATACTTTTGAGGCTCATTGTTGTTGGCTTCGCTTCCAGCCGGATTTACTAAGCATTGGCTTTGTTCAGGGCAAAATCCTTTGTCTTTTCTGTCCCAGGTTATTTTCGGAATTTGCTTTGTCCAGTTTCCATCAAGGCATCTGTAATCATGGTCTGTTATGTAGGTTGCGTCATAGCGCTGGTTTCTTATGCATTCATTGCCATTCCAGCAGTCATTAACCGCGCAGCATTCCTGTTGCAATGCAGATGCATTTGTCTGCCATGGGTAATTCTTAAGCGTTCTGCTTTCATTTGTTGTCTGTCCAAGCGCGGCAAGATAGTCATTTGTTGCAAGTTTCCAGTTTCCATCAACAGAACAGTAAAAATCTTTGTCATTGCTTCGTGCGTCAATCAGCAGAGTGCATTGCGGGTTATCGTGGACTAGCTGCTGGTTTGTAAAGCTGTCCATAATTGAAATAATATTATTTGTTGCGTTGCAGGATTCATATTGCCCTTTGTAGTTTATTACCTGCCCAGCATCATCTGTGCTATCTCCTATTTTTGGGAGTGTTCCCCACTCATTCCAATTGCTTGCCCAGCATCCTCCCCTGTAAGTTGGGGACTGTCCGTTATCGTTGTAATACTCTGGTGTGTCTATTAACTCTCCGCAGCAGTGGGTGCCTGTCCATTTTAAGTCAGATGCCTGCTGGCAGGCTGTAGCATCATCATCCAATTTTGGCTTCCATAAAAAGTTGTCTGTGCAGTAGTATGCAGTTGGCTTCATTGTTTTGTAGATTTTTAAATTGTCAAAAACAGCATCTGATCTAAGGCTGTCATCGTTGGGTATCATGCCAAGGCTGAAGCTCTGTGCCAAAATCGTTCTTAAGCCTGCTGAGGATGTCTGGGATGCCTGTAGAGTTCCATCGCTGTTGCTGGCTGAGCAGGTTAGGGCATTTGGGCTCCAGCTCATTTTTATGTTATGCCAGCTGTCCTGGCTCATGTTCAGGCTTATCCGTGCTGTTACCTCCTCGCTTGATGTGAGGCTTGCCGGTGTTTTATATTTGCATTCGATCATACCATTAGTTAGTTTGCTAATTCTTAGATAGGAATCCACTATTTCCTGATAGTTGAAAAGAACCCTTTCTCTTGTATCTGTTGTTGAGTTCCAGTTTGGCTTTATCCAGAATTCTACAAGCCCCTCTCTTGCATTGATGTTGCCTGCAGCATCATAAATAAGTTTGTGGTATCTGCTTGAAACATTTACGCCATTATCTGTCAGTGTTTCTGTTATGCCCTGAACATTGAAGTCAGCATTTCGGCTTGGTGTCGGAATTATGTTTGAGAAGTCATCCTCAAAAATTAAGCTTGGATCAATCTTTGTTCCAGTATAAGCAATTTCTCCAGCAGTTCCCTGCGATGAGAAAGCAGTATTTTGGTCGTTTATGTCCCCGTTGCATTCAGCAATTATTCTTGTTTCATCGTTTGTTGCCGGAGATTTTTCATAGCAGATGTAGTCATGCGCATCATTATCCTTGCTTATTGATGCCCTGATAAAAGAGTTTGGCATATTAGGGGTGTAAAATGCATAGACATTTTGTATAGTAAAAACATCATTAACAAGATTGTTTTCCTTGAAGCGCATCAAAGCATCAGCATCTGAATCAGCAAATGTTAATTTTATCTCAGAATCATCAGATGAAATGTGATACGAGATAGTAGAACCAAAAACCATAGCAGAGACGTTCCCTAATTTTGTTAATCCTGCACCAACAGAAAATGATTTGTATGTTCTTGGAATGTTTGTTCTTTGGGCGGGTTCTGTATAAAAATAAAAGGGCTGGTTTACAATAATTTCTATGTTGAATGCTCTTGGTTTTGCCTCTGGCTGGCAGCGGTAGATGCTTGTGCTGTCCAGAACAATCTCGCCTCCGCACCCATCAGGGGATATTAATCCGCTTCTATCAGCTGCCGGGCTTAGCCAGCCATCATCAGAGCATATACTGTTTGATACAAACCTTCCACAGTCGCTTCCTGTATAGCTAATGTCATCTCCGCAGCATGCCTGTCCCCTAAAAGTGCTGGAGGTTTTCCATTCACATGCTCCGCCGCCAATTGCACAGGAACTGCTTTCACAGATTGTTCTGTTTGCATCTGCTTCGCATGCATCGGGCTCATTGGTTATGCCATCACAATCTTCATCAAAGTTAGTGCTGCAAATTCCGCTTCCACTTGCAGTTGATGCGCTCACATCATCACCGGCAGATTCCTCTTGAGGGTAGGTTTCAGCTCTGGAATCATCTTCAGGATGGCAGTCAAGAGCCTGATAGCTGTAAGTTGTAGGGAACATCCACCCGGAATTTATATTTGTCTGATTGTGCACTACATCAGGGCAGCTGTCAATACCCGCAACTTTAAAATCGCACCGGTCGCTAACAGGAGAGTCATCTGGCTCATCATATTTGCAGCAAGCATAGTCTATGTGGACTACTTGGCTATGCTCATTCCTGTAGCCATTCCAAGTTACATATTTATCACATTGCGCATAAACCTGTTTTCCATACGGTTGTTCGCTTTGGGATAGTAATGCGCCTCCTCTGCACCATGCCCGCAGAAGAACAGCATACTCCCCTGAGTCAGAACATGTTTGGGTTATTGAAACACTATCCCCCTCTCTTCCTCTTGCAGTAATGTCATTATAAGAAGTGCATTTAGGAACCGATTGTGCCGAGGGTGTCTGAACTAGAAATATTAAAAAGAAGAGTATTCCAAAAGCTATGAGAACCTTCTTTTTTGTCATATTACCCCCTTGAGTTATAGCTAAAAAATAGGAAATTAGCTATATAAAACTTTCGACGCTGTGCCCGTCTGGAAAAATAGAAAAAACTTTTGTGATATTTTGGTATTGCGAAATCTTATCAAATTTTGTTTCAACCGGCAAACACAAAAACCCTAAACTTTTGCGTTTTGTATAGGAACTAGGCAAAAGTTTAGTGAAGTTAACTTTTGCATGATATACAAATTTGAAAACGCAAAAGTTAACAAACCGAAAACTTTAAATATAAATACGCACTTATACACACAAATAAGTATTGAAAATGAGATTTATTTTGACGAAAAAGGATATCATAGCCCTTAATCAGGAATTTGATGAAGGTAATCTTCATAATGAGCCAAGTCTGGAATTTGCATTAAGCTATGCGCAAAAAACAGAAAATTGGACAAAAGCTCTGGCATGGATAACACGAGCCATACTGCTCGACCATGTTTTTGAAGAGGGCAATAAAAGGACTGCTGCCTTGCTAATTAAGGCTTATGCAGAATACGAAGGCTACCAGACTTATGATAATAGGATAGTAAACTTCATAAAAAAAATAATCCTAAAAAGAATATCAAGCATAAACAAAATTGAGGATATGATTAAAGATGCCATCAAACAAACTTATTGAAACAGCAAAGAACATCGTTAAGAGGGACAAAGCGGTATTTGAGACTCTTATGGAATTTGAGAAAACAAGGAAAATCAGGACAAAAAATAGGATGAATTTTACCATTGATAGGTCTTTATCCTCAAGATTCAAGAAATTTTGCAGGGATAAAAGCTATAATATGAGCGCAAAGATAGAGCATGCGATCAAAGACATCCTCGATAAGGAAGATAAAGTATAACTTTTCAAAAATCTTATAAACCTGTAAATCAAAAAAGGGCTTATGATTAACCGGAATAACCATTATATTTTAATGGCATTGTTTGGCATTGCCGCAATAGCAGTGCTTGTTATCGCTGCTGTAATGTTCTTCAAGCCCCAGAAAGAGCCGACAGGCAATAAGCTTCTTGATTGTGTTGATGAAGATATTGAGATAAGCACGCTCAAAGGGTGTTTTGACAAATATCCTGCTTATATAGATAAAGGGCGCATTGATGCAATGCTGTATGGTAGGGCTATGGCATCAAAAGATGCTTCACTTTGCAATAGAATAAGCACGGATGATGTCAAATTCACTTGTATAGCTGGCATTATTAATGATAAATCAACCTGCCTTTTAATCAAAGATAAACTTCAGCAAGCTCTCTGCCTTGGCGAATGGGATGCGGATAGCTGTGAGATTCTTAATGATGAAACTCAAAAAGAGGCAAAAAGAGATTGTTTAGTAGAAATCTCAAAAGAGCCTGAAAAATGTCTGTTATTGCCTGAAGAAGAGCGGGCATTTTGTATTGCTTTGAAAAAAAAGGACCCTTTGTTATGCCCGTCGCTTCCCACGTATTATCAGCAGATTAGGTGCATGCTTGAAAGTGATAGAAGCTTTCTTCAAAAACTTGAGGAATATGATTTGTTCAGTAATTTCCTTGACATTGCCGTAAAAGAAAAGCAGCCTGTTAAGTGCAATTTAGTGCCTGACCAGAATCTGAAAAGGGTTTGCCTTGAAAAATTTCAGGTGCCTTGATGGTATAATTTTAGTTATATTTATATATAACTTAATCTAACTGTAACTTAAAAGGTGATGCAACATGAATGGCATTGACTGTGTTACAAGGAAATGGGGCAGTTCTTTGGGTATTATTATCCCAAAAGAGATTGTTGAAAAGGAGCATTTAAAGCCTGACGAAAAGATTAGCATCAGCATTAGGAAGGCAACTTTAGCTCGGCGGATTTGGGAACTCGGGCCATTAGAAAGGAAAGAGCCAACGCAAAAGGCAAAGGATGAGCTAAGAGCGGGATGGTGAATTATTTTTTTGACAGTTATGCAATTATAGAAATGCTTCTTCGTAATCCTGCTTATGAAAAATATTTAGAGTTTTCTCTTGTGACAACAATCCTTAATAAGATAGAAATTTATTGGTGGGCAATTACAAGATATAATCAGGGTTTAGCAGATAATCTATTAAGCTCTATAGAACATTGCGAAATTTCTGATGAGATTATCAGGAAAGCGATGCTTTTCAGGAAACAGTATTCTAAAAGAAAATTTTCGTATGCCGATGCTATAGGATATGCTTTTGCAAAGGAACATAACTTATTGTTCCTTACAGGAGATAAGCAATTCAGGGATTTATCGAGTGTTCAATTTATTAAATAACCTATAAATTATAAAAGTTTTAGCTGTACCCCCTCCTTTACTTCCATTCCAGTCATCCCTATAACTTTAAAGAAATCCTGCAAATCATTTACAGCTCTCATTTCAAAAGGATGGCATGCAAAGCTTCCAATAAACATTTTTGTTTTGTATTTCCTGCATAATATGATATTTTGCTTTATTCTGCCTATGATTCTGGCCTGTTCTATCCCGTTGCTGTTAAGAATCTGGCTGAAGCTGAATCCGATTGTTTTGCCTTTTTCCTGTGCAATTTTGCAGAGTATGTGGTTTAGTCCCGATGCCTTTTGGTGTATGAAATCCTTCTGCATCCGATTTTCCAGGCTATAAACAATTTTTACCGGAGTGGACTCAAGATAGTACCTTAGTTTGTCATTTCCTTCTACAATGAAGTTGGTGCTTTTACGCTGGATTATGTTTATGCTGGTTTTAACATCATTCAGTTTTGGGATATTATTCCTGTAAACAAATATCAGTTGCTCATAGCCGAGTTTTTCCGCTATTTGTGCAAATTCCCTCTCATTGTTGTTGGGAAAGATTATATCTGTTTTCATTAGCTGAAGTTTAGCTGGCATTGTTTTTAAAGTTGTCTAAAATCTGGCAGGTTTTGCATATTTTGTGCGAACTCGGCTCGTTGCATTTTGTGCAGACTGAGATTTCTCCTCTTGTATAGACCTTTTTTAGTTTCGGCATTATTCTTAAGAAGTAATTGATAATATTTCTTTTGAGGGCTGGATTTTTTTGTTCCCATTCATTGAGCATCTCCCTGACAAATCTGCGATAGGAATCGGTTGAGCACGGGCACGGGTGGTATTTTACCGGAAAGCCCATAAGCTTGCTGTAGCGGATGATATCCCTGGTGGAGGTAAGATAAAGTGGCTTAACTCTTGGAACAAAATACCTGCTGGCATGAAGCCCTGTTTTCGGCCCGAGCCTTGCTGCAAGCCAGAGAGTATTCCTGAAAAGGTTCATCATCAGGGCCTGGGCCTCGTCGTCCATGTTATGCCCGGTGACAAGCTTGTCTGCCTTTAGTTTTCTGGCGTGCTTATTAACAAGGTATCTCCTTAGAACTCCGCAGATTGTGCAGCTCTTGAGGTTAATCCCTTTGTGCTGGAGTGTAGACTTAATATAGCAAAGGCTATAACCAAACTCGTCCTTGAATGAGACAATATGAAGCTTTATATTATGTTCCCCGCAAAATTTCACTAGGTTTTCCAGATTTTCACGAGTGTAGTTGCCGATAGCTGCATCTATTGTTAATGCCTCAACATTATAGCCGAATTTTTTTAGCAGGTACAGGATTGTGGTTGAGTCCTTTCCTCCGCTGGCCGCTACAAGAATCTTATCATTCCGGCTGATAAGGCGGAATTGTTTGATTGTTTTTTTGATGTTGTTCTCAAATTCATGGAAAAAAAGCCGGTTCATTAACGGAAAAGAAAGAGGGAAAGTTTTTAAAGCTGCTCTTTCGCAGATTTTTTCTCGTAATCTTTTATTGCTTCCTTGAGGGCGTCAACAGCTAATACAGAGCAGTGCACTTTTATTGGCGGAATATCCCCGCCTAAAGAGTTGATAACATCCTGTTTTGTTAGTTCTTTAGCTTCATCTATTGCCTTTCCTTTTGCAAGTTGTGTCATCATTGACGAAGCTGCAACAGCCGCAACACAGCCGTATGTTTTGAATTTAACATCAGTGAGCTTATTGTTGTCTACCTTAATTTGAACCTGCATAACATCCCCGCAGGTTGGGTTGCCAACCTTTCCGGTGCCGTCTGCATCTTTTATCTCACCGGCATTCTGCGGATGCCTGAATTCCTCCATTATTTTTTCATTATACATTTTTCTCACCCAGCGGGCTTAATCTTCTTAAATCCGCCACCGCTTCTTTTAGGCTGTTTATGGTATAGTCAATTTCGTCTTTTGCGGTATAACTGCTTAGTGTGAATCTTATTGAGCCGTGAGCCTGTACAGGTGTTAATCCCATTGCAATTAACACGTGTGATGGCTCAAGATTTTGGGAGGAACATGCAGAGCCTGTTGAGACAGCTATGCCACTCTCATTCAACTTCATAAGCAGTGATTCCCCCTCTATATAATCAAATGAGATATTAATATTATTTTGGAGTCTTTTATCCTTGCTTCCATTCAGTCTTGTGTGCGGGATTTCGTTTAGAATCCTGTTGGCCATATAATCCCTTAATGCTGCCATTTTTTTGTAATCGATTTTTTCACTGATTTCAACTGCTTTGGCAAAACCCGCAATGTAAGGAATGTTTTCTGTTCCTGCTCTCCTGCCTTTTTCCTGGTGGCCTCCGTGGATATACGACTCCAGCTTGATGCCTGTTCTAGCGTACAACGCACCTATTCCCTTTGGCCCGTGAATTTTATGGGCTGAAAGGCTTGCCATGTCAACATTAAATTTTTTTACGTCAAGACTTGCTTTTGTAAAGCTTTGGACAGCATCTGTATGAAAGATTACTCCCTTTGCTTTGCATATTCTGCCTATTTCCTCAATTGGTTGTACTGTCCCAATTTCATTGTTTGCGTGCATTATAGTGACAATCGCTGTTGTTGGCCTGATTGAGCTTTCCAATTGGCGAACATCAATAATGCCCTCGTGGTTAACGCTAATATAACTTACCTTAAAGCCCTCTTTTTCAAGGGCTTTGCAGGTGTTTAGTATTGATGGGTGCTCTATTTTTGAGGTAATAATATGGTTTTTTCCCTGTTTTTTTGCCAGCTTTGCAGCTATCTTCAGGCCGGTATTATTTGATTCAGTTCCACCCGATGTAAAGATTATTTCCTCTTGTTTTGCATTGATAGCGCAGGCAATCACCTGCCTTGCGTTCTCAAGCGCTTTTTTTGCAGCTATACCATAGTCATGCAGGCT
>CAZGZA010000021.1:1301-18413 GCA_964529655.1 uncultured Methanosarcinales archaeon | reverse complement strand
AGATTTTTGGCTCCTAAAAGCACAAAAATTATTTTGTAATTTTTGGCTCAAAAAAATGCTTACATTTTTTGAGCAATAAATCCAACTAGGATTTATTTGCTCCCAAAAAGCTTTGCTTTTTGTGGAACCTCAAGGTTTTTGTGGAAACAAAGTTTTTTGTGGAAACAAAGTTTTTGTGGAAGCCGAGCTTTTTGAGCATGCTCATAACGCAGACTCGCTATTATAGACTGCGGGTCTGCGGAATTAGTAAATTTTACAAAAATTTACTTTATTACCTTTCGTGCGCGAAAGGTAATGATTAAAAAGTGCGCACTAAGTCCAAGGTTTTGGAATGCGCACTTTTTAATAAAAGCTTTGCTTTTATGACATTTTGTGTTTTATACAGAAAAATAAGCAAAAGTTTAGTAAGCGACAAAAATAAAGCATGGAATAAATCGCTTACTAAACGTTGCCAGAACATAACAATTTTATGTGTTATTTATGTCTGGCATTAGTTCAGGGATAGATTTATAAAACTCTTTTTCTTTTAGCATAGTGACGGGCTGATAGTTCAATCCGGTAGAACGTCCGCTTGGCTTGCGGAAGGCTTCGGGTTCAAATCCCGGTCAGTCCATTATTAGTTGGTGGTAAGTGGTTTGTGGTTCGTAGTAACTACTGACTGCTAACTACCAACCACCAACTAATTTGCCGGTGTTATTAATGCCTCAAGATTTTAAACAGCTTGTGGTTTGGAAAGAAAGTTTTGATTTTGCTAAAGATATTTATAAAATAAGCGCTAACTTTCCCAAAGAGGAAATTTATGGGGTTACATCTCAACTGCGTCGCGCGGCTATTAGCATCTCCAGTAACATTGCTGAAGGTTGTGGGAGAAGAACAAATAAAGATTTTGCAAGCTTTTTATATAATGCTCTTGGTTCATGTAAAGAATGTGTAAATTTACTTCTTCTTTCAAAGGAATTTGATTATGTTAATATCTCAGATCATGATAGGGTTTCTAATCAGCTAGAAAAAATAAGCAAACAACTTTCAAGCCTTATTCGATGTGTTCATGAAAAGAATACCAACTACAAACTCCCAACCACAAACCACAAACCAAGATGATAGTCCACAATCTTAATCCAGTTCTTCTGCAGCTCGGCCCGCTTGAAATTCGGTACTATGGGCTGGTTTATGTTCTTGGGTTTCTGCTTGTAGCGTATGTATTGCAGCGCTATAGAAAAAAAGGCTTGATTAGCCTCTCAAAAGAGGAGGTATGGGATCTGGTTTTTTATCTTATGGTAGGGGTTGTTGTTGGGGCAAGATTATTTGAGGTGGTGGTCTGGAATCCTTTTTATTATCTTGCAAACCCTTTAAAAATATTTTATGTCTGGGAGGGAGGCATGGCCTTTCATGGAGGTTTGTTAGGTGCAATTGTTGCCGGTTACCTTTATTCGCTTCGGCACAAGTCTGTAAATTTTTTGCAGCTGGCTGATATTATTTCAATCCCCGCTATTATTGCCCTTGCTTTTGGAAGAATTGCAAATTTTATTAATGGAGAGATTATCGGAACCTTAACAAATCTGCCATGGTGTGTTCAGTTTCCAAATGCTGATGGCTGCAGGCATCCTGTTCAGATTTACAGCGCTTTAAAGCGCTTTGCCATTGCCGGCTTCCTGTCACTGCTTTTCAGCAGGCCTCATAAGGAGGGATTTATTTTTCTTAATCTTGTTCTTTGGGTGGGGGTTGGAAGGTTTTTTCTGGATTTTTTAAGGGCTGATGCGCGCTATTTTGGTTTGAGCATTGGCCAGTATGCCAGCATTTTTATGGTAGTGGCAGCTGCCTTCTTTATCCTAAAATACTACAGAAAAAGTATGTGGAAAGCGCCAGGTACCCGCACGAACGTAGTGAGTGTGTCGTTTGCTCTCAAGTGAGCGCTTTTGTTCCTCGTCAGACAGTGTTGGGACAGTTTCCTTTCCTTGTCTAATGAGGAAACTGCGCGAACGAGCTTTCCACATACTAAAAGCCTATAACCTGATTATGCGCCAGTTTTTCAGCAAAGCATAAGCCCGTAATAGTACATCCGGGTTTGTTGCTGTGGGATGCCCAAAAGCTTTTAGCAGGGGAATATCCGAGAAATGGTCTGCGTAGCAGTATGAGTTTTTAAAATCTATATCTTTTTGATTTTGTTTTAGCATGGCCAGCTTATTTTTTCCGTAGACAGGTTTTCCCTCTATTTTTCCTGTTATTATCCTGTTCTTTCTGCGCAGCTTTGTTGCGATAAGGCTGTCCCCTTGTGTATACTCTTGAATCTTTTTTGCCAGTATATCCGAGGCTCCGGTTAATATAACAATTTTATATCCTTTGCTCTTATGGTTGCCTATTAAGCCTATCATTTTTTGTGAAATCCTGTCTTTTATCTCGCTTTCAAAGCACTCCTCAGCTAGCTTATTTAGTTTATTGTATTCCATTCCACGGTAATATCCCCGAAATGATTTCAGTGTTTTAAGGCTGATTTTTGGAAACTGCCTTATAATCTCCGGAATAGCCAGCGCTAAACGCAATGGCTTTAAAGCCCTTTTTTTGACTAGGAACTTGATGAATACTCTTTCGCATGAGTGCTTTAATAAGGTTCCATCTACATCAAAGACAGCGGTTTTTATCATGTGAACAATACCCTCCTTTTTTCGTAGATAACCGGCAATCCTCTTGCAAGATTATAAACCACTAAAAATATGGCTAGCCAGAATCCTATTTCATCCAGTATTGGAAATGGCAGGCTTAATGCACTTTTTTTCAGGCCGTAGACAAGAATTAAATAGCCGAAAGTAAACACCTTTGAAAAGCCGTATAATCCGCGGCTGGTTCTTCCGGAAACAATAGTTCTATAAATCCATGAATCCATTTTTTTTCTTTCAAAAGGTGTTTTGTCGTCCCTGAACTCAATAGCTCTTATTAAGTCTGTTAGGATGCCGCGGGTAAGAAAGATAATTGGAATATATACCGGAACAAGCCCAAGATTTGAAAAGACTATAAGCAAAACAATTTCTACTATCCTGTCTGCGCCGATGTCCAGAAGAGCGCCTGAGGCAGTTGTAGCTAAAAGTTTTCTGGCAATATACCCATCCAGAACATCCATAAATATAACCGCTATCATTAAAAGAAGAGCAGTTATCCGTACTAAAAATCTGTTGCTATACAGCATGATTGCAACAGCAAACACTAATGCAACTCTTAGCCAGGTGATTATATTTGGAGATATTTTCATGCTGCATCCCTGTCTTTTATTAGGAACCGCGCCAAAAGCTTAATTCTAGCTAACCCAATTAGTATTGCCAAATTGATTAGGCAAAGGATAAATGCCAGCCAAATGGCTATTGTGTTCTTCTGAAAGCCAAACAAGGCAAAAGCAGCTATATCCGGGTGTATAATCCAATATCTTTGTTTCTTTCCAAAATTTATTGCATGTACCAGAAGATATAGCATTGTAATTAATATAATCCCTGTTTTCCCGCTCATTAAAAACATTTTGGCCATTAAAGCCATAAAAACAATCCTGTCCCCTAAAAAATCCTGCCAGTTGCTTTGTCTTTTTGTATGCCGTGCAAGTGCACCGTCAAGCATATCCATTAGAATCCAAACAGCCCAAAAAAGAAAAAAGAGGGAGGTATTTTTTGCTATAAAGTAAACCGCCAATAGCCCTAAGCCAGCTCCAAGAGCGGTTAGCTGGTATGGTTGTATTCCAATAGTGGATAATAATAAAGTTATAGGCAATAATATCCTATCTTTTATCTCTTTTAAGCTGGTAAGCCACATTTTAGCCTCAAACTAGAAGGTTTATTAAACGCAGAGTTCATATACTTTTTGTTTAATATGTTTCATTTATTTCATTGGTTAAATAAAGCTATTGACAGGATTAACAGCAGAAGCCAGATTCTGCGTTCCAGGATTTTTAAGCCGCTGCTTAAAATTCTGCTGCGTTTTGGTGTTACAGCAAATAGGCTAACAAATTTTAGGATAGTTTTAGGGCTTGTTTTTCTGGCGGTTTCATTTTTTGATGTTGCTCTAGCAGGAATAATCCTGATTATTGCCCTTTGTCTGGATGAAATTGACGGCAGTCTTGCCAGATTTGAAAAAAAAGCTTCAGATAAAGGCAAATTTCTTGATATGTTTGCGGATAGTGTAATTTACTCGTTTGTTTTGATAAGCAGCGCTATGCTTTCAGCCATGGCCTATCCTTTAATGTACAACCTGTTTATTGTTCCAGTAGCCTATTTGTTGGCGGTTGTTTACTACAATGAGCTTAAATTATCTGACTGGATTATTAAGCCATATGCCAAATGCAGCCATCTTAAGTTTGTTGTTGTAGTTCCCTATCTTGTTTTTGTTTTTACCGGGATTAATTTTATCTATTGGGGGTTATGGATATCTAATATTATGGCAACGCTAATGTCTATTTTCTTTTATTTTTCTATTCAGTTAAGATGGAAAAGAAGATTTAGTCACTAGCTTTTCTCAGGCGGACTTTGATAGCTAACCCAAGAATCAACCCAATAGCTAGCCCGCCAGCTCCCCACTGTACAGCAGAGAGAACAATAAATGGTGATTTTAACACCTGCAGCTTTAGAACATACGCACTAAACCCTGCAAGGCTGCCGGTTATTGTCAGCATTCGTATTGCAGCGGCTCGCATTGCCGGTTTCTTTAGCCCGTAAAAAATCGTTATTTTGTTGAATTTTGGTTTTTTGTAGGCAAGGTAGGCTGCAATATCCTCCAGAATTGACAGTGCCATAATTATATAGACCACTATAAAAAATTGGTTGTTAAATCCGTAAGCTATAGCATAAACCACAAAAATGCTGGTGATAATATTAGCGGCCTTTGAAAGATAGTGGTGGAATGGCACAAATTGCTTTTGAATTGTATACCCAACAGCCAGCTCAAGAAGAAAAAGCCCGATAAGCATTCCTATCGCCAGCATATTTTTCGCTATTGCCTCGGGCCTTGCAAGATAAACTATTGCCGGCAGCGATAAAAACAGTATGTAATCTGCTATAGAGTCTAATTTTACCCCTTTTTTTGTTGTTTGTTTTAGGATTCTTGCCGCCATGCCATCAGCAAGGTCGGTCAGGAATGCAATAATAAGCACAATAGCAAGCAGCGCCTCTAAATTGTAGTATGCTAGCACAAATAAGCTCAGAGTTAGCACAATTCTTGATGCGCTTATTGTGTTTGGCAGCCAGTTAAGGTTCATTTTTTTCTAAACAACTGTTCAAATAGCTGGATAAATGGCTCTTTAGAAAGTTTCATTCCAGCTTTTATCAGACTTTTTGCAAGTCGTTTGCCCACCTCTTCATCATAACCATCAGGGGAGCATTCATAAAGCTCTTTTAGGCTCTGGTCGCAGATGTAGCCATCAAAGGATTTGATTACAGCATTACTGCCTGTTTTTGTCTTGATATTTAGCCCTTTGCTGTCAAAAACAAGCTCATCTGATGCCATACAACTTTCATTCTCTCTAAATCCGCACTGCTGCAGCCGGGATTTGACTAATCTTATTATGCTGTCTTTGTAATTTTCCGCAAGCCCGCCACTAAACGCATCGGTATTAGTGGTAGCAGGGTATAACTTTCCCAAATAGGCAATAACCCTTTGTCTTGGGCTGTTTCCTCTCCATTGATTTTCAACTAAATAAGCATAGCTTTGCTTTTTTATCTTTTTTGTTCTTATAAACATATAAAGAATTAGGCACTATAGATTAATATACTTTTTGGTAGCACGGCTATCTTTTAACTTAATGGTGAGAATAGGCAATTTTGGCCAGAATTAGCTACTTTTTGAGTTTCGCTTTTAAGCTCTCTATTTTTTTGCTTAAACTTTTGATGCTGCCGCTGACTACCTTTCTTGGGTCATTTCCTTTTTTTGTTTCAACAGTAAAAACAGGTTTGCCAACCAGCGGATGGGCTATGTTGTAGCCTGCAATCTTGACATTTTCATTCTCCCATAACTCGCGTTTTAACATAGAACACAATGTGTGTGTTGCGCCTTTCAGCTCAAAGACGAGCTTGTTTGTGCCGTCCTCAACAATATTTATTTCCATGGTATCATCGTCTAAATCCCTTAAACTATGGTTCTTTAAAAACTTTTTGCTGAATTGGCATTGAAAACTCAGCTATTCAGCCCGCTCTGTCCAAGCTATGCTTGGATAATTTCTTTCTCCCCGCACCTATGTGGGGAGAAAGAAATTAGTCTATAAGACCAGAGCGGGCAGGACACGTATAAACTAGAGTGGTGCCCTAATCTTTCAATGCAACCGCTGAATTATCTCTTATCAAATGCCAAACCCCAACTTTAATTGGTTTTATACGGCTTTTATGGAATGAGTAACAGGCTTTTATTGGCATGGCATGCGCCTTAAGTTCTGCTATCCTAAATCCATGCTTTTTGGTTATTGCTGCAATAAACGCCTCGCTTGTTAGCTTATGTATAGTGTAAATATTATCTGCTACGGCGAACGCCCTCTCTAAAAACTGCCTGTCTGCATGCTTTTCTTTTGTGCCGAATGGAGGGTTTTGTATGATAGTATCAACCCGCTCATTGAATAGTGAGACATCCTCGCACCTAAAGATAGCTGTTCTGTTCACCTGTATTTCAGCAAGGTTTGACTTTGCAATGTCTAATGCTTCTTTGTCATTATCGACGAAAAAAACTGTTTTTGCTCCAAGCAGCAACGCCCCAATGCCAATAATTCCTGTTCCAGCTCCAAGGTCTGCTAGTGCTTTATTTTTGATGTTTCCCTGCATATACGCATTCCATAATATAGTTGCGGCCAGTTCAGAATCTAGGGTATACTGTTCTGCCCTCACTTTTGGGGCGTTGAATGTTTCTAGCCTGCTTAACGCTATGGCAAGCGCTGATTTGGATAATGTGCTTTCCATCTAGGAACCTTAATTTGCCAGGGTTTTATATAGCTTTAGTAAGCGACAAAACTAATCCTAATCTGTTAGGTATCGCTTACTAAAGTGTCAAGAACCAGAACAGGTTCTTGAGTGTTTAAAATCCTGCGGGATTTTCAACAAACCAAAAATTCATTCGGTGAATTTTTTAGTTCATGCTCAGACCCAAGAAAAGCCTGTGCTTTTCTGGGCCCAGAAAAATGGTTTACATTTTTCTTGGGAATCTTCGATTTCTGACATTTGCCTGACATAACAATTTTATGAGTTATTTATGTCTGGCATTGTTTACGCTCACTTTTAAGCTAATCTTGTGGGTTTATCCCGTAATTTTCATGATTTTCCCAATTTGTATAGTGCCTATCAGCTTTATTAATATTAAACAAACTCTCACTTTTTTGGCTTGTTTGTGTGATAACCCCAGAAATAATGCCTCATTTTCTTCCCCTATATAGTGCCTAACCTTAAAGCTTTTTTTAGGCAAATCACAATCAGACGTCATTATTTTCTGATAGTTTTTGTGTCAGTGATAACACTCTATTTTTGTTGCGTTTATGCCAAATTCTAAGTGAAACAGCCAATACTTTTTATATGCTTTAAACCATATTCTTCTCTGTTCTTTCTCCGTGTTCATTCCCAGTTCATTCCCAGCATATTCCCAAATGGGAATGATAAATTCCAGTTCAGTAATATTCTTTGTTTATAGCCTGCCTCTTTGCTGTCTTTTATGCCTTATTCCCAGGTTATTCCCATCTCATTCCCAGTTCATTCCCATAACATTCCCATATCAGTCCCATTCTGGGACTGAAAAATGGCTAAATCGTTAAATATTCATGTTTATACACCGTTTTCATTCCCATTTCATTCCCAGCATAGTCCCAGGACTGTCCTGGGAACGTCCCGGGAACGAAAAATATTTATAGATAACATCCTGCAATATATTATAATGTTCTTTTTCCGACGAAAAAAGGTGGAGGTTGTAAAAGAGCTTGACAGGTTTAATCACGCTCTTGAATCCTCATTCGGCCATGTTAAGTCAGATATGAATAATATTTATGGCTGGCTGACGTTTTTGCACCGCCAGAATCTTCGTCAGCAGAGGGTGATTGAATCAATCCAGTCAAGATTTAGCATGCTTATTAACCTGCGCGAGGAGCTAAGGGCATTTACTAAAGAGGAAATCCGGACTCTTGTAGACCGGCATTATTCTGAGCCTATTCGTGAAAAGCTGCGGGAGCTTGAGGAAAAGATTAACAAAAGCCGTGTTGACGATGTTTTGCTGCAGGCAGATTTCATGGAGCCGGTTTATGGCAAGATAAAAACAATTGAGGAAAAAATAGAAAAACTTATTTTGAACAATAGTTTGAGCTTAGAAACTAACAAAGAAGCTCAAATAAGCTCGCAATTAGTAAATGAAACTTTAAAATTTCATTTAGCTGAAAAAAGCCGCTACAAAACCTATGCTTCTGTTTCTGGTTCGCAAAACACCTTCCTTAAGGAGAGAATTTTGAGAAAGGTTGCGCGCGACTCAAAAGAGTATGTCAAGAATTTTATTCATTCGCTTATTACAAAATATGAGAGGGTTTCAGCGCTCGGTTTAAGAGAGATGGTTGTTGAGGATCAGGGATTATGCTCTAAATCTTCCTTTTATCGGATTTTGTCCGAGCTTGAAAAAGAGGATGATATTCAGGTTGTTCAGGACGGAAAGGGCAAGATTTTCGTCTCAACAATGGTAAGCTCTAAATCCGAAAAATTTAAATAGCTAATAAATCAGAAATGTTAAATGGGGTGGTAGATTGTCGAAGCTATGCCAAAAAGAGCTGGCTTTTGCCGTAGATTCCGGCCAAAGCAATAATTTTTCTTTAATTTGTGAACAGCTTGATGACCATCTTACCGCTATAAACGAAAATACCAACGAAATTCAGTCTAATTTTGAGGCGCTGTGCGAAATCAACGACAAGGTAGAGAAGCTTTTTGAGCGTCTAGACAGGATTGAGGGCTTTTTGTTTGGCCGTGAGCCGGATGTTTCTTATAACATTAAGCCGCTGACAAAGAAAGAAAAAGAGGTCTTTCTGGCGCTCTATAACCTTCTTGAAGCTCTGCAGTATGTGACATACGAGCAGCTTGGCAGGAAGCTTTGTTTAACAGAGCCTCTTGTTGCTTCTTACATTACTAACCTAATTGCAAAGGGTGTTCCAGTCCGGAAAAGGTTTCTGGAAAAAAAGGCTGTACTTTCGCTTGACCTGAAGTTTAAGGAGATTCAGGCTAAGCAGAATATTCTCGGCATCGATACAAGGTTGTCCAGTTGGATACAGTAATCTTTCCATAAGAAACAATGGTTAAAAAATACCAGATTCTTTCCTGTTTTTTTGTGTTTTCAGGGGTTTTTCCGTGTTTTAGTCAGGATTTTTGTTTGTGATAATATTATTTTCCGGAGGTTCGTCGCTGTATTTTTCCTCTGGATGTTGTCGTAGTTTTTCCTTTTTTATTTCATTTTGCAGCTCTCGTATGTTATTGAGGCTTTCGTCAAGATGGTTTCGTATGGTGTATTCTGCTTTTTTAAACGCCATTTCTAATGTCGGGCCGTTTAATTCATATCCTATTATTACTTTTCCGTCTGAAACAAAGCTGGTTTTTTTAAGTATTCCGAGCTTTGTCCATCTTCCAAGATAGTCATACATTGTCTGTCGTTTGATGCCTGCAAAAAAGCCCATTTCCTCAACTGTTAATACCCCTCTTTCTGGTTTTTTTTCCCTGTTAGCGGCCTTTTTTCGTTCGTAAAGTTCCAGTAGCAATTTATGAAATTGTGTTTGGCTGTCTTTTTTTCGCGCTAAAAGTCCGAATCGTGAGAGAATATTTTTTGAGAGCTCATCAATTGATGAATTTGGTGCAATTTCTGAAGTTTCTAGTTGAATTTTCATGTTATTTTTTTTATTTTAGGTGTATAAAAATTTTGTGTTTTTTCCGTAATCTTTTATGGATAAATCCCGTTACGCTTAAAACTTTTAAGATTTTCTTTAAAGTTTTTAATTAATTTAAATTTTAGGGAATGCTTAAAAGTTTTAATCGTTTTTAGTTTGTGTTGTTAACTGCATCTTGTTTATGTTGTGCAAAAGCGATTTAAATCATATTCTAGCCTGGTTTTTGTAGTGGTTAATGATTTTATATAGCTCTTTTTTCTTTTTTTTGTTTTAAACCTGTAGGTTTCGTTTAAAATACCGACATTTTTAGCAACTGTTTTTTTATTGCCTCTCAGAAAAATCAGTTGTTTCCTGTTTATACCTGACCCAGTCGGGATTCTTTCGGTCTTTTGCGGTTTATTCCGACAAAACAGGTTGAGGTACCTTGCTTCATAACATGGGGTTTAACACTAATTTTTTTGATTTTCCAGCCATTTCGATTAAATTCTGGGATTTTCACCTACAAAAATAGGTTGTTTTGTTTTTGTTGGTTTAACCCGGGTTTTTTTGTTTGATCCTTTTGTGCTTCCCCAAAAAACCCAAAGGGTTTTTTGGGAACCAAAAATCTTTAGAAAAGATTTTTGTGCTTCCACAAAAACTTGGCGGTTTTTTGGAGCAAATAAATCCCGAGATTTTTGTGCTTTTGTGGTTTCACAATTTATTTGTATGTTCTAAAATTTTATAATTTTGTCAACACCATAGGCTAATAAACTTAACTTAACCTGATGTTTTTCCGGCATAAACATCAGATAATTCCGACATTGTTTTTTGGTTAATTCAATAATTTGTCAGATATTTTTTTGTTGCTGGTTGTTATCAATTTTTTTTTATTCTCTTTAAAACTCAAAAAAGGAGTGTTCACTGCAAATTATATTTCGGAAACTCAAAAATATATATACTTATAACCATATTTTAAAGTGATTGTTATAATATATTACTTAAGATATGCGTATTACAAACTACATTTAGAAGTGTATAAATAAAAATTAATTATTTTAATTATAAAAAAGAAAAATAACCTCAAATTCAAAAAGTGAGAGTTTAGGGAATGGATATGCTTAATTCAAAATCCTAGAATTAAGTATAAATTTAAGCGGATAGTTAATTTTAGCTATTTTCGGCAAACTTAAAGCATAGTGAGGCATTATCAGCTTAGGCACTATTAGTTTTTGTGGTTTTGTTGGTTTTTCTGGGGTTTTTACTAAAGAATTCCCTATTTCCTGCCTAAAAAGTGAGAGTTCGTTGAATATTAGTTTTTTTCTTGGATATTACTGCTTCTGGTAGTGTTCTCTTAGCGCTTTTGCCGTAACTACAGGATAGATTGGGGTAACAAATAAATCCTGTCCTGTTTCTAGTGCACCAAGCATATGGCCTTTTTTTCTTGGAAAAACATGCCAGTGGAGCCTGTAATAGCTTTTTTTATTAAATATCTCCTGATGGGTTACTACATTTAAGTCACTAACCCCTCTTTTTTGCCGCAGGCCGTGGAAGGCGCCGAGCATGCTGCCCGCGATTATTCTCCTGATAGGCGCATCCTTTAAATCAAGTATTGTGTTGTAGCGCTGTTTGCATATCACATCAACCTGGTCAGGGTATTGTGGTGCAAAGGGCGCTGAAATCTGGATAAACTCATTTTCAAATATGAAATATTCGCTTTCCCTTATTTTTTTAATGTACTCCTCAAACGGATCAACTCCTCGTGAGCGTGCTATTATCTCGATAACCTCTGCCTCTTTTATGTTTCTGGAGCGCATTGAGCGTGATAAGCCACCTCTTTGTGCATGCGGATGCGGCTGTGATGCAGCCGCCAGCTCTCCCCAGTTAATTATATCCCACATGCCAATAACATAGGGCATTTTTATCATGTCATTGCCTAGGTCATAGGCGCTTTCAAGATAGCATACCATATCATCTGTTGTCAGCTGTTCAAGGTCTGGCTTGTGTGTTGAAAAAATTGTGACATAGTGCGGGGCTGAAAAGGAAAACAGGTTCGGCACTGTTATTACCTCTCCCCTGTCGTCTCTAAAGCTTGTTAGTCTTCCATGGCATACTCTAGGCTCAGGGGTTATTTCATAAAGTTTTGGTTTGCAGAAGATGCATTCTTCGCTATTACTGACCTTTTTTTCAATTGCGCTAAAGGCCTCTGGTTTATTCGCTCTTTCTTCTGAGATTAGTGTTGAATAAAAGGCGTATTCCTCAAAAAGAGGGTCTGTCCTTATTTCTATTGCGGAATTTATCTCCTTTCCGCCAACAATCTTCGGATGGGTTACAACCTCACGGTATTTTTCAAACGGGTTCATCGCTTTCCTATATTATTTGTATATATTTAATTCTTTTCAGTTTTGGTGTGCTATAACGGCAGGCATAAATAATTACCTAAATAGATTATGTCCGCTGAATATAGTAACGGCAGATAATATATAAAAATTAATGTCTGTTACTATAAATCAATTTTGCCACTTAAGTTGATTGCACCATTTGAACATCAGTTTTATATACCTTTCTGCTTTTTGTTTTAGCATGTCCAATCTCAGCCTTGTCGAGCGGATTAGAGCATCATGCTGCAAAGGCATCGCAGCACTGGCGTTGCTTGCAGCTTCAGGCTGTGGCGCTGTTAGCATGTACCAGCAGGACTATCCTAAAAAATTTTCCCGCCCCCCATTGGAATACCTCCTTAATAAGGGTAAGACCGGAGATGAACGTTTAGCATTAAGGGCCTCTCCAACAAATAAATATGCCCTGCTTGTCAAGGGAAAGGATAATGGGATATTTGTTGATGGTGATATTAAAAACATGGCAAAGCTTTTGCTGTTAAAGGGATATGATATTTATTATATCAATCCGCAAAGCGCCAGCACTATCAACCATTTTTGTGACGCGTTGTCAGGCTTTGCCAATGACGAAACAAAGTTCTTTCTTTTGCTTACCGGGCATGGCGCTCAGTCTGGTTTTCGCCTTAAGCCGTGGAGTGAGTATGGCGTATCAGAGATTTCACCGGATTCGCTGTTTCACAGCCTTAAGAAAGTGCGTGGCAAAAAGGCGGTTATGATTAACTGCTGTTATTCCGGGATTTTTTATGAAGATGTTAGCTATAACACTTACTGGCTGGCGGATAAAAGCCGGTATTTTAATGGTGTTTTGTTTGCCTCATGCCCGAGTGATAAAACATCTGTTACAGACCCGTTGCTTGGGATGTCATCCTTTGTTTATGGCTTTTGTAATTTTTTTGTGCCAGAAGTTTCTGAGGAGGTTGACCTTTCAAGAATTAGTTTCTCTCAGGAGGCCACCCCTGCCCTGGATTTTTTTGTTTTGTTGAGCAGGCTGTTTGTAAACAGGATATCTTATAATATCAAGACATTTTCAACAGCCGGCTATAAATTTTAGGTGTTAGCTGCTCTATCCTAACCCATATAGTTTAATTCTTTTTTGTCTTTTGTTTCGTGGGTTTTTTTTGCCTGCTCCATTATTCCCTTGATTTTCTGCTCAAATAATTCCGCCTGTTTTAATAATGGTTTTGGGTCAACATTAAGCCCAAGCAGTTTGTCAAGCTTTAGGATTATGTCTGCCGCTGCTTTACTATCCGGCATGTTGCTTTTTGTTTCTGCAAACAAGCACAGGGTTGGCAGTTTTGCCTTCAGCATTATTGCAGAGGTAACACCAACGATTATTCCCTCGCTTAGCGGCAGTAATCCTGTTTTCTCAATCTTTGTGCTGACTGTTGCTTCATTTGTGAAATAAAATGTTCTCTGCTGGGTATCCATTGAGCCAATGCCCTCAATGCATATCAATTTTGTGGCGTTCAGCAGGCTGCATACCTCTGCTATGATATCAGCCGCTTTCCACTCCAGCCCGGTTGCTGAAGTGAGTGAGTGTATTATCACCAGATTGTATTTTTTGTTGTAGTGGATGCTGATAGGCTCTACTATCTTTTGCCCGTGCACCGCTAATGTTGCCGGCCCGCTCTCAAAATAGAACCTGCCTATTTTCTCTGTTTCCAGATGGTCCAGCAGGAATTCTGTTGTTATTGTCCCAACCAGGCCAAACCCGGGAAAACCCTCTATGACAATTACATTTTTTGGCTTTTTCGTGAGCTCAAGCTCCATGATATCACCTTTTTTGTATGTTATACTTTCTGTGGATTCCTTCTTATTTAATGGTTTTGGTTTATTAGTAAGTGACAAAAATAAAGCATGGAATAAATCGCTTACTAATATTTGCCAGGCATAACAATCTTATGTGTTATTTATGTCTGGCATTTTATAGGCTTTTTTAAAAATGCAAAAGTTTATGGTTTGGGTTTTTAAAACAAAATCTTTATATACTATAGCCTTCTATATAGTTGCTATGGTAACAACTATACAAGTCAGCAATGAGCTGCTTAATGTTTTGAAGCGCAGAAAAATGATTGACAATGAAAGCTATGAAGAGGTAATCTGGGATATGCTTGAAGACACCATGGAATTATCTGCTGAAACAAAAAGGCATATTGAACAGGCACAAAAAGAGTTCAAAGAAGGCAAATATAAAACTCTAGAAGAAGTAGAAAAAGAGTTAGGCTTCAGCTAAAGCGGTGCTTTGTGTATAATATTATACTGTCTAATTTAGCTGAAAAACAACTTAAAAAATTAGATAAAAATTTGCAGTTAAGAATTATTTCTGTTTTGAAAAGATGCAGAATAAGGCCGCATGCCCATATCAAAAAATTAGTCGGCTGCCATTATTTTAGCTTGAGAGCGGGGGATTATAGGGTGATTATGGGCATAAAAGAGGATAAATTACTGATTTTTGTCATTGAAATCGGCCATCGCAGAGGCATCTACGCAGGTTTGTAAAGGATTATTTTGTGGTTTTCCAAAAAAATTATAAACTTTCTCCAATACAAAGTATAAGGATGGCGTTGCCGCTTATTGAAAGCTTTGAGTTTGGCAGGATTATTATAGGCAGCAAAATCTATAAGGACATCATGGTTTATAAGGGTATAGTTAATGAGTGGAAATGGCATGAGCATCATGCATTCACAATGGAGGATATCCTTCCTGTCATTAAGGATGCGGATGTTATTGTGCTTGGAACCGGCGCAAGCGGCTACGTCAAGGTTAAGGATGATGTTCTGGCGTTTCTTGAAGCCAATAACATCAGATATGCGATTGCAAAATCCGATAAAGCCTGCCAGAAATATAATGCGCTTGTAAAAGCCGGGAAGAGGGTGGCTGCAATCATCCATTCGACGTGTTAAACTTTTTGTTGTTATATCAAATCGCATAAATTTCGGAACAATTATTTTGCGATTTGATATTTAGTAAATCTCACAATTTGTCCATAAATTAATGAGATTTACTATTAAACAGTTATTCGCTTAAGCCGCTTAATCTCTTGGCTAACCCCTCAAAAACCATCTTTTTCTTTTCATTGGATAAAGAGAATAACACTCTTTCAATCAGCGCCTCGGAGATGGTGAATATATAATTAAGTTTTATAACACTATCCCTGGCTGCCCCCTCCTTTTTTGTTAGGGGTATGCCTCCCATTTCCAGGTTGCTTGTAATTCCCGCTACCACAACATTGTCAAATTCTTCAAATAGCACCATGGCGGGCCTTTTTTTAATTTCAAAGGTATCTGTAAATTGGATATTTGTTAGAATTATATCGCCTGCTTTAAGCATTTTCCCAGGCTTCATCGTTTTTGTTGTCCCACAATTCCTTCATTTTAGTTTGTTGAATTTTATGCAGAAATTCGTCATATTGATTCCGTTTTTTTATATCTTTAAATGTGCGAATCATATTACTAATCAGGTTGTTATACGTTTGTTTCGGATATTCTCTTATTTCTCTCAATACAGCTACAAGCGATTTGTCAAGCTGTATTGTTGTGGTAGCGGCCATTATATATCACTTATACACTGCTTATAATATAAATATAGCGGGTTATATAAAGGTTTCTATTTTTTAATAAGGTTTATATAGTTATTTTTACATAATTTTTATTAGTATGGCAATTGATGAAGCAAAGGGATGGATTAGCGCATTAGTTGGGTTGGTGCTGCTTGTTTTTGGCGCAATTCCAATATTGTCTAATTTTAATCTGCTTCCTTTTAAGCTTCCTGTATTTATGTCAAGCCTGCCGGCGCAGCTGCTTCCATTTATAATCGCGGTTGGAGCTTTCTGGCTTATCATTGACGCTTTTATGGAGGATGGCGGCATCAGGGCAATCAGCTTGATTATAGGTGTTCTTATTCTGGCTGTTGGTGTTCTAACGCTTCTTAACAGGTTTAAGATTATAGGGTTTGCCCTGCCTTTTGTCACTCCAATGGTATACAGTGTTATGTTTGTTGTTCTTGGCATTTTCTTGATTATAGCCGGTTTCGCTATGTGGTAAAATAATGTGTGTTGTCTGCTGCGAACGAGTTTTCTATATGCACCAAATAATCCAGGGTTGTATCAACCAAATGAACCAAATGTTTCAACTAAATAAACTGCTGTTAGTTAACTTTTGCGTTTTCAAATTTGCACATCGTGCAAAAGTTAACTTCACTAAATTTTTGCCTATTTCTTATACAAAACGCAAAAGTTTAGTGTTAAACACTACTTAAAATAGGCTATAGTAAACTATTTAAACCTAAAACTCTAGTTTGTTTATAGCGAAAAGAGGAGATAAGCATGAAGCTAGGCAGGGTTTTAACATATTTGATAATTTTCTCGTTATTAGCGCCCTCTGTATATGCTCTTGATATTCAGAATTTTTTAAGCGTGTTTGAGGGCCTTGTTGAGTTTTTGCGCAATGACTATATTTTGTTTATTCTTGTGATAGCCGGCACAGGAACTGTTTTTGGATTGCTTGTTTATTTTGGCCTGAGCAAGACACCTTTTGGAGAGAATACAAGCATTAATAGCGCTTTATCTGTTTTTCTTGGGCTGTTGGCATCCCTTCCTATTCTGTATGCTGTAAGGAACCGTGATGTTGCTGAGTTTCTGCATGAGCTTTTTAGCGGCTGGTATGGCCTTGCTGTTGGGCTTATTATGGGCATTTTTGTTTTTATGCTGGTTTACTGGGTTGTTAAGGGGTTATTTCCTGATATTGGCGGTGGTGAGGAATGACCTGGTTTGCCTTTGCTTTTGGGATGGGTATAGCTGGCTTCTGGATGATTGCATGGGGTTCTGTTATTGGCAATGATGCCTCTGTTTTTTTTGGCATTCTTGCCTGGCTTGTTTCATTAGTTTCTTTT
>CAZGZA010000021.1:0-1291 GCA_964529655.1 uncultured Methanosarcinales archaeon | reverse complement strand
GAATTAAGATCAATCAATTTCATCTAAAAATAACTTGTTTCATTAGTTTCTTTTTTGGGTGCTGCAGGCGTTAATCCGGTTGATGTAGTTCATCGTGTCGCCAGTATTTCAGGAAGATCAGCGCGAGGTTTAGGAAGAGCTGCAGCGCGAAGAAAAGAGCTAAAGCGTTATGCTATTCCCAGCCGCGGGATTACTAAAGGTGATATTAACATTCGTTTTTTAAAGCTTAATGGCGGGCGTATTAAATATGCAGTTTTTAAGCCAGGTGATAAGTTTATTGTGGAGATAAATGCTGTTGGAGAGGTTGTATTTCTGAAAGCGCCGGGATCTGTCAGTTTTTATGACAGGACAAATGAGGCGCTTATAGAAAAATTCCAGGCCATACCATTTAATTTTGTTGATAATAAGAAATGCAGGTTTAAATATGAAATTCCGCAAACCTACAAGAGCGGTACAAGAAGAGGCGAGCGGATTAGCGGCTTAATTGAGGTGGATGTGGGGGTTGATTTTCCCACAAGGTAAAAATGGCTAATGAGATTTTCCAGAAAATAATGCTGATTGATGCCTCGGTTGCCGAGGTTAGCGCAGAACATTTGGAGGAGCCTGAGAGGGAAATTTCCTCAGAAGCACCAACTGCAGCTTCTTCAAAAAGTTCTTCTGAAGTTGCTGAAGCGGCTGTTAGTTCAGGTGTTCCGCCTGAAAAGGTTGGCGCTCTTGAGGCAGGGAGTGAGGATGTTGTTAGCGCAGCTTCGGCTGTTGGAAAGCCTCTTGAGGCTGTTTCAAAAGCGATTGAGGGAGGAGGGTATATTAATCCTGCTGTTGCAGCTCTGCAAAATCAGGTTTTACAGATGTCAGAGGCAATAACAAAGCTCAATAATTCTGTCGGCGCTATTCCTGCAAGTGTTAAGGATATGGTTGTTGCCTTAACTTCCTCTTTAGAGAAGGTTAGCGCAGACATTAAGGCCCAAAATAAGTCTGAGCCAGCGGTTGTTGAGGGGCTTAATAAGCTGGAGCAGGATATTGATGCTGTTGTTAGGGATATTAATCGAATTCCAAAAGTTGTTTCTGATGCTGTTGTGCCTGATGTTAGTAAAAAGGTTAGCGGCGCAGAGCATAATATTCAGAAAGGGCTGGATGATGTTGTGGCTGCCTCTAATGCTAAAACAAATGCGATAAAATCCGAGGTTCATGAACTTCTTAAGAATGAAGCCGAGGCAAAGGAAAGGCTTAATCAGGCGGTTAGCCTTCTTGGCGGGTTTAATCTGTTCACCGAAACTATTGCAGGAAGAAT
>CAZGZA010000020.1:0-18926 GCA_964529655.1 uncultured Methanosarcinales archaeon | reverse complement strand
TTTCGTGCGCGAAAGGTAATGATTAAAAAGTGCGCACTGAAGCGCAAGGTTTTCGACTCGCGCACTTTTTAATAACTTTCCGTTACTATATTCGGCAGACATAATCTATCCGCATAATTATTTATGTCTGCTGTTATGCTATTCTTTTACTTGCAGACAGAATATCCGCACGAGGGGCATTTGGCGCATCCCTCCTCCATTACAAGCTCTGTTGCGCATTCAGGGCATTTTGGGCTGTCTTTTTTCATGTGAATATTGAGTATCTGTTCGCCTCTGCTCTGGTCCCTATAGATTGTAATGCCCTTGCATTTAAGCTTGTAGGCGAGCATGTACACCTTTTCCACGTCTTTTGGTGTTGCTGAGTTAGGAAAATTAACTGTTTTTGAGACAGCGTTGTCTGTATGTTTCTGGAAAGCAGCCTGTATTCTGACATGCCACTCCTGGCTTATGTCATGGCTTACAACAAATATTTGTTTTACATCTTCAGGAACTGTTTTAATGTGCTGGATTGAGCCCTGGTTTGCTATGTCAAGCATTAACTCTTCAGAATAAAAGCCGCGTTGCCGCGCTGTCTGCTCAAAATATTTGTTGACATAAACCAGTTCCTTGTTTTCAAGGGCTTTTTTAGTATAGGAAACCGCAAAATTTGGCTCAATGCCGCTGGAGGTGTCGGCTATTATGCTTACGGTTCCGGTCGGGGCGATTGTTGTGGTGGTTGCATTTCTTAGCTTGCGCTTATCCTTAAAGATGCTTTTGCTCCATTCCGGAAATACCCCTCGCTCTTTTGCAAGCTCTGCTGACGCATCTTTTGAGTGGCTGTCAATAAATTTCATTGCCTGCTCTGCTGTTTTCTCGGCTTTTTCTGAATTGTAGGGGATTTCCAGTTGGACAAGCATATCTGCGAAGCCCATTACCCCCAATCCTATTTTCATGTTTCTTTTTGTTGTTGCCTCTATCTTTTTTAAGGGATAGCGGTTCATTTCAATAACATTATCAAGAAAGTGGACAGCGCTCCTTACAGCTCTGCCCAGCTTTTCATAATCAATCTTTTTGTGCGCAACAAAATTTGCAAGGTTTATTGAGCCAAGGTTGCAGGATTCATACGGAAGCAACGGGACCTCTCCGCATGGATTTGTGCTTTCAAAATCGCCAGCTTCCGGTGTTGGGTTGTGCCTGTTCATTTCGTCGATAAATATAATTCCAGGTTCGCCGTTCTTCCATGCCATTGTTGCAATCAGCCTGAAAACCTCCCCTGCATCAAGCTCCTGCACTATCACCCCTGTTCTTGGGTTTACAAGGCAGTACATTCCGCCGTCCACGACAGCCTTCATGAATCTGTCGGTTAGTGCAATCGAAATATTGAAATTGTTTAGCTCGTTTGTATTTTCCTTTGCGGTTATGAACTGTATAACATCAGGATGGTCTACTCTTAATACTCCCATGTTTGCTCCCCTTCTTTTTCCTCCCTGTTTTACAGCCTCTGTAGCGGCGTTGTAAACTCTCATGAATGAAACCGGGCCTGAGCTTATTCCGCGGGTTGACTGGACAATGTCATTTTTAGGCCTTAAGCGCGAGAAGCTGAAGCCCGTCCCCCCACCGCTTTTGTGAATGATAGCAGTGTTCTTTAATGTTTCAAAAATGCTTTCCATTGAATCCTCTATCGGCAGCACAAAGCAGGCCGAGAGCTGCTGGATTGGTGTGCCTGCGTTCATTAGCGTAGGAGAATTTGGCAGGAAATCAAAGTTTGACATCAGGCTGTAAAATTCCTCGCCTGTCTTTTTCAGGTCAGCATTTTTATTGAATTTTTTGTCTGCTTTTGCAATATTTTCTGCTACCCTCCTGAAAAGTTCCTCCGGTGTCTCAACTATCTTACCGCTGTCATTTCTAAGCAGGTATCTTTCCATTAGCACTTTAAGGCTGTTCTGGGAGATTTTAATTGAGGTGGGTTTTCCAAGAAGAAGCTCTCTTGCAGCTCTGATATCCTCTCTTTTTTTTCTGTAAAGGATATAGGCTTTTGCTGTTTTTGCGTGCCCGTTTTCTATCAGCACCTTTTCAACAATATCCTGCACTTCTTCCACAGCAGGTATAGTGTTTCCATTGTATTTCTCGTTGAGTATATCAACAACCTGTTTTGAGAGTTGTTCGGCCTTTTTTCTGTCAGTGCCGCCTATGGCCTGGGCTGCTTTCCATATTGCTGTTGTTATCTTATCCTGGTCAAAGTCAACAATCCGGCCATCACGCTTTCTAATCTTTGATACAGCTTTCATTGTTATAGCCTTTTTTTATCTTTTGAGTATTTATATTTTTTTGTTGGTGGATTGCCCTAATCAGGAAAAGATAATATACTCGTCAGATTTCTTCAGGTTTGCATGAAAATTAAGTTTGGCCCGGCTGGTCTTGGAAGCTGTAATCCTGGAGTTATCAAATCTCTTAAGAAGCTTGGGCTGAGCGCAGCTGAACTGTCTTTTACATATGGTGTAAGGATGTCTAATGACCTTGCAAAGGTGATTGGGTTGCAGGCAAAAAAATCAAAGGTATTCCTTTCAGTGCATGCACCGTATTATATTAATCTGGCGTCAATTGAGCATAACAAAATCATTGAGAGCATGAAGAGGATTCTTGAAAGTTGCGAGAGGGCGCATTATCTTGGCGCAAAATATGTTGTTTTTCACCCGGGTTTTTATCAGGCTAGGGAAAAGGAAGTGGTTTATGAGGAGATTCTGGATAGTGTTGAAAAAATGCAGTCTGTTATAGAAGAGAGGGGTTGGAATGTTGAGCTTGCTCCAGAAACAACCGGGAAAAAAACTCAGTTTGGGGATTTGGGCGAATTATTAAGGCTAAGAAAAGAAACTGGCTGCCATATTTGCATTGATTTTGCTCATATTCTTGCTAGAACAGGCTGTAGAAACTATGAGGATATTCTTCTAAAGCTTGCTAATCTTGGCTACCTGCATGCGCATTTTACCGGCATTGAATACACTGAAGCTGGTGAAAAAAGGCATGCGCTAACGCCGGAAAATGAAATAAAGGAATTTCTTGTGTTCATTAAAAAATTGGGGATTGACACTACAATAATAAATGAAAGCCCTGACCCGATTCAGGATTCGCTAAAAACAGGCATATTGTTGAAGCGTATGAACATCCGCAGCTAGTGTTACTTTGTTTTTGGCATTTCTTTTATATGAATAATATCAACAGGGCAGCTAGCCTCTGCCTTCCTGTTGCATCCTGGCTCATCAACCTCTAGTTCATAACAGCTATTAATTTTTTTGCTGCCTTTAAGGAAGCTTTTGTTGTCTGCTTTCATCTTCCAAAAATCAGGGCAGGCGCTGGCGCAGGCTCCGCAGCCAATGCATTTGTCTCTTTCGTGGATAATCTTATATTTGGCCATCCAAATCCCCCTGAACCGCTTTCTCTCTTTGTTTTTGCGGGCGCATTTGTATAGATTTGCTGGTTGTTTTGATAGACTCTTTATAATACAATTTATTGGGATTATTCTGGCAACTATCCATACCGCTCAAACTCCTTGTTTATGCTGACGTTAGAAATGTCATAATCAACAAGAGGATTTTTTTTGATTGCTGGGCACTGGCTTTCATAAGTTGGCTTTTGCTCCTGATAGAAGACTCCAATAGGAATGCGTTTGCCCCATTCTCGTGCGGCTTTGAAGGCAGCATCTCTTGTTTTGTAGGTTTTTTTTAGTTTATAAACCTTTTTTGTAAAATAATCATAGGTATTAATATGGTTCCAGCTAACGCATGGTTGGAGGATATCGACCAAAGCAGTGCCTTTGTGAAGAACAGCTTTTTTAATCAGCTCTTTTAAATGCGCAATATCTCCTGCATACCCTCTTGCAACAAAGGACGCCTCTGCACTTAAGGCAACTGTGAGTGGATTAATAGGCTTTTCAATAACACCAAAAGGTGTTGAGGGTGATTTATAGCCTTTTTCAGAGGTTGGTGATGTTTGGCCTTTTGTGAGCCCATAAACTTGGTTGTCACAGACAAGATAGGTAATATTAATGTTTCTGCGCATTGTATGGATGGTGTGCGCAGTTCCTATTGCATAGCCATCGCCGTCTCCTCCAATTGCAATTACATTAAGCCTGTGGTTAGCGAGCTTTATGCCTGTTGCCACAGGCAGCGCTCTTCCGTGCAGGGCGTGAAAGCCATAAGTTTTAATGTAGTTGGGATAGTTTCCGCTGCAGCCAATTCCTGAAACAATGATTGTTTCGTGCGGTTTTAATCCTAACTCCAGAATTGCCTGTTTTAGCGCTGTCAGGATTCCAAAATTCCCGCAACCAGGACACCAGGTTGGTGTAACACTGGTATTAATGGAGTTTGGCTCTTGCATCTAGCATCCTCTTTATTTTATCGTATATATCATCCGGCAGAATCTGCCTTCCGTCATATTTTAAAAGCTTGTCAGGGACATCTGTAAGGTTGTATTCTCTAATAAGGCTGTTAAGCTGTGCTGTGCTGTTCTGCTCAACAAGCAGCACGCTACCTGCATTCTTCAGCGCCTGCGCAACCCCCTCTGCAGGAAACGGGAACAAATAAACCAGATGCAAAAAATTGGTTTTAATACCCTCTTTCTTCAGGCATTCCATTGCCTCAAGCACAGGCCCTTTTAGTGAGCCCCATGCAATGATGGTAATCGCTGCGTCATTATCGCCGTATATTATTGGTGCGGGAATTTCCGCGGCAACCGCCCTTAATTTTTTCATGCGTTTCTCCATCATTTTTGCCCTGTTGTCAGGATGCTCAACAGTAATGCCGTAGTTGTCATGCTCGTAGCTGGATGCAATAAACAGCATGTTCTCCTGGCCAGGAACAGCTCTTGGCGATACACCAGAATCTGTAAAGGCATACCGTAAAAATAAGTTGCTTGGCTTAGCAAACCCCTCGCGTTTTACATTGAGAGCGGGGTTAAAAACTGCTGTTGAGCAGTAGCTTGCTGTCAGGAACTGGTCTGATAAGATAATAACAGGCAGGTGGTATTTTTCTGCGATATTAAATGCCTCAAATGTTTTATAAAAGCATTCATCGACATCCCCGGGTGCTATAACAACCCTTGGAAATTCACCCTGTGAGGCGTGAAGCGCAAATCTTAAATCCCCCTGTTCTGTTCGCGTTGGAAGGCCTGTGCTTGGTCCCGGTCTCTGCCCGTTAACAATAACTAATGGAATTTCTGCCATTCCCGCTAAACCAAGGGCTTCTGTCATAAGGCAAAATCCTCCGCCCGAGGTCGCGCACATTGACCTGACACCAGCGTGGCTGGCGCCGATTGCCATGTTTATTGCTGATATTTCATCCTCTGTTTGCTTGACAATCAGATTGTATTCTCCCTCTCTCGCAGCCATATTATGCAGGATGGATGTTGCTGGTGTCATTGGGTAGGCGGCGTAGAATTTGCATCCGGCCCTTAATGCACCGAGTGTTATTGCCTCATTTCCGTCTAAAATAATTTGTTTCTCATTACATTTTATCTTTTTTAGTTTGTATGCAAATTCTTTTTTGAAGTTTGTCTTGGCAAAATTGTACCCTAATTTGGCTATTCTAATGTTTTGTTTGATGATTGCACTAACCTTGTGCCGGCTCTCAAATGTCTGTTTTATTACATCTTCAAGGAGTTTAAATTCCAAGCCTGTCAAAGCCATAAGAGCGCCGAGGCTTATAGCATTCCGCATGATTTTTGCGCCCCTGAATTTTTTAATCAGCTCCTGCATGGGGATTGGAATAGCAATGATGCTGCGCCTGAATTCTGGAGGAGTTTTTACCTCATCAGAATCGTAGATAATAATCCCCTCATGGGTTAGATAGCGCTGGTGCCTCTCAATCGACTCTTTGTTCAGGGCAACCAAAATATTCAGCGGTATAACTGGAGAATAAACTTTGTTAGTCCCGACTTTGAGGGTAAATGTGTTATGCCCTCCCCTGATTAAAGAGGGATATTCTTCTAATCCATAAGCATTTAGGCCTGCATGAAGGCATGCCTTTGCAAAGAGCCTGCCCATTAGTATTATGCCTGCGCCAGCCTCTCCGCCAATTCTTAAAACCAGGTTGTTTAGAGCCAATTTAATCTCTTTTTGGCATTTTAAGGCATTCTTGGATTTAAATGTTTTTCTCAAAAGTTGCCTTAACGCACAAGTTTTTTATATCCCCCTTGGTTGTGTGCGACTATGCGATTTAAAGATGTCAAAGCGCTGGATGAGCTGCTGAAACAGCCTAATTTTGCGAAAACAATATGGATTCTTATGCGGCGGCTGAATATGAGGTATTCAGCTGTAAAGCAGGTAATGGAAAGCTCGTTGTTTTCATGCCATGAAATTGATTATGAAGAGCTTTATAATCATTTTAATAACTGTGATGTTGTTGAGGCAGAGTTTGATAAGATAGAGGGCCATATTAAACGCTGTGGTGACTGCAGAAAGCGGTACGCAAAAGAGTTTGAATTATTTGCGAGGAATCAGGAGGCTTATTTTAAGCTGATGAAGCATCTTTATGATATCAATGAGGTAAAGTGATTCCTTTTTTTCTGCTCCGATAGATTTATAAATATTTAGCCTTTTAAGGAGGTAAACATGAGCCACAAAAGCAACGGGTTGAATACTGCAAAAAAGCTTAAGAACAGGAGAAAGTCATCGCGATGGAAGCTTAGGCGATACATACGTCGCACACTTAAGCTAAAGGAACGTTCAGACCCTCTTGCTGGCGCATCCCAGGCTAAAGCGATTATTCTGTCAAAGACTGAGATGGAGGCAAAGCAGCCAAACTCTGCTATGCGTAAATGTGTTAAGGTTCAGCTTATCAAAAATGGCAAGCAGGTTACTGCATTCTGCCCTGGAGATGGCGCGTCAAAGCTGATGGAGGAGCATGATGATGTCCTTATTGAATGTATTGGTGGAAGAATGGGCAGGTCAAAAGGGGATATTCCCGGAGTCAGGTGGCAGGTAATAAAAATTAATGGCCAGTCTTTAGATGCGCTTCTAAAAGGGAAAATAGAAAAAGCAAGAAGATAAAGATAGATTGGCTTTTTTTAAGTGGGTATTCCAATTATTGTTCTTCTAAATGTCTTGGTATTGTGTAAACTGCTTTGGCATTGCCTTTGTATAAATCATAAAGCATGTAGCTATCGCTGTATCTGACAACAACAAACCCTCTTAAAAGCCGGCTGGCTTTGAAGTCCATGTCAGACGGCGGAACTGCCATGTTGTGAGTGTGAAATGCCCCTAAAAATTTGCCGTTGAGACCGCCGAATTTACTGTAGAAAAAATTGGCAATGCTCTCTTCGGATAGGTAATACAGGCAGTCAGAGTAGCTCATAAATATGTCGGTTATAGCTTCTTCAACCCTTTTTTTGTAGTTGCCATCAGTGGTTTCTGCTTTCTGCAGAAGTTCGTCTATGTCCGGGATGTCAATCCAAATTTGATGATGAAACTTATCGTCCTTGAAATAGCTTAGCTTTTTTTCACTGTCATGGCCCTCCCTTATAAGCATCTCGCATAAGCTCTCGTTTTTTGATGGAATGTCATAAAACTCAAGATAGGGCCTGTTTTGGCCGTCGCTATTAAGAAAAAGCAATCCACCAATCTCTGCATAGTCAATCTTATCGTCTTTTACAAAAAGGGATTCAATGCCTTTTAGTGTTTTTTCATGCTGGACAGCGGCCTCAAGTTTATCTCCGATATTCTGCCCTATGCCAAGGTGGTAGTTGGCAAAGCATGGAATTGAGTAATACATGCTTGCGCACATCTGGAGCGGATGCTCAAGGACAAGTTTGCCTCTCTGCAAAACAAAGCTGGAGTTGCTGAAAAAATGGTTGTTAGAGAATGAACGCTCTTTTTGCGGAAATTTAATTTCCTCATAAATTGAAACACCGGCAACAGCGCCCTCTAAAAGAATTGCATAGCAGGCAAGCCGTTTTGCTGTTCTGATTGCATTTTTTAAAAATTTTTTTGGAAATTCAGCGAATCTTGCATGCGGCATTTAAACCACAGATGCTTGTGGGTAGTAGAATTAATATAAACTTTTGCTATAAAACCCTCTAGGAGCGCCGCCAAAATAGTTTGTTCAAAAACATTTATAAAGGATGATTTTTTCTTAAGTTAAAATGGATGTGCTTGTGTTTAACAGATGGAGTGTTGAGGGCATAAAAGTAGTTGACCCCGGGCTTGGAAGGTATATAACCCTTAAGCCAAGAGCTATTCCCAAAACAGGGGCAAGATACGCCGGCAGCAAGTTCCACAAATCCAAGATTTTTATTGTGGAACGGCTAATAAACAAGCTGATGAATCCTGGCCACAAGGGAAAAAAACATTTTAGGACATCCGGGCATTGCACAGGCAAGGCAACTCATGTTTATAATGTTGTTGAAAAAGCATTCACAATTATTGAACAGCGCCTGAAGAAAAACCCAATAGAGGTTTTTGTCAAGGCGATTGAAACGAGTGCAATAAGAGAGGAGATTATCACAATAGAATATGGCGGTGCAAGGTATCCTAAATCTGTTGAAAGCGCTCCGCAGAGAAGAATAGACCTGGTATTAAGGTATTTTGTACAGGGCGCCTATGCTAAATCATTTAGGTCAAAAAGAAGGCTTGAGGAAAACCTTGCTAATGAGATAATCAATGCCTATAAGTGCAGTGCAGAGTCGATGGCGATTGCCAAGAAGCAGGAGATAGAGCGTCAGGCGGATTCTAGCAGGTAAAAACTAATTCTGGTTAATGAGATAAGCCGAAACCTTTAAATATTAACATATATTAACATATATTAACAAGTATTAACAACTATTAACAAAGGTGGAAATATGAAGGCATTGCTTGATATACCCCAGGAAATAAACCAGACATTAAATATTATCAAGGCGCAGCATAATCTAAAAAACAAGGTAGAGGCGATAACGCTGGTTGTTACAGTCTACAAAAATGAGCATATAGAGCCAGAATTAAGGCCGGAATACATTGAAAAATTAAAAAAGTTAGAGAAAGAAAAAGGAATTCCTTTCAGGAATATTGCTGAATTAAGAAAAATCATTGAGGGTTAGATGCATTCTTACGAAATAATTCCCTCATTACAAAAAATATTAAACAAACTTTCAAAAAAGAATACAGCATTATATGAGCAAGTTCTAAAAAAAATTGAAGAAGTCATAACCAACTTTGATGTTGAACATTATAAAAATTTAAAATATGACTTAAAAGACAGGAAAAGAGTTCATATTGGGCATTTTGTGCTTGTATTCAAATATATCAAAAAAGAAAATAAAATCAGTTTTATTGACTTTGACCAGCATGATAACATCTATAAATTCTGATTTTAATTAAAGAATTAACAGCTAAACCGTAAGGATTTAGCTTTCTGAAGCAAAGATAATTTGCCGCTGTTATTATTCAGCTGCTGCCTCCCTACTGTAAAATTCCTAGAATTTTACAGTCCCTCAAATTTGTTCCAAATTTGAGTTGTCTTGGCTTTGCCAAGATTAAATTTTCTCCCCCTCGCTTGCGCAGGGGGAGAAAATTTAACCATTGAAAACAGAGTTTTCAATGGCAGGGAGGCAGGTAGCCGGAACTGAGGAAAGTATTTTCCCGTATGCACTTATAAAAACAGAATTTTTATTGACCCACTTCAGGATGCTGAAGTGTTATTCCCGCTACCTGACTTTTAGCTCCACGATTTTAAAATATCTCTGCACAATGCGCTCATAATTTCTTAGGTTCTGGGCATTCCTGCCTATCATTAGTCCCCTGCTGTTGAGGTCGAGAGGGATTATTGTGCAGATATCGCCCTCAAGAAAAACCTCTCTGATCTTGGCGGGAAACATAAGCTTTTGGATGAAAACAGCCAGGTCATCGGCATACTCCACTATCTTAATTTTGGCATTAAGAATATGCTCGAGCTTTTTGGCAAAAAAGCCGTTTTTTCCGACAGCCTTTGAAGCCTCGCCTGGCTCAACAACAAAAATGATGATATCATCAACAAAGCAGTCCTTAAGTCGTGCGCCGGTAAGCGATTCAAAGAGCGAGGAAAACTTTATTATTTTTTCGTCAAGAATTATTCTTGCCATGGTTATTTTATTCTTTAGCAACACTTAAAACAGAAATCTTGAACTGCTTTTTGCAGAACGCCCCCAAATCCTCGTTGGATTTTGAAAGAAGTTCAAACTCAACACCGCCAAGCCCGCAGTAATATTGGATGTCCCCCTTTATTTTTTCGCTGGTGTTTGCGGCAAGATAGACTCTTGCAATCCCGCCTTGTTTTAATTTCTTTATTGTTCTTTCTGTCCCGATTATTAATTTTTTTGTCCCAAGCAGTTTTTTAATTTCGTTAATCCTGCTTTCAGCTTTATTTGCCATTTTTATCTTCCTCTGAGCTTCCCTTTACAACAACCTTGCTTAGTCCGGTGCCGATAGGAACTGGCTGGTTTAGCATAACATTTTCCACAACAGAGTTGAGCTCATCAACCTCTCCCACTAAAGCGGCGCTTATAATGTGCTTGATAGGGGTTTCAAAGCTTGCCCGTGCAAGTACCGATGCCTTTTCAGAGACAACACCGTAACGGGTAATCCCTTTTATAACGCCTCCGGTGCACATTGTATCGGCAACGAGCATTATATGCCGTATATCCACATTTAATCCCTGCGCTTCAATAACCTTGAAAACCTCATCAATAATCGCCTGCCTTGCAGCTTCTATGCCTAGGATAGATGCAATTTCATAAATATCGTTTGAGACTGTTCTGGAGCCGTCTACGAAATCCAGCTCCAGCACCTTTTCAAGGTTTGAGCCGGCGGTAATAATAATAAACTCATCCTTTCTTTTTACCGGCAAGACCTGGTGAATGTCTTTTATGCCTTTGACATGCACTTCCTTAAGCTTTTCTTTAAGCGCATAAATCTCGTTAAGGGTTTTTGCATCCTTGTTTTTTAGTTTAACTGTGAGGATATTGTCTTTTAAGGAGACGATTGCTGCCTTGATTTTTTTCTTGACCTCACCCTCAACCTTTAATGGTGAAACAACCATTGCTTTCATTTTCTCGCTGTTAAGCCTTGCTTCAATTTTAAAATCCGCGATGTTGATTATAAATTCAGTAACAAACTCCGCTAATTTTGTTTCCTTGATTGAGAAAGCAACCTTTTTGATGTCCTTGCCCTTGCTGTATGGGGATTTGAGGTAGATTGCCATCATTGGGGTTTGGATTTCTTTTCTTCCGTCAAAAATTTCAATAATTCTTGGCAAGCCCATTGTAACATTCATTTCAGCAACCCCGGCGAAGTGGAATGTGTTTAGCGTCATTTGCGTGCCCTGCTCTCCAATTGACTCTGCTGCAACAAGGCCGACAGCCTCTCCCGGCTGGATTTTTGACTCAGAGAACTCCTCTGAAACCTTTTTGGCAACCTTTGCCAGTTTTGAGGCCGGGCATGATTCCTCAAGCTCATTCAAAAGTTTTAGCGGGATTATGCCCTCATAGGGCTTAAGCTCTTTCTTCATTTTAGTTTTCCTCAATTATTTTTTGGATATTAATCCTTCCTTTTTCTGTTTTGGCAACATCAAGGCCATCCTCGCCGTAGTTAAACTGTATGATTTTGCCGCTTGCATCACGGACAGTGCTGTCATACTCAATCTTCAGGTCCTGCATTGCATTGGCAAGCCGTCTATATAAATATCCTGATTTTGGCGTTCTTAAAGCAGTGTCCATTAATGAATCCCGGCCGGTCATGGCGCCGAAGAAAAATTCCTGTGGTGTAAGCCCCTGCTTAAATCCGTTCTTGATAAAGCCTCGGGCAGCAGAGCCTAGCTCTCCCTTTTTAAAGCATGAGAGTGTCCTGCCAATATATCCGTGGTCAATGCGCCTGCCTCTCATTGCCTGTTGGCCTACAACCGCTGCCATCTGTGCCAGGTTCAGGGCTTTGCCTCTTGCCCCGGATTCTGCCATTAGGATTGTGTGGCTTTTTTGGTTGGCGTATTTTGCAACAATTTCTCCGCATTTGTTTCTTGCCTTGTTAAGAACCTCGAGTATTTTTAGCTCAAGTGTTTCCGCCATTGTCCTTCCCGGGAATATCTCAAGTTCATGTTCCTTGAATGTTATAATAAGGCTGTTGATTACCGCCTCTGCCTCGCTTAAAGCTTCGCTGACCATGGCCTTTGCATTTTCAGGAAGGTCGGTGTCAGAGATTAATGTTGAAAATCCAAACCTTGTCAAAACCATGACTCCAAGCTTAAAGAAGCTGTGCAGCAGCTCTATTGTTCTGTCAGGGCCGTACTGTTTATGGAGGTTTCTGAGCATGATGCCTGTGCCTCCGCCAAGAGTGGCGGCATCCATAACACCCTCTGTAAGATAGCCTTTTTTAATTATAACCCTCTCTCCTGATTTTGATTTGCCTGTAAAACTAAAATCGTCCGGAAGCAATACACTGAAGATTTCTCTGCCGTTTACTGTCTTTTTTTCCGGGAGTTTGTATAATGCTGTAGCGCCAATGCTTAATAATAAATCCGCTGCTTCATGCCTTGGCAGCTCGAGCAGCTTGGTAAGCATATAGTTTCCTGAAACAGCATCCTGGGTGCAGCCAATTACGCTTAAGCCAAAACCCGGTGAAATAAGCTGTGTCTGAACCTCCATGAGTATCTCTGCCTCAGCTCTGGCCTCCTCTGTCTGGGGAATATGCAGGTTCATTTCATCGCCATCAAAGTCAGCATTGTATGGTTTGCAGACAGTCGGGTTTAATCTTAATGTCCTGTATGGCAAAACTTTGACTCTGTGGCACATCATGCTCATCCTGTGCAGGGATGGCTGTCGGTTAAAGACTGCAACATCACCATCCAGTAAATGCCTTTCAATAACATAGCCTGGCTGGATTTCCTCTAATGAAGCCTCTTTTGTTTCAGAGGTAATTTTCTTTTTTTTGCCGTCGGGCCTGACAATATAGTTAGCGCCCGGATAAACATCAGTGCCATTCTCAACAAACTTTTTCAGGTAAGTCATATTCCATTCAGTAACCATCTCAGGAACTGTCAGCTTCATTGCAACAAGCAGCGGAACGCCGACTTCATTAATTTTAAGCATAGGGTCAGGGCTGATTACGGTTCTGGCGCAGTAGTTGGTTCTTTTGCCGGCAAGATTATGCCTTATTCTGCCCTCTTTGCTTTTAATTCTTTCAGTTAATGTTTTTAGAGGCTGGCCGGACCTGTGTCGGGCAGGAGGAAGCTGAGCTATCTCATTGTCAAAAAATGTTGTGATATGGTATTGCAATAAATCCCACAAATCCTCAATGATAATTTCAGGCGCTCCTGCATTAATGTTTTCAAACAGCCTCTGGTTGATTCTTACAATATCCCCCAGCTTATGTGTGAGGTCATCTTCAGATCTTTCACCGCTTTCTAGGGTGATGGATGGCCTCATGGTTACAGGAGGAATTGGAAGCACTGTCAGTACCATCCATTCAGGCCGCGCAAATGCCGGATTAAAGCCGAACAGTGCGCAGTCATCGTCAGAAATCTTCTCCAGCCGCGTCCTGACTTCGATTGGGCTGATTCTTTTTTCCGCCTCGATAAAAGAGGTGGGTTTTTCAATGTCTACCTTGTACTGTTTTGCCCTGCAGTGCGGGCACTTGGTTACGCCTTTTAATGCTGCAATAACTTTTTTGACAGCATCCCTTTTTGCCTCAAGGCCCCGCTCCGCCCCAATTTTTTCAATTTCCTGGCGCAGCTTGTCTGCCTTTTGTTTTGAAACAAGGGCATTGCCGCACTCACGGCAGGTTCCTCTTAGAATATCAAGTATAGATTTAACAAACTTAACATGGACGTTTGGCCTGGCCAGCTCTATGTAGCCGAAATGGCCGACGCACTCCTTTAGTTTTGAGCCGCAGGTTTTGCATCTTAATCCCGGGTCTATTACCCCAAGGCGTATGTCCATCAGGCCCCCATCAACAGGGTAGCCCTCTTTATCGTAAAGTTCAGGAGTGACTATTTTTACAGAGGCCATCTTCTTAATCATGGCAGGGCTTAATAGTCCAAATACAATTTCCTTAATTTGTTTATGGACATGTGTTCTTACAAATTCAACGCCCTTCAATGGTTCAGGAGTTTCCTTTACTTTTTCCTCAACTGCCTTACTCTCTTCGATAGGGGCGGCAGGTTTTTCCTCTGTGTCTTTTGTCTTTGCCATTTTAGTACTTGTTCTTTAGTTTTAGTTTTGGATAGATTCCCATTGATTTAAACTCGTCCATTATAAGCTTGAATGCATAGCTTATCTCTATGTTGTTAATCTCGGTGTTTTCACCGCAGACAGTGCAAAACTTTTTATCCCTGAAGCTGTCGTAAACAGCTACCATGCCGCAGCCCTCGCAGATAGGGACAAGAGTCTTGTCTGAGTCAAACCTTTCCTTGAGCAGCAGGCTTGCGCCGTGGGCAACAAAGGTGTCTTTTTCCATTTCACCTAATCTTAACCCTCCCTCTTTTGCGCGCCCCTCTGTCGGTTGCCTCGTGAGGAGCTGTATTGGGCCTAGTGCCCTTGAGTGGAGCTTGTTGGCAACGAGATGCTTTAGCTTTAAATAGTACATATCGCCGACGAAAATTCTTGCCTTGAACTGCTCTCCGGTCATTCCATTGTACATTATTTCAGTGCCGTCCTCCCTGAATCCTAGAGATAATAACTCCCGCCTTAGCGCCTCCTCAGGCTCTGCCGAGAATGTTGTTGCATCAACATTCCTGCCCGACAGGGCACCTGTCTTGCCTGCAAGAAGCTCTAATAAATGTGAGATGGTCATTCTGCTTGGAATGCCGTGGGGTGTAAACAAAATGTCCGGAATAATGCCTGAAGCTGTGAATGGCATATCTCTCTCAGGAATAATTGCGCCGACAACGCCTTTTTGTCCGTGCCTTGAGGTGAATTTGTCCCCTACTTCCGGAACTCTTTGGTCCCTGACCCGGACCTGGATGAGTTTGTTTCCCTCTTCATTTTCACTGATTAGAACAAAATCAACAACACCCGCCTCGCCATGCCGTAAGGCAACAGATGATTCACGCCTTACATTAGAGGCGAGATTGTATTCATCCATCCCGCTCAAAAATCTTGGTGGTGAGGTTTTACCGATAAGAACATCATCCTCCTTGACTTTTGCTTCAGGATAGATAATGCCGTCATCCTCCAAAAATCTGTAGTCCTTCTCGCTTTTGTATCCCTTAACATCCTTGTCCGGGATGCTTATTTCGTCCATGAGCCCGCCGGAATATCTTAGTTCCTCGGTAATGCATGGTCGGAAGTATGAGCTTCTTCCAAGGCCCCTGTCAATTGAGCCCTGGTTTAAGATAACAGCATCCTCCATGTTGTATCCCTGATAGGACATTACCGCTACAACAACATTCTGGCCCGATGGGTGATTTTTATATCCTGAAATCTGGTGGATTAGGCTGCCAACAACCGGAACTTGTGGAGAATGCAGCAGATTAACATCCATATCCATTCTTAGAGGGTAGTTTGCTGCATACAGCCCAAGCGCCTGCTTTTGGTTTTTTGAGCCGATAAGCAGTCTTGCTGGTGAGGTGTAATTTCCAAATGGGACAAGTGTTGTTACAAATCCAAACATTGCGAGTGGCGAAATTTCAAGATGAGTGTGCTCTTTTGTCAGCTCCTCTGGCGTAAAGGCAACCAGGGAGTTTTCCTCCTCAGCTGCATCCAGATATTCAATAACTCCCTGTTCAATTAGGTCAGCCCAGCTGACTTCATTCCTTTGCAGCTGTTTTATATGCTTCTCGGTTATCAAAGGCTGGCTGTCTCGTACAATAATAAGCGGCCTTCTGACTCTGCCTCTGCCGCAGAATATCTTGACCTCGTTTACTCTGTCATCAAAGAAAATATTAAGGTTGGATGTAAGTGCTCCTCTTCGCCTTTCTGTTCTGACCTGTTCGGTAAACTCTCGCGGCTGTTCAACCTCTCCGATATAAACACTGTTAAGATAAACCTCAGCCATTTTATAGCGGCTTTAACCCCATGCCTTTGAGTGATTTAATAACATCAGTTTCTGATGAGTCCCGTGAAATCTCGGCCATCATAGCCAGATTTTTCCTTAAGCCAATAGGCGTTCCCTCAGGAGTCTCTGTTGGGCAAAGCCTTCCAAGGGTGGTTGGATGAAGCTCTCTTGCCTCAAAATTCTCCTGTGATGATGATAGCGGGCTGACAACCCTCTGCAGGTTGCTTAATGTATGCAGGTGGTCAAGCCTTTGAATTCTTTGGGAAATGCCCTTCCTGCCTCCAACCCATGAGCCTGTTGCCATAGCAGAGTATATTCTGGAGGTAAGGAGCTTGTCCCGGATAATAACTTTAATGCTCGGGAATTTCCCGCGCTTTACAATCCTCTGAAAATTGTAGAGTAAATCGCCTACCAATATTTTAAGGTTAACTCTGAATAAGTCGGTCAGTAAATCCCCGCTTAGCTTAAGCCTTTTGTTCATGTAATGGTCCTTGTCGTCCTGCAGCGCCTCCCCTCTGGCAACCTGAATGTATTTTTTCAGCATCTTGCAGAGCATGTATGCCTTGTGCAGCCTTCTTTCTTTTGTCATTCCTATGTGCGGCAAAAGGTATCTGTCCAGAAGATCTTCTACTCTCTCAACCCGGACATCCTTTGGCTGGTTGATATTCATCTTTTTGGCAAGGGCATCAACTGCATCATCAATTGTTTTGATGCTGATATAATCATAAAGGTTTACAATAACCTCATCAAACTGCTTTTCAGCCGAAACAGCCCGGACAATATCCTCATCTTTTAGCAGGCCCAAAGCCTTAACCACAAGAGTGATTGGCACTCTCTTGGCGCGTGTAAAAGTGAGATAAAAAATGCCATCTTTCATTCTTTCAACTGTATGGGGTATTTTTAGTGAACCCTGCTCTGAGAAAACCCTGCCAGTGAAATCGCTTACACCAGTTGCTGACTCAACGAAAAAATGATTGGCGGAAAGGTCTTCAATTGAAATCAAAACCTTTTCTGTGCCGTTGATAATAAAATAGCCTCCCGGGTCCTCAGGGTCCTCGCCCTTTGCAATAAGCCCGTCTCTGTCTAGCCTGTTCAGGTGGCAGAAATCGCTTTTTAGCATGATAGGAAGGCTGCCTATCTGTGTGGAAAATGATTCGCGCTGTATGCCGTTAATGTGGGCGCTGATTTCAAGAAAGATTGGTGCAGAATAGCTTAGTTTCCTTAAGCGCGCTTCATTTGGGTAGATAAATCTTTTTGCGCCATCCGCCTCAGTTATTTCAGGCTTCTTGATTTCTATCTTGTCAAGCCTTATCTTGAATTCATCAACATTCTGCGGAATAACAGTTGGTTCGTGCTCTTTATTTTCATCAACAATTATCTGCAGTTTGTTCTTGACAAAATCATTAAAAGAATCAATGTTTAATTTTACAAAAGAGTAATCCTCGAAGTACTTTTTTAATAAAGCGCTTGAGTACTCATGCATTTGAGACCCTCCTGAAAAAGATGTAGTCTCCTGCAGTTGGGCTGTTGCGCTCTATTTTTATAACATCACCCTCTTTTATGCCTAAATGCGCAATTGCAGGATCTTTTGTCAGAATTTTTGGAAGGTCATTCACCGAGATGGAATACCTTGCCAGCACCTCTTTTTTCTCGGTTTCTGAAAGCTTTGAGTGCTTGGGCACTAATATATGCTGGGAAACCTTGAACTTTGCCATTTTTATTCCTTAAGCATGAGCCGGACGGGACAATCGTCCTGCCTGGAATATTCCAGAGCTGTTTTCGAACCCGCGACCACCTGATTAAAAGTCAGGTGCTCTATTGCCCGAAGCAATTCTCCAGGCTGAGCTACCGGCCCAAGAGTGGAAACGCCCTGGCCGGGAAATTCCCAGTTTTTAATTCTAAAAACTGTTTTGAACCCGGGTCGAAGCCTTTCTGCGATATAATCTCGACAGGGCTTCATGATAGTTCCTGCAAGGACTTATCCTTGTGCCAGGCTACACTACCAGGGCACCCGACCCAGACAGCCATCTCGCTATGAGCTATAGTCATACCTCATAGAAAGATAGACATATCATCAGCACTCGAATTTTGTAGGTATTTATAAAACTTTTGCTTTTGCGGCGTTCTCTGCTCGTTATTTATTGTAGCATAAAATCGGAAATTTAATTCGGCTCAATGATAATCCTTTTGTCTGCGGGATAAATAAAAGTCTCTTCGCCTTCTTTAAGATGCAGGTATTTGGCGATGGCTTGAGGAATTCTTACCGCTAAAGAATTGCCGGAGCGGGTGATTTTAGTCTTCTTGCCTAAACCCCAAAGGCCTTTCTTTTTAGCCGCCTCCTCAATCTGTTTTGTGGTTTCCTCATTAGTAAAAGATTCGCCGCATTTAGTGCAAATCTCGGCTGGAAATTCACCTAAAAAAACGCCAAACATATTTTCTTTGATTTTTCCCTTGACTAGCTTTCCTTTTTCGCAAACTGGACAAATCATTTTTACCACCTTGGTTGAACCGTGATAATAAACAGGTCCCGGCCAATTTTTTTGTAAACTACACTAAAATAGCGGAAATCAGCTACAATCTTGTTTTGCAACAGGTGTTTGCTGCCGCTTTTGATGGCCATAATCACTTCCTCTTCACTAACACCCCTCTCGACCATTCTTAAACGGGCGTGTTCGCTGAATTTAATGGCCAAAATATCACCTGTAAGTACATGTAAGTACAATACCTATTTAAATATTTCGGCTTGTGCAAAAAGCGGTAGGCGGGAATTTCACTGAACTTTTAACGAAATGCTCAAAAATCTTTCAGATTTTTGGCACCCTAAAAATCCCGTGGATTCCACAAAAAGCAAAGCTTACGGTGACTTCGTCGCCTAGTTCATTCGCTTTGCTTATGAACTTTTTGGAGCCAAAAATTACTTTGTAATTCCACAAAAAAACTTTTGTTTTCCACAAAAAAC
>CAZGZA010000019.1:3546-19352 GCA_964529655.1 uncultured Methanosarcinales archaeon | reverse complement strand
TGATGTTTTGGTTGCTTATGTTGACCCTAAAAATTTAGTTTGGGATAAGAGTAGCAATAAATATATTGTTCAAGGTAGCCAAGTTGATTGTGCTGGTAAAGAAACATTTAACATAAACAGAAAGAAATCAACTACCCACATTGATTTGAGGGAGTTTGAGGATAAGTTTGTTAAGTTTATGTATGGTCGTTCTTTTAATCAATTGCCTAAAACAATACAGGAAGGAAATTCAAGAGCACAAGTTTATTTGCCTCTTGATGGTGTTGTGCGGCCTGTGGCTCGTGGCGACTTCGTCAGGTTCTATGTCAACGGCTACTTCAACGACTGGGCCTCCTGTGGGGTACGTCGTCGTTAGTCGTGCAAATTTTTTTTATAAGAAATGAAGGTGGAAGATTTTTTAATAAAGGTTGCGATTAAAACGTTCAATTTTGCCTTATTTATGAACGATTCATTAGTGACCTATCTTGTTAACTAACCAATTGAGAGATTATGACTATCCGAGCGAGCTTTCAACACGCATGGCTGCCATCTGAATTTTAGCTTGTCCCCAACCTTAAATTTTTTATTCTTTTTTTCTTTTCCTATTTCAACAGCATATTTTGCTTTTTCTCTGGAGCTGAAAGGCTTGAAGTTTTCCTTTATCTCAACAATCCTTCTATCTTCATCTAAAAAAAGCACATCTATTGGATAGAATACAAACAGCATATGCAGCCCAATTTGTCTGGGTTTTTTGAATTCAAGAACAATATTTTTTGGTTTTGAAAACATTAAGCCGATGCTTTTGGAAAGCATGCTTCTGCAAAAGCGCGCAATATCAACCTCAATTTCAGCCATTGTCTGCTATCAGCTAAGGTACGGGAAGAATCTTGTTTTTACAAAAGAAATAAAGTTCAACTCGCTTGTTTTTTGCTTTCTTGCGGCTCCTACAACACCTTGCTTGTGCATTGCCAGCCATTTCTTGATTTCAGCCTCTCTTTCATTTAGGCAGTTGGCCAGTAATTCTTTGTTGTTGAGGTTTCTTTTCTTGACAAGGTTTAACAGCACACAAAACTCCCTTGTTTGAAGCCTTGTTGGAATTTGCCTGTTTAATATTGCTTTGTAGTTTTCCTGCATTATCAGGTTTTATATTGGCCTTGTTTAAATACCTTTCTGACAACTTTGAATTCTACCTGCTGTCATCTTTTCTCCAGCCATTTTAGAGCCTGTGATGCCTCTCTTGTGTTTGCCAGCTCCTTTGCAGTGCACCACCCTCTTCTTGCAGCATAAACCCCGAATTCCATAAACTTAAAATGGTTTATGCTGTGGCTGTCTGTCCCAATCGACAGCTTTACATGGTTTTCTGCCGCTATTTTAATCAATTCAGCCCCCAGGTCAATTCTGCTTGGGTGGGCATTAATCTCTAAACATGTTCCTGTTTTAGCTGCTGTCTTGCATACTTTATTAAAATCAAGGTTGTAAGCCTCTCTTCTTTGGAGTAAACGCCCGGTTGGATGCCCTATGATGTGTATATAAGGATTTTCCATTGCAGTGCATATTCTTTTTGTTATTTTTTCCCTTGACTCCTTAAATCCTGAATGTATCGAGCCTATAACAACATCCAGCTTTTTTAGCACGCCATCACGAATATCAGGAGTTCCGTCTTTTTGTATATTTACCTCTGCTCCTGAAAATATTTTTATTCCCCTGATTTTTTTGTTTAGCTCTTTTATCCAATCCTTTTGTTTTAGCAGCTCTCTGCCTGTTAAGCCTCCTGCAATCTTTAATCCCCTTGTATGGTCTGTTATAGTGATATACTTTAGGCCCTGTCTCAGCGCTGCCTCAGCCATTTCTCTGATGTTGTATTCTCCATCGCTTGCTTTTGTATGAGCGTGAAAATCACCCTTGATATCCCTAAGCGCAACCAGCTTTGGAAGGCTGTGCGTTAGTGCCGCCTCTATCTCACCTTTATCCTCTCTAAGCTCTGGTTCAATATATTGCATTCTCAGTTTTTTATAGATACCTCCTTCATTCTCTCCTGCTATTTGTTTTGCACCCCGAAATAGCCCATATTCACTTAGTTTGCATCCAATGCTTATTGCTATCTTTCTTGTGTGGATGCCATGTTCTTTGCTTCCTGTAAAATACTGAAGCCCGGCTCCAAAGCTTTTTTCAGCTAGAATCCTTAGGTCAACATGCAGCCTGTTTTTCAGCATTATTGAGGCCTTTGTAGGGCCTTTTGCCAGCACTCTAATAATGCCGTTGATTTTTGTTGTGAAAAATTCAACTGCATATTTGGGATTTGCAGAAGCCGCTAATATGTCAACATCCCCGATGGTTTCCTTTCTTCTTCTTATTGATCCGGCAATGGTTACATTTTTCATCAGCCCGGAATTTTTTAGCTGTTCTGCAACTGCCTCTGCCTCTGGAAGCGCTTCGCTCAGCAGCATTCTTTTTCCTGCCTTTTTTGCAAATTCTACTGACCTTAGTATATTTGTTTCTGTTGTTTCACCAAATCCAGCTAGCGCCTGAATTTCGTGTTTTTTTGCAGCGCTTTCAAGCTCTTTTAGGTTGGTTATTTTCAATTTTTTATAGAGCGCTCTTATTGTTTTTGGCCCTACACCCCCAACCTGCATTAATTCCTCTGCCTTTACAGGCATCTTTTTTTCCTCTTTTTCCAGTTCTTTTATGCCGCCTGTTGCAAGAAACTCCTTTATCTTTGCCGCAATGCCCTTTCCGATTCCTGCTATTTCTTCAAGTCTGTCTTGTTTTGCGATGTCTTCAATGTTCTCTGTTAGGTTTTCTATCGCCATCGCTGCATTTCTGTATGCCATTGGCTTGAATTCAACCTCCTCAAGTTCAAGCACATCTGCCATTCTGTAGAGGATAGCCGCTACCTCTTTATTCCTGCTCATTTTTTCATCCTCGTTTTTAAAAATGCATGCGCCTTTCTTAGTATATCCTTTGCAGTGGGATAAGTTAGCTTGTTCAATGCTTTTGTATAGCTAAGCCAGCTGTGCCCTTTATGTTCAAAGGATAATTTTACTGTTTTTGCGGCGCTACCCGCCATAAAGAATGTAACATCCTTGGATATTACCTGCCTGTTTTTTCTGAAAAAATAGTGGATTCCTGCTTTAAATCCCAATTCAAATTCCAGGTTTTTAATTCCAGTCTCCTCTGTTACCTCCCTTTCTGCAGCAACCTCTTCACTCTCACCCCTTTCTATGTGGCCTTTTGGAAAATCCCAGTGGCCTGCTTTATAGTGCAGGATTAAATATTTGACAGCCCCTCCTTTTCTGTGGTATACCACCACTCCAGCGGATTTTTCGTGCATCAGGATTTCCTCTTTTTTGCCATTTGTTTTATGCTCAAAAACAGCTAAACCCACATCTTTAAGTTGGGGATACAGCTGTTTTTGGCATCCTAAAAATCCGCCAGCGGTGGATTTTTATGATCTCATCAACAGTTGTTGCCTGTTCTGCTTTTTTGTCTTCCCTATATCTTAAAAATCTTGGAAATCTTAGTGCAAGCCCGTAATCATTATCTTTTGCGCAGCTGTGAATCGGGCTTTTTGTGATTTCCGCACCTAAAACCTCAACTACAATCTTTGGCTCAAACCAGGAATCAACATTTAGCCTCGCAACCGCTGAAACGTTTTTTGGCTTTTCTTTTACAATAAGCTTTTTGAATTTTTTAGGAAGTTCGGCCAGTTGTTTGTCTGTAAATCCGCTTCCAATCTTGCAGAAGGTTTCAAACAAATCTCTATTTTTGTTGTAGGCTGCGCATAACAAAGCCCCATATCCGGACTTTCGTCTGCCTTTTCCTGAAAATGCGCCCACCGCCACTAAGTCAAAGGTATCCCTTAATCCTTTAGCGTATTCCTGCTTCCATTTTACCCAAAGCCAGGCTCTTGTGCCTGCTTTGTATACTGATTCTTTGGCGCAGGATTTTATTACAACGCCCTCCGTGCCTTTTTGAACTCCTGTTTCAAAAAACTTTTTGATTTCATCAATGTTGGAGGTTATTTTATTTCTGATTAGCTGGATGTGCCAACTGTTCTTTATGATATTCTCAAGTTTTTTTCTTCGTGTGGGATAGGGTTCCTGTAGATAGGGCTTATTTTCCAAAAGCAGCAAATCAAAAACAAAGTAGCGCACAGGAATTTTTGTTATGTACTCTTTGATGTTATGCTTTCTTCGTCTTTGCATTAACAGCTGGAAGGATAGTATACCTCCTTTTTTATCTATTGGGACGACTTCGCCCTCAATTATGTAGTTTTTTGCTTTAACATTCTTTCTGCATGCCTCAACCACATCAGGAAATTGGGCGGTTATATTCTCCATTCTTCGTGAAAAGAGTGTGATATGCGTGCCGTCGCAATGTGCCTGTATTCTCTCTCCATCAAGCTTATCCTCAACAGCCGCCAAACCCATTTTTTTCTTTATATCGCTAAGGTTTTGTATTCTTTGGCAGAGCATCATCTTTATCGGCCTGCCTATGGTTATTATTGTTTTAATTCCTTTTAGGCCTTTTTTTGCCAGCTGTTCTGCTATAATCCCAATATCCGGGTTAAGGTCGTATGCTCTTTCTATCGCTGTCCTGTTTTTTTTCGCTCCGGTAAATGCTATTGCCAGCCCATCCAATATTGTCATTGTTGAAGCTCCTGTCCGCAGGGTTCCGACAATAATCCTTGCCAGGTATCGTGCCTCTCTTCTATTTGCCTTTTTTAAGAGTTGGGCTAATATCCTAACTCTTTTTTCCTGGCTTCCGGTTCCAGAGGATTTTGCAATATTATGAAACCCTTTAAAAACCTCTTTTAGCGTTAGTTGCTCCTGTCCCATTGCGAGCGCCTCTGCCGCTAATCCAATATCGCCCTTTTTCTTAAAATCTGCACTAACATTTGCCTCTTTTTTCCCAAACGCTATTGCAATGGCTTTTACCGCCATTTTCTCCGCCATGCCCATATTTATATCAGTATAGGCAGGAGCAATCTCCCCCAGCATTAAATGCGCAGCTATTCCAATCTCATTCTGCGGCGCAAGCTGAAAAAATTTAGCAGCTATCTCGCTCATCTTGTTGCTTGAACCGGTGTTCTCAAGCATTTCAAGAACATCCGCCAGCTTAGAAAATTTCATATCCAAATCCTATGTGTAATTTAAAGTTTTCTCGTATAAATAGTTTATGATGGCACATATGTGGAACTGTACGAACGAGCATCCTCCGTGCCCATCAACCAAACATTTAAAAACATAAAATCTGATATTATTGATGAGGTGATTTTTTGAATAAGCTTGTTTTAAAGAGGCTTGCCCGCATTGCATTTGTTCTCACGCATGCAGGGTTTGACTATCTGGTTGACGAGCTTAATCTTAAGGTCCACCTTCCATTATGGTCCAGGCTCAGGAGAAGGCAGCATCCGGTTAATGATAATTTTCCGTTCAGGGCGAGAAAAATTCTTGAGGATTTGGGTGGCGCTTTTATTAAGCTTGGCCAGCTGTTAAGCCTTAGGCCTGATTTGGTGCCAAATGATTTTTGTGAGGAATTTAAGAGGCTGCAGGACAGGGTTAAGCCAGCGCCATACTACAAAATTAAGGATATTATCAAAACAGAGCTAAAAGGCCCGCCCTCAAATTTCTTTAAGGATATAGAGCATACACCGCTAGGCTCTGCATCTATAGGCCAGGCGCACTTTGCCAGATTAAGGGACGGTTCAGATGTTGTTATTAAGGTTAGAAGGCCTGGTGTGGAAAAGCTGTTTGAGGCTGATATTGGGATTATGTACATGCTCGCAAGAAGGATTGAAAAAAAGTTCAGCAAATATAATTTTTCCCCGCTTAAAATTGTGCAGGAGTTTGACCGCTACTCAAAAGAGGAGCTTGACTACACAGTTGAGGCAAGGCACATTGAAATCTTTTATGAAAATTTTAAGGGCTCGAAGAACATTAAAATCCCAAAGGTTTATTCAAAATATACCACCAGCAGGGTTTTGGCGTTGGAATATCTTGAGGGTGAGAAGCTGTCTGAATTGCTTGCCTCAAATAAAAAGTTTGATCGTGTTGGTGTAGCATTGGCAATATTTGACTTGGCAATCAGGCAGGTTTTCCAGACAAACATATTTCACGCTGATCTTCATCCTGGCAATATACTTATTATCAACAAGAATAAAATCGGGCTTGTGGATTTTGGCATAACAGGCACCCTGCCAAACCATGTAAAAGAGCAGGGTATTAGGCTTTATCTTGCTTTGATTGATGAGGATGTAGCTCAAATCTATGAAGCATTGCTTGCTGTTGCGGATATTAGCAAAGATACTGATTTGACAAAATTCAGGATGGAGCTTAATTCCCTTGTCAGGGGCTGGAACGCTTCATTTAAGCATGAGCGGGTAACTAATCTGCTGATGCATATTCTGGACCTGTGCATCAGGCATAAAATTATCCTTCCGGCTAATTTGCTTGTTCTCGGCAAGGCGCTCCTGACAGTTGAGGGAACCTGCCTAACCCTCTACCCAAACTTTAATTTTGTTGAGGAGTCCAAGCCTTATGTTGTAAGCCTTATTAAAGGCGAGCTTAGAACCGATTTTAGTGTAAGAAACCTAGTTAAGAAATCCTTTGCGCTTAAAGACCTTATCGAAAAACTGCCAACAAAAGCCCTGTCTGCCCTGAACACAATAGAGAGAGGAACCTTTTATCTGGACATTGAGGATAAGGAAATAAAAAAGCTTGGCAGGGACTTATCTTTGTCAGGGGATAGGGTTTCGCTTGCCCTTGTTGCAGCTTCATTTATTGTTGCCGGGGCATTAATTTTTCAGATAAATCCAGCTCCAACCTATTTTGGATATTCAATTTTTGCTGTCCTGGCATTTGTATTAGCCTCTGTTCTAATTTTATCGCTCTTGCTTTCATTTTTTAAGAAAGATTAGTTGAGTGTATTAGGCACACGATACCGCAAAATTTTTATTCCCTCCCAGGTATATAACCTGCATGGACAGCTTTGAGAAATACCCCCTCCTTTTTGAGGCAGGCATTAACAAAAATGAGTCTATTGTCATCTGCTGCAAATGTGAGATATGGTATTCTGGCAGGGCTGAGTCCTACCTTGAGCTTGGCGACAGGTTTCTTTTAATCAAAGCAGACCAGTCAATGATAATTCACCAGCCAACTGGAAACAATCCTGTTAACTATATGAAGCCAGCTACCACCTATAGTATGAACTTTGATAAGGGGGTTTTGTTTCTTAACTGCCGTAATCTCGCATGCAAAGAATTTCTTGATATCCGGATTGTTCAGCTTCATTTTTTTGAGTCCTACAATCTTGAAGATAATAAATCCATCCAGCTAAGCGGCAGTGAAAAGGATATGGCGCTGATGCTTTACGAAAATCCATCACTAATCGAGGCAGGGTTTAAGCCATTAAGCCGTGAGGAGCATACAAAATATGGGTTTATTGACTTATTTGGATATGACAAGAATAACAACCTTGTTGTTGTTGAGTGCAAACGCTATACCGGGGATTTTAAGGCAGTTTCGCAGCTTAAACGATATGTTGAAAAGGTAAAGTCATCAAAGGGTATTTTGAGAGTTAGGGGAGTCCTTGCCTGCCCAAGAATCACCCCTAATGCCAAGGCAATGCTTGAGGACTATGGCTTCCAGTTTGTTATGGTTAAGCCGCCAAAGCAAAAAGAGAAGTTTGACCAAGACCAAAAAACACTTGCAGGGTTTCAGTAAATCTCAACCAGTTTTTCCCTTTTTGTGAATCCAGAAATAATCCGTGCCTTTTTTCCTGTATACCTTGCCAGAAACTTTAGCAGCTCAATATTGGCTTTTCCGTGTTCAGGGCACGCTTTTATTTTTATAATTAAGAGATTCTTTGCAGGGTTGCTCTCAACAATTTGGGTTTTAGGGGCATTGGGCTTGACTTTTATGTTGATTACCTCTCTCAAAAATTCCGGTTGCATAATAGCTTCTTGCAGTTTATCTTTTAATCGTAATCTCTCCATGTGTGTTTGCATTTCTTGCATTTAAGAAATTTTGTTTCAGGCTCATCACCCGCTCTTGTCTGTACTGTCCAGAAAAAGGCCTCTGTTGCCTCGCAGTTTGGGCATTCAGCCTTAATTAAAGGGTAAATCTCTTCATCCCTTTCAACTATTGCTAATTCTTCCTCTTTGTTGCCTCTTTCAGTTAGCTGGATTTCCTCGCAGCCCTCCTCACTGTAGCCGCATGAGCATCCCATTACATTTCTGCCCTTTTTCTCAACAGAGCGCAATAAAGAGCCGCATTTTGGACAGAATAATCCCATGATATTACCACCATCCTGCAATAGTCTGCACTATTTTTGTGAACAGAATTTTTATCCAGCCTAAATATGGGATTCGCGCAACAGCTCTGCCTATCAGCTTTTCTTGTGGTATGTTTTCCTCAAAGCCAGAGCTTCCGCAGTTATGGTCTCCTTTTGTTTTTAGGTTTTGGCTGTTTAAACCTACTATTCTATGTATGACCGGCTCGGCAACACTATCGGTTTTGAAGATGGTAACATCCCCTAACCGTGGGGAGTTTGCCTTTTTGATAATCATCAGGTCCCCCTCGTTAAAGCCGTTGCGAAACCTGAATCCGCTAAACTGCTCTTTTGTAATGCGGTATGATTCATATATTTCTGCCTGTGTTTTTTTGTTGCCGTTTAAGCATTCACTGTTCCACCATTTGTCAAAGCTTCCATCATGTTCCATGCTTCCGGATACAACCGCCACAATTGGATGGGTTGTTCCAAGCATAAGCCCCATGCCAGGGTATAATATCCATTTGATAATGACAAAAGCTAGTATTACATTGACAATCCAGCTCCAGATGCTATTGTCCTCCCAGATGAAATGCCACACTTTTTTTAGTGCCGCTCTGACATTCATAGCTATCTTTTACTTTGCGAAGGCTTATAAAGATTATGTTTTTATCTGTATGCCATGATGAGCGCGCAATCCCCTCTTGCCGGAAAGCATAGCGGGTATTATGAGGGAATCCTGCAGTTGAGGAACCCCTGCAAAGCTGTGCTTGATTACATAGCCCAAAGGATAGCTGAAACACCAAGGGTGAGGATTGCTAAGGAAAAAAATATTTCTGGCGGCAGGGATATTTATTTTAGCGACAAAAGATTTTTGTTGAATCTTGGGCAGAAGCTTAAGCAGAAGTTTAAGGCATATCTTGAAACAAGCGTTAGGCTTCATTCTGTTAATCGGACTACCAGCAGGAATGTCTATAAGCTTACTGTTCTAATTCGAATTCCAACCTTTAGGGTCGGGCAGGTAATATCTCTGCACGGCCAGCAGATGAAAGTGCTGGAGATTAAGAGAAAAGTGAAGCTCAAGGAGGTTAAATCAGGCAAAAAATATCTTTTTAATTTTGATTATATCAATGAAAGGGTGCATGAGTCGGTATCCTAAACAGGTTTGCTTATGGTTAAAATTAGAGAGGGTGCTGTTGTAATTAATGTATCTCCGGCGAGCGTTGTCTCTAAAAAAATGCCGGTCTTCTACAATCCGATAATGGCTTTGAATAGGGATATCTCAGTTTTATTGCTGAAAACAGCTGCTGGTAACAGGCTAAGGGTGGCAGACCCGCTTGCAGGTTCTGGTGTAAGAAGCCTGCGTTTGATAAAGGAGCTGCCGCAGGAGAAAATCAAGGTTATTTGCATAAACGACATAAAGAGGGGGTTTCCCGCAACAATGCGGTTAAATCTTAAGCTTAATAAGATTAGGCTAACAAAAAAGATTCAGCTATCAAATGAGGATACCAGCTTATTTCTCTTAAAAAGCAGAGGTTTTGATTATATTGATATCGACCCGTTTGGAAGCCCGAATCAGTTTTTGGATGCTGCTGCCAAAAAGCTTAATCGCAACGGCATTCTTGCCGTGACAGCAACCGATACAGCCGCCCTTGCCGGAGCATCTTCAGGAGCCTGCAGGAGAAAATACTGGGCAGTGCCGTGCCATAGCTATTTAATGCATGAAATAGGGTTGCGCATCCTTATCAGGAAGGTGCAGCTTATTGCAGGCCAGTATGATAAAGCCCTTTTCCCTCTCATTAGTTATTCCAGCGGGTATTATATGCGCGCTTTTTTTATCTGCAAAAAAGGCAAAAAGCTGGTTGATGCAATTCTTGCAAAGCACAACTGCCTAAATGCAGGTATCGGCCCATTATGGGCGGGCGACCTATGCGACTGCGCTTTTGTAAGAAAAATGATAAAAAATGCAGAAGAGCCAAAAGTTAAGGCATTTTTGCAGATGCTTCACAATGAAGCTGCCATTAAAACAACAGGCTTTTTTGATACGCATACCCTTGCCAAAGAGCACAAGTTAGGCAGGCTTATTAAAAAGTATGACCTTATTTTTCTTTTAAAGCAGAGGGGCTACGAAGCAGCTGAAACACATTTTCTCGGCTCAGGCATCAAAAGCAATATAAATTTGCCAGAGCTGTTAAAGCTGTTAAAAGCAAAATCAAAATAGGCTCTGTTTTAAGCAGGCTTTTTCAGGCCTTTTTTTGCACACCTTTCTGAACAGAAAAAGTAAAGTTCGCCGTCAATCTCCATTTCTGTAACCTTGGTTTTGTTCTGGCTTAGCACCTTTCCACAGCAGGCGCATTTTGCATCCTTTCCCCTGCCCTCTTCGCCCTCCATAAAGCCCTCCTCAAAAGGCTCAAGCTCGTCATTCTCAGCCAGTTCCTCTCTGCCCTCCTTGGTATAAACATCTGCATCTTTTTCACCAGTTTCCATTTCGAGTTCTTCCTCACTGGAAGTTTCCTCTGGAAGAATGCCCTGCTCTTCTGAGGCATAATCTTTTTCACTATTGTTTTTTGCCATTGTAGTTAGACTCCATCAATTTTCAATAATGAGCAGCTTATGCTATTGTGCCGGCGCCTAAAAGGTTTGCTACTTTTTCAAGACGGGACCTTAGCTGGCTGACAACTTCCTGTGGCAGGTCATACTCTTCCTCAAAAACTGCAATCCAGTTAATAATCTCCCTTATTTCATCAGTTGCTTTCTTAAAGTTGGTTTTATTAATATCCATGCTATCACCTCTGCAGGTCTAGGCAAGAGGGATTATAAAAAGATTTCTAAAAATAATGCCTGACATAAATAACACTGAGAATTGTTATGTTCTGGCAAATGTTAGTAAGCGATTTATTCTATGTTTTATTTTTGTATATAAAGTATGAAATACTTTATATGCTTAAAAAATTATTTATAATTTTTTATTGTCCGCTTACTAACATGTAGAAAACTTTAAATAAAGACCCTTTTTTGTGGGATATAGCTTAATTAATGCTTCACCTCTTTTTCCCTGGCCGGGGTTCTTTTGAATCTTGGCCAGGGGTCGGTTTTTATTGAAATTTACACATCCAAAACCAGAATTTTAGCTCTCCTTAAAGAACTCCTTTGCCAGCTTAATAAATTCATTCTCCTTTTCTGTGTCAATCAGCGCTCCTGCTGCATCGTGGTGGCCTCCTGATTCGCCCCCGGTAATTGCGGTTATGCGCTGAACAATATCAGCGGTTTTTGCACCGCTCTTTCCAACAATCCGCAGGCTTGCTTTTGTCTTGTCATGCTCCCTTGCCAAAGCAAGAATATAGGTTATATCCTTGTGCTCGCCTGATTTAGAGATGATAGAGGCAATTGTTCCGATGATGGTGTGCGGGATATGGTTTTTGGCATTAATAATCATATAATTATTTTCTTTAACAATATTCTCTGACTTCATGTTTTGCTTATACCACGCCATCGCGTGCACTATCGCCCGTTTGTAGTTTTTTATCTGTTTCAGCGCCCGCTTTTTAAGTGTAATATCGCCCAGACAAACGCCGATGCCAAGCGACGCTCTTCCCAATCTGCCGCATGCATTTAGAAGGGTTGCAAACTCTTTTGCATCCCGCATAGGAGTCCCTTCCTCCTCCTCGGTTAATGTGTAGATATTTCCTATAATATTTTCAGGACATGGTTCGTTAGCCCTTTTTATGATGATTGCGGCTGTAAGCCTTTTTTGTTCCTCGTCGCTTAAGTCGCTAATCATGCGCCATTTTTTGTCCTTTGTCACGTCAATGCCTGCATTCATAAGAAAGTTGATTGTGCCCTCCTCTGAGCCGCTTATGCCGGGAATATGATAATCGCTGCTGTACTCCAGCAGTTTAGCAAGCGGTTTGGTCTGCCGTCCGAAAAACCTTAAGCCCTTTGCAACGCTAATTTTTCCCTGGCGCTGGGCGTCATTAAGAATCTGGCTGTTTAGCCCGCAAAAATTATTCTGTTCCTGAACATCCCCGATTGCACCAATAACAGCAAGATGCGCTAACTTTATTGAAGGGCAGAGAGATTTGCAGAATAAATAGACTACACCAGCGCCGCTCAGCTCTTTTGAGCCGTCAATGCCAAATAAATGCGGGTTGACATGCACAAAGCTGGTTGTGCTGCTCTGCGGATAGTGGTGGTCCAGAATAAATATATTTCTTCCCTTTAAGTATTTTTCAATTAATAACAGCTGGCTTGAGCCAAGGTCTGTAAATATATAAGTGTTATAGCTCTCTCCCGCCAACTCCTGCAGGCTGTTTTTGTTAAGCTGGTTTAAAATAGAAACCAGATAGTTTCTGTTTTGAAGCTGAAGGGTTTTTAGCAGAATTGAGCATGCGCTGATGCCATCAGCATCAAAATGGGAGACCACCCTAATGGTCTCCCTTTTGTCGATAGAGGCAAACTGCCTTGCTGAAGCCGATAAGCGCTCTTGAAATAGATTAGTGTTGTCCATTGCTGGAAAACTAACCTACATACAGCTTAAGGCTTTCTGCGTCGTACTTCCAGCCAAGAGGCAGTGTTTCAATGCGTTTATAATATTTGACCATGCGCTTAATCTTAGATTCGGTTAGCTGCAATCCTCTTAAAGCAGTCATATCCTTGTGGTTTTTCTCCATATGCTTTCGCACAAGCACAACCTTTCGGACAAGCGCCATTAAATCTTCCGGAATATCCCCCAGCAGTTTTTTTTCCTTTAATATTGCTGAAACAGTATTCCCGATGATAAGCTTGACATTTGGAATTCCATATGAATCCCTTAGGATTAGCCCGATTTGTGAGCTGGTTTTTCCATCCTTTGCAAACTTTGCGATTAGCAGCTCTACCTCTTTTGGCTTATACCTTAGCCATGACGGCTTTACCTTTTTCAGGGGTTTTTTGCTTCCTGCTTTACCCTTTTTTCTGCTGTACATTCGTGCCATTCAATCCTCCGGGATACAAGATAAGAATTCTCGTATCGCCAGTATAAACAAGCCTCTGTAGACCAGTTTATCTCTTGATAAATCCCACTAATCTGCCTTTATTTAAAAAGCTTTATAAATTTTTACGATAAAATGAGTATAAACAGCCCCGTGGTGTAGCGGTCAAGCATACAAGGCTCTGGACCTTGTGACCTCGGTTCGAAATTAGCTGTTTTAAAGCGTTAAAACAGCTTTACGAATGTCCGAGCGGGGCTAGTTCTATTAATCAAATTATATCAACCCTATAGAGTTTAGTATTTTCTGGACATTAAACTCCTCTAAGTCGTCATAGCCCTGCCCAACACCAAGGTAGAGAATAGGCTTTTTTGTAACATAGCTTATAGAAATAGCTGCACCTCCCTTTTCATCAACATCAGCCTTTGACAGCACTATACCATCAATGCCAATCGCATCATTAAAGCGCTTTGCCTGCTCTACACAGTCATTTCCTGTTATGCTCTCCCCAATAAATAGGATTAAATCTGGCTTGGCAACCCTGACAATCTTTTTCATTTCATCCACAAGGTTGGTATTGCTGTGCATCCTTCCGGCTGTATCGATAAGGACTGTGTCATCCTTTTTGGCCTCAGCATGCTTAATTGCATCAAATGCAACAGCGGCGGCATCGCTTCCATAGTCCTGCTTTATTATTTTAATGCCAAGCTTATTTGCATGCATCTCAAGCTGGTCTATTGCCGCTGCCCTAAATGTGTCTGATGCAGCAAGCACGACAGTTTTACCCTGTTTTTTGAGCATATTTGCAAACTTTGCAATTGTGGTTGTTTTTCCACTTCCATTAATTCCAACAAAACAAATAATAAATGGCTTTTTCTTTTCAATTCTTTTTGCTAAATCAAGCTTTTGCTCCTTGAACAACCCTTTAATGGACTCCTTTAGCACCATAAAAATGGTTTCCTGAATCCGTCCGCGCTTTATAGGAACATTAACAACCTCGCGTTTAAGGTCCTCTTTTATTTTTTCAATCACCTCAACAGCAATATTATTTTCAAGCATGGCAACCTCAAGCTCCCAGAAGAATTCCTCAAACTGCGCGCCTGATATCTTTTTTGTAGTAACCCTCTCTGCAATTCTTTTTATGATGCCCTCCCGCTCCTTTTTCCACTCATCCTTTGGCGGCTTTAGCTGTGCCCTCTTGATTTTTTCCTGAAGCTCGCGCACAAACTTCTTTTCTTCTTCTGTTTCCTCTTTGAGCTCGCTTTTTTCCTCTTTTTTTAGCACTTCTGTGCTCCTGCCCTCAACAAGCGCTTTTGCCTCTAACTCCACATTTTTGTCTTCTAATTTTGCACCTTCAACTTTAATTTCGCTCTTTAGAGCTTCTTCCAGCGCTTCCTCCTGAAGATAGACTTCATCTTTTTTTATCTCCTCTTCACCGGTATGAACCGCTTCAACATGAGCTTCTGCCGCCAGAGATGCTTCTTTTTTGCCAAATATCTTTTCAAACAGCCCCTTTTTTTTGCGCTGTTCATTTGCAAGCTCCTGCTTTACCTCTTTTTCTATTTTATAAAGCTCTTTTTCAACCTGAACAAGCCCTTTTGGCTTTTCTTCCTTAGAAATCTTTAATGTAGGTGCCTCTTTTTTTGGCTCTTCTTTTAGTTCCTGCTCAATTTCAAGCTCTGTTTCTGTTGTTGCCCCCTCATCTGCCTCCTGCTCAGCGCGTTTGCTAAAGGTAGAAACAGCTTTTTTCAGCTTCTCTTTTAAGAACTGAAACATTTTATTTTGCCCTTATCTCTTTTTCAATTCTGAGCCCCTCCTCGGCAAGGCTCTGCAGCTGTTTTTCAAGCTCCTCAACAAGCTTTTTAATCTCCCCCATTTGGTCTGTAACAATCCTTTTTGTTTCATCAACTGTTCTTTCAACAAGGGTATTGCTCCCTACATTAACAACCAATTCAGTGTTATTTTTCAGCTCTGCCTTTACAAAAATGCCAGAGCTAACGGGCATTAGCACCTCGCTTCCTAACTTTGTTTGTTGGATATCATCAAGAGTCTGCTGAACTAAAACCATATCAGCCCTCTGCCTGTCAAGATGCATAAGGTTTTCCTGCAGCTGCCGCATCTGTTGGTCAATTGCCTGCAGCTGACGATGGTGCTGCTGCAGCTTTTCCATTTTTGGGTCTTTTTGTAGTATTTGTTTAGCCATGCTGCACTCACTGATTTAAAGGTAATCTCTGATGGTTTAAATAATTGTTGGTTTATTGTATGCGGAAAGCTCGTGCAACATCCGCTCGTGCGGTGGTGGCTAGAACACACTCGCTTTGCGCTCGTGTGAGTCACTGGCTCTTTCCGCATACGTTTTTAGAAATAGCAGCATTGCTCTAAATCCGCACAAAAATAACCTTGGTTCAACAATAGCCATCTGAAGCAGGAATTTTGAGGGATACTCTCTTTCATACTTTTCCAGTATACCCCTTAAAGACTCTTTCTGAAAGTAGGATAACATTCTCTCCCACTCATCCTGGTGAATGTTCTCCATAACTTTGCGCATCATCAAATGGAGCCAAAGATCACGAGACAGCTTCTTGCACG
>CAZGZA010000019.1:0-3536 GCA_964529655.1 uncultured Methanosarcinales archaeon | reverse complement strand
CAACTGAAGTGGCTAAGCATTCTGATGCAATCAAACCCTGAATAATGCCGCCGCCAGTAGTTGCCTTAACTTGCGAGGCTGCATCCCCAACAAGATAGATATTTCCGGCTTGAAGCAATTGCTTTGGATTAAATTTAGGAATTATCCCGCCTTGATAATCAATAATTTTTTTAATTCTCTGAGAATGAATAAACTGCCTAAAAATACTGTTTAAGTTGGATCCTTTTGCTCCAACCACACCAATCCTGACAATATCCTTATTTTCCGGAACAATCCAGGCATATGTTCCCAAAGCAGGAAAGAATTTTACAATATTTTCATTAGGAAGATATGCCCTTGCCTGGATGCCAACCCAAAAATCTTTTTTTAAAGCCATTTGGTTCCCCATTGCAACGGCTGAGTTTGGGCCATCAGCTCCGATAAGGTGGGAAAAAGGAACTAACCTTGCCTTTTTTGCCTTGAGATGCTTGATTATACAAGCAGAATCAGTATTAGAGATATACTTGCATGAGAGATTAACTTTAGCCCCCTCTTTTTCAGCCCTGTCTGCCATGAACTGGTCAAACTTTGGCCTGTCAAGAATCAAATTGGGATTTGAAAGATTGAAAGAGACAGCTTTATCATTAACAATAATCTCAGCTTTATGAATTTTGTTTATCAAAAATTTGTTGTTAGCTGGAATGAACTTTTCTAGTTCAGAGGTTACAATCCCGGTGCATTGAAATGGCAGCCCAATGGCAGAATGCTCCTCAAAAATATTCACATTAAAGCCTTTTCTGGCAAGATTGTAGGCTGTATTAAGGCCTGCAGGACCCGCGCCGATAATAATAGTTGGAGCCATTATCATCTGACAGCCTCCATAAAGAGATTAATATCATCTTTTCTGATGCCCTTAAATAGGATTATTCCAATAAAAAAGGCAACAACCCCTGTAAGGACTAATAAAACTAAATTTTGGCTGTACAAAAAGTAGATAAGGATACCCATAAGGCTTCCAGCAAGAATAGTTGGATAGCTTAGCTTGAATAAGGCAATCCTAAAATTAAATCTGACAATCAGCCAGTATAATAAAATAAAGACCGCTATCTCGGTTATTAAGGTGGCAATGCCGGCCCCAATATAAGTAAATGGCGGGATTAATATTAGGTTTAACATTATATTGGAAAGCGTGGCAAAAACAACAATCAGGGCAGAATAATTCTGTTTATTGATAGCCTGCAGGAAAAAACCAAAGAATTGCGTGATAAACCCAATAGCAACAGCCCAGACAAGGATTTGAAGGATAGTTATAGAGTTAGAAAAACCCGGATAGACAAGAGGGATAATTCTATCAGCCAGAAGGAAAACACCAATACAGAGAGGATATAAAAACATTATATAATATTTGAAGGCAAGGTTTAGTAAAATGGAAAGGGTTTTTTTATTGCGAACAAAAAGCTTGGACATGGCAGGGAACAAAACAAGGCTAACTGCAGCTGGAATAAAAGTCAAGCCGTCAAGCAAACTGCTTGAGGCAGTATACCAGCCAACAAGGGCATAGTTTTTAGTAAGCCAGGAAAGCATTAAAGTATTAAGTACCAGATACAGTTTAATAAAAATCATTATAGCCCAAAAAGGAAGGGATTTTATAAGAATCTCCCTCATAACAGAGAGATCAAAGCCAAAATTTATTTGAGTAAAACGTTTTGCAAAGAAAACTCTGGAGATAAAAAAAACTGAATAAGATACAACAAAAACAAGCATAAAATAGGTTATTCCCTGCTTAAGAACAACAAGAAAATAAGCCCCAAGCAGGAATGCAACTGTTCTTTCAGCTATCCTTGAGATAGCCTCAAACTTCAACTTTTCATAAACCTGAAACAGTGGCCTAAAGACCCAGCTGAAATAATTAAAAAACATAGCGACAGCTGCTAACAGGATAGTCAGCCTAATGGTCTTATCGCTTTCAATGAAAAAAAGAGGTATGACAGAAAGTAAAAATGCCAAAACACAAAAAAACAGTCTCAAAGTTAAGAGATTTGAGGCATACAATCTGATTTTTTTGAAATGCCTGGACATTTCACGAGTTGTGTAGTATAAAATGCCCATATCAAGCAAAAAATAAACAGAGCTGACAAAAGCAATGGCATAGGAATAAATCCCTAATCCACTATCACCTAAATAACGGGCAATGAGTATAACCAAAAGAAATGAGAAGATATTACCGATTATATCTGACATAAATATCCAGGAGGTGTTACGGATTAAACGCTTAGCCAGAGCCATAAAAAGGAATGAAAGGCAGGCAATTTATATAGATTATTGATGAGAGATCCAAAAAAGTGTAGTAGTTTGTGGTGTTGAGGAAAATTGTCTTGACAGATAAGTTAAAGCACTAACCAACTAACTTATTCTGAATCAAATACTGAAAAAGAGACTCAGCAACAAATTTATTTCCTTCTTTATTAAAATGCAGGTTAGGAGCTGAAAAATAATGATATTCTGATAAATTAGTTTCAATAAGATCGAGTAAGTGTATATTTAAATAATTGGTACTTAAGCTTAATCCGTTGTCCTTCAAATTAAAATAATCCTTTTTTTCTTTAAGCAGGCTAACCGGGGGGATATTAAGAACTATGAGAGGCATTTGATTTTGTGTTGTCAGATTATTTAATTCTTGGATATATCCAGCTGTTTGTTCCCAAGCATATTTATCATTCGAAAAGGAGTACATTAGATAAGCAGATTTTCTACCTCCTTTTTTAATCTCTTTTGCTTTGTCAAATTGTAGTTTAATTTTATATAAAAATTTAATTTTATGTAAGATAATGCTGGATTTTATTTTAATCCATTTCCATACAAAAGGAGTTTTTAAATCTAGTTTATTGTAATCCCTAACTAAAAAGCCATTAATAACACTCATGTTTGTATAATCAGCGTTGTCTGAAAGGTCATTTCCACCAAAAAAAGCAAGCACCACAATATCAGGAGTAAGATTTATTCCGGTTGTTTTAAAATAGGCCAATTCTTGGTCAGTTCCATATCCCATAACTCCTAAGTTGATTACCTCATAGCTATCAGGATGGTACTCATTTAATAACCTGGCTAATAGGCGCGGAAAAGTGTCCTTTTCATTAATTCCATATCCAAATGTGAATGAGTCCCCTAAAAATAATATGCGTTTTTTGGTTTTTGTTTGATTCAGTTCAGGCCCCCTTAAACCGTATGAATTAATATCAATAGCTGTTTTAAATCCTGCGACTTTCATATCACCTTTAAAATTTGGAGTGAGTTTAAATCCGAGTTCGGGGTCAGCTTGAAAAAGAAAACGGGGAACAAAATCCTGTCCAATTTGGGGTGAGACAGGAAAAACAAACCGTAAAACAAGCTCAAAACCTATTAAGAATAATAAAAGAGATGCTAGGAAAAGGATGAGACTTATATATTTCCCATTCATCTGCAGCTATCAAAAAGATAAATATATAAATCTTTTTCTGATTAAGGCTCAGTAGAAAATGTCCTTGTCAATAGCGCCAATGTTGTAGGCGATCAACCGC
>CAZGZA010000018.1:12203-19622 GCA_964529655.1 uncultured Methanosarcinales archaeon | reverse complement strand
TGCTCAAGAACACGCCATGGGCTTTAGCCCGGCGGTTCTTGACAGGTTACTGGATCGCTCTAGTTTAGGTGTGTTCTGCCAGCCGTTGGTTAGCGGTGAGTGGTCGGTAGTTAGTAGTAACAACAAACTATTAACCACAAACAAAGTTAGTGGTTGGTGGCACTGCTAACTGCGCACTACAAACCCCGAACAGTGGAAAGGGCAGAGCGGGCGCAACAGCAGACGTTCAATAACACACTATCTAGCCAGCTTTTCAGACTCTCCAGACAAAGCCCGCTAGCGCGCAATCTTTTTAAATAGATTATATTTTTCTGAATAAAGGGATAGTGCAATGGCTGAAAAGAAAAAGCTAATCTTTGAATTTTCTAAAGATGATATGCTGAAGATTGCAGACGCAATGTCAAAACAATCGTGGCAGCCTGACATTACGCGACGTTCAATTCTTGCTGAAATGAGCTGCCTTACTATAATCGACAGCCCGGGCTACAAGGCATTGACTGCTTTGCTTGCAGAGCAGCTGCATCAGGAATCTGCAACAAAACCCCAGCTTGGATTAAAGAATGAGGTTTTACAATCTCTGGAGGGGCTATTAAATGTTTCTCTTGGCTATCCGCTGCCAGCGATGTATCAGTGGCAACAGGTTAAGATAACAGAGGGCGCTGACAGGGGAAAATTTGGAGAGGCTGTAGATATAGTCACCTCAGCTGATGATACAACCGGCTTTCCCGGCGAAACCAGTGTTAAAGTTAGATTAAGTGCAGATGTTGTGAAATGGTATCCTCTGCAAACCATAGAGGTTGTTCATGAAAACAGTGATGCCTGCAGAATGATAAAGATGATGTTTAATGAGTTTACGCCTGATATTACCACTAAAGTAGTTGGCATCCTGAATAAAAAAAAGGCGCAGGCTACAAAACTCAGGGATGAGCGGGAGCAGTTTGTTTCTTGCGAAACAGCAAGATGTGTTGCAGAACGTTTGTACGAGTATTTCCATCGGGATTATAGCCCTTACAAAAAAATGGCTGAGGCTGTTAAATCACAAAAGGAGTTAGAGGAATTCCTTAATGCTGCAAAATCCTCTCTTGAGGAAAAACTAAAGAGGGATTATGAACGCCTGCAAAAAAAGATTAGCGCTGTAAAAAGAAAAGCAGAAACAAGGCCATGGCTGTTTTCAGGCTACTACAATGAGCTTGCTTTTTATGTTCGCGAAAAAATCCGTGAGGCAGGCAATATTGTCAGGCATAATACATCCTCGGCTGCTATACGGGTAGCAAACCGAAGAGAATTTAATTCATGGCTTAAAACTATTGGATTACCACAATCATACTGCATTAAAGAGATAGAAGCCAGTGCAACAAAGGAATGCATTGAATCTATTGTAAAGAATGAAATAGAGGAGATTACAGCCGGCTTTAGCGGGTATCTTCTAGAGCCTGATTTTGGCGCTTCACATTGGATTAATGAGTTTGCCGGCGCTGGAAAAAAAGACGCAGAATATCGTGCTGATGGAGACGCAGCGGCAGTTAGACACTACTTTGATATGGTTTGCGGGGCTAGCAATACTTCTATTGCCCCCACTATTGATGATATTGATATAAATCTTATTTCAGAACAGCTTGTTAAGCAGATTGTTAATAGGGCCTGCGCACCTCTCATAGACAAAGCTGCAAAAGGAATTGTGGATGACAGCTTCATCAGCGCTTTAATAGATGCTGGCATGATAAGAAAAACTCAGCCGGGTATTAGCCAAGCTGTTGACCATTATGTTATGGGTTTTAAGGATAGTTATACCGTACAAGCACATGTTGTCAACAGATTAGCTGCACAGAAGCGGCGCAGCGACAGAAAGTTATTTTACAACAGTATCAAGCTTTTAAATGTTAATTGTGAAATTCTTGAGAGAGCTGCTTATATTTACTCCCCATACTCTGCATATGCCGGCTTAAAGGGCAAACAACTGGAGCCTTATGAGATTGGGCGGATATTCCTAAACGAGCTGATTGCAGCAGCCAAAACTTATGCCTCTAACGACCGCCATAAATCCTTAGCGGATTTAGCGGCAAAAATTATTCAGGAAAAAACAATTCCTAACCAAAATGAGTTTGCCAGGCAACTCTCAAAGCTAAACAAAATGGCATTTTTACAGCTTGTTGCAATGCTTGAAAAAGAAAAAACATTAGGAGTTATGCCCTCTAAACAGTTCAGGGTATATAACTTTAATGAGATGTTGCATGGAAAAGACAGTTTAGATAGTGTATTGGAGAGCAAAATTGGGGCAGCCATCAAAGGCTCAGAACTTTATCTCGCATACCGCGATATGGCCGCTTCTGAGATGATTGGAATTTTAGAGGCAGCTGGTGAGCGAGGCAGAGGCGCTTATGAAAGCTTTAGGATATTTTGGGAGCGTTATAAGCCATTTGAATATGACCTGCCGCAGCATTTTAAAGCTGCTGAATTAAAAAAAGTTTACAGATTTTATCTTACAAGAAACCCTGAGGTGCTATATAGGGCAGCTGAGAATTGCGGCTCATGTTTAATGCTAAACAATGCTAAAGAGTTGACAGCTGATTCAGGAACAATTAACCTTATTGTCACGCACGGCAGAGAAAGCAAGGGTTATATGAGAATGTATATAACAAAAACAGGCAGGGGCGAAAGCGCTCTTGCATTGGACAATATTGAAATCAACCATAAAGAGTTTAATGAAAGCAAGGATAGCATACGGGCAATGGGGCTTGCTGCGTTTCAGCTCGGTCTTGATATGAACATTAAATACATTCTTGCATGCGATGGCAGAATAGGCTACGGCATCAGGCAGGCTTTTGGAAATAAAAAGATGAAAACAACACTCCATAATATTGGTGCCAATGTTGATTTTTCTTATACCTTCAGATTTGATGATGCTAATGGAACATGGAGCGGCGATGCCGGTGTTGTAATGCAGAACTGGCGCGGTTAACCCCTCTATAAAAACTCAATTTCAACCTCTAAAGCGTCTACTGTTGGATATTCCTCTACAATCGCAGGCGTTAATCCTGATTTTTTTATCTGCTGGACATATTTTCTCAGGTTTGTCTGAGCAGTTATAAGCCTTGGCTTATTTGTATCAAGGAGCGTTGGAAAACCAAGCTTATTCTTTAATTTCTTTAGCTTAGTTAATTCCTTTTTTACTGTTTTTTTATCAAGAAGCTTTTCTTTATAGCCAAAGCTAGGTATTAAATTCAGATAGAGAATACCCCTAATTAGAGTTCCATCTGCTGTAATCTTATCAAACTTTGTTGCAACACCTTTTGCTCTTTTTTTGAGCCTGTTGCGCAGTTGCACCCTATCTTTTAATGTTGCGGTGCAGTAATGTGTGTTAATTTTTAGTTTATCGCAATAGCACAAAAGCCTTTTTGCCAATTCCTCACTGCCTTTTATTGCATAAGACATCCTATGTTTAGTAAAAAACCCCTTAGAGGCCATGCTTTGGGAATTTGTGTCAGAATACTCAAGCTCATTCAGGTTCAGAAAGTCAATCTTACCTTTTATGAAACCAATAAGCTCTTTTATGGATTTTTCCATGCCAGGAATTACTGGAATTTCAACGCCCTTTGCACCGCTAAAACTGAGGCAAATTCTTTTCCAGAGATGCTTATCCTTCAGGTCAGGATGAAACCTAATCTCATCAAGCCCTGCCTTGCAAAGCCTGGCTAGCTTTTCCTCACTAACAAGATTAAGCGGGGTATAAAGGTGTATATGAAAGGCTTTTCCAAACACTCTCTTTAAGGATTTGATAAAACTAATGAGCCGCTCAAACTTTATGAAAGGGTCTCCGCCTGTAATGCCCACACCTTTGCTAGAGCAAAGTTTTATCTCATTAATCAGCTTATGGATATTACTGATTTTGCCCTCATTGGCATAGATTACATCCTTATTTTTCTTTTTCTCGGATATGGGGCAGTAAAAGCAGTGCCGGCTGCACAGCCCTGTAATAAACAAAACAGTTTTTTCTCCCCTGACACAAAGCCGGCAGCCTTTTGCCAGCCTGCCTGTTTTCCATGAATAAAATCCTGTTTGCTTGATCATCTTTTAAGAAATGCAGAGAGGTTATGACGTGCCAAACACATCAAAATAATTCTTAAGGATATTATTTGCTGTTTCCTCTGCATCCATCTGCTTTATTTCTGCAATCTTTTTTATTGCATCAGCAACAAAAGCTGGCTCATTCCTTCTCCTGTCAGGATAGGGGCTGAGCCATGGGCAGTCTGTTTCTGTTAGCAACTGCGACACATTTGCCATCTCAACCAGCTGCTGGAAGTGCTGGAGTTTTGCAACCGTGCACGGAATTGAAAACCTGTAGCCGCTGGCGATTGCTTTCTTAAGGATGTGCTTTCTTGCCTCAAAGCAGTGCATTACTATTTTGCCCTTTTTTAGTTTTGAGGACTCAAGCATGTCAAATACATCAGCCTCAGCTTTTCTTGAGTGGATAATAACAGGCTTTTTTATTTTTTCGCAGAACTCAATAATTTTCTGGAAATTTGCCCTCTGCTCATCGTGCCGTTCCTTATCCCAGTGGTAGTCAAGGCCGACTTCGCCTATGCTGATAATCTGGTCTTTGTCATCCCGGATAAACTGCAGCTCTCTTTCAAGGTCTATCGGAGTAATCTGCCTCTCCAGCCCTGTTTCATCAGGAATTATCCCAAGCAAGTCTATTGGGTAAAGCCCAAAGCTCCACTTGACTAAAGGATATTTCGCCGCTATTTTCTGGCATGTTAAGTTTGAGGGATGGTTTATTCCGGATGTTACAATTGCAACAACACCAGCCTTTTTTGCCCTTTCAATAACATTATCCAAATCATTTTTAAAAAGTGCATGGTCAAGATGGGCGTGAACATCAACAAGTTTCATGATATTATAATTGAGAATAGTTGTTTAAAAAGGTTGTTAAAATTGTTGCAGCTAGGCTTTCGGATACGCCTTATCAAACGCCTCTCTTGTCTTAAAGATATAGATAAGGGAAAAAACTCCGCCTCTGCTTGCGGGAATCTCGCAGGTTAGAAAATCCTTGTGGGATACAATATTATAAAACGGGTGGCGCAGGCTTAACCCGGTTATCACATCCCCCCTTTCCATTGGATAAAAATGCAGGTAGTTTGTTATTCTGTCGGCCATAAAGCCGACTTTAAACAGTGGCAAGCGGCCATTTTCACCAGCTGAAAATACTGGTTGCTGGTCAAACATGAATAAGGCTATTCGCTCAACTAAATCCAAATCCCCTGATGCTTTGTTTGTTTCTGCCATATCAAAAACCACCAGTGACCTGGTGGCATAAAAACTGGTTTTTGATACCCAATATTCCACCTAAACCACCTATAACCACTTGGTGGAATATTGTTGTACTAAAATGAGTCCCCGTGGCCGGACTTTCCCAGTTTTGATGTTTAAAACTGTTTTGAACCAGCGACCTTTCGGGAACGGCTGAATTATTTTCATCCCCTGTTAATACAGTGTTAAATAATCATCTACAGCCGAACGCTCTGCCGTTGAGCTACACGGGGTCTCTTTGCTCTGTTGGTTTAGGACTATTTAAAAAGATTTCGTACTCGTGATTTTCATTCGGCTGCGATTTGCCGCGAAGAAGCAGAAGGTAAGAAGCTCACTAATAAATCCTGATTTTCTTTGCCAACAGAAATGCGCGCTTCCAGCAAGGATGAAAATCCAATAGCTTTTTAATTGTATATAAAGTATGAAATACTTTATATGCTTAAAAAATTATTTATAATTTTTTATTGATTCAAAATGAGGCGCTTAACTTCATCAAAAAATTTATATACATAACTGGCTTTGGCTTGATTATGATTGTAGGTAGTTTCCTGAAAGACCAGAAATGGTTGGTGTGGATTGTTCTTGTGGCGTGCTTATCATCTTTTGTCTCTGCTGTCTATTTTGATGTTGAGGTTGACCCAGAGTCGCAGATTATCGGCGTTGATGAAGCCGCAAGATTCAAGATTACAGTATCTCACGACAGCGATTTTACAGAATCGTTTGAGATTTATTCCCCGGATGTTGAGTGGGATATTAACGCAGAGCCAAGCGCTGACATTTACCTTGAGGTTGCTCCAAAGGAGATTAAGGCCACAACACTCCTTGTAAGGCCGCTTTATGTCAACCCGGGCTATTATTCTGTCGGATTAAATATAAGGCTTTCGGAAACCAACAATGTCATCAAGAAAAATTTGCTGATAGGAGTTTCAAAGGCAGTTCAGGAGGAATATTCGCCGGCAATTTATGCCCGTGTTGTTGCCCCATCTGATGTTAATCCCATTAAGGAGGTTCCGATTAAGGTCCAGCTAAAAAACCAAAACAGGAAGGGCATTGACAGGCTGGAGCTGAAGATAAGAAGTGAATTCATTAACAAGGATTATGTTACATCGCTAGAGCCGCTTGAGGAAAAGGAAATTAATTTTGTTGTTAAGCTCGACCCAAAAACCCCTCCGGCGCAGGATACAATTCAGGCATCACTGTTTGCACCAGGGACTGCCGGAAGAGTCGTGCAGTTTGACCTGCCCGCAGTTCCATACAATATCATGCCCTATGGTGGCATTGAACAGAGTGTTAACACATCAGGCGGATTTTTTTCATCAAAAAAGGTTATAACCCTGACTAATGTAGGAAACGCCAAAAGGCAGCAGACATATGAGGAAAAAACCAACCTGTTTAAAAGGCTTTTTACATTCACAGAGCCGAATGCAAGAACAAAAAGGTCTTCGGATGGCAGATTCCTTTCATGGGAGATAAAGCTCAACGCGGATGAAACAGAGCAGATTGTCATCAAAACAGACTACAAGCTTATTGTCTACGCTTTGCTGCTGGCTATTCTTGCGCTGGCGCTGTATTTCCTTTTGAGAAGCCCGCTCCTTGTCAAAAAAGCGGCTATGATAATTGAATCAGCCGAGGGCGGAATTTCTGAATTAAAGATTATTGTAAGCATCAAAAACAGGACAAGATACCCATTGCGTGATTTGACGGTGTTCGACAAAATCCCGAACATTGCAAAACTTAAAGAAGAGGATGAGGTTGGAACATTAAGGCCGTCAACAATCAAGGAGTGTGAATCTGATGGGACTCTCCTAAAGTGGACCATTAGGGATATTGACCCCTCTGAGGAACGGATTTTATCCTACAAAATCAGGACAAAGCTAAGCGTTTTGGGCGGGTTTAGGCTCCCATCTGCGCTGGTAAAATACAAATTCTTTAACTATAACCGGGCAAGGGTTTCTAAAGTTGAGAACCTGTTCAAGAGCCGATGAAAAGGATTATTAAAAATTGCCGGTTTAATACTCCGGATTTTAGTCCGACAATTTTTAATCCCGAAAGCACAAAAGTCTCCAAAGATTTTTGTACTTCCGTTATTATCATGGGCGCAGCCGGCCGTGA
>CAZGZA010000018.1:9910-12193 GCA_964529655.1 uncultured Methanosarcinales archaeon | reverse complement strand
TGCAGAATAATTATTCTGGTGAGAAAATATTAAGTATAATAATAATATAGAAATTTTAAGGAGATGGTATGAATCGCATAAAAGTTATTATCATGGGCGCAGCCGGCCGTGATTTTCATACCTTCAACTGCTGCTATAGAGACAATAAAAACTATAATGTCATTGCCTTTACCGCAGCCCAAATACCATACATCACAGACAGAAAATACCCCTCCCGGCTTGCCGGAAGATTATACCCCTCCGGAATACCAATCTACCCTGAGGAGGAGCTTTCTAACCTGATAAAAGAGCATAAAATTGATGAAGTAATCTTTTCTTATAGCGATGTTCCTTACGATTACATACACACAAAAGAGATTATTGCACGGAATGCCGGTGCTGACTTTAAATTATTTGATGTTGGCAAAACAATGCTTAAATCTTCTAAACCCGTTATTGCCATAGTTGCAGTTAGAACAGGCTGCGGCAAATCCCAGACAACAAGAAAAATCAGGGATATCCTTAAGGAAATGGGCAAAAGGGTTGTTGTTGTAAGGCATCCAATGCCCTATGGGGATTTAGTAAAACAGGAGGTTCAAAGGTTTGCTGTGCTTGCCGACTTAAAAAGGCATAGCTGCACAATTGAGGAAATGGAGGAATACGAGCCGCACATCAATAACAACACTGTTGTTTTCGCAGGCGTTGACTATGAAAAAATCCTTCACGAGGCTGAAAAAGAGGCGGATATAATTCTCTGGGATGGCGGAAATAATGACACCCCATTTTATAAGCCTGACTTGTGGATTACTGTTGCCGACCCTTTGCGAGCAGGGCATGAGTTGACATATTTTCCTGGCAGGATTAATGCTGAAAGAGCCGACATCATTATCATCAATAAGGTTGACAGCGCAACAAGAGAGGCGGTTAGGACTGTTAAAGAGAATATACAAAAAATTAACCCTACTGCAAAATTTATTGAGGCAGAGTCTCCTGTAAAAGTGGAAAATCCCGAACTTATAAAAGGCAAAAAAGTGCTGGTTGTTGAGGATGGCCCGACAGTAACCCACGGTGGCATGAAGCTTGGGGCTGGAACAGTTGCCGCTAAAAAGTTTGCAAAGGAGATTATTGACCCAAGGCCATATTTAACAGGGGAGATGAAAAAGACATTTGAGGAATACCCTAACATTGGAAAGCTGCTGCCTGCCATGGGCTACAGTCCCCAACAAATACTGGATTTGCAGGAAACAATCAATAAAGCTGACTGCGATGCAGTTGTTATCGGAACCCCGATTAATCTAAAACAGCTTCTTAAAATCAACAAGCCAGCGGTTAGAGTAACCTACGACCTTAAAGAAGTAACAAAGCCTGATTTAAGGGATGTGCTTGAAAGGTTTAAGGATTAATAGGGGGATAGATGTTAATGCGTTTGTTGTTTAGAACACCCTATCTTGCATAAAATTAATAAAGATGCTCTGCTTTTGAAAATTTATGAAAAATGGTGTTCTAGAAGAAAGAGTTTCTTTTAAAGATGAGTTAGAGGGTTATACAATTAATCATGCTGCGACTCCTTCTAGAGAGTTATTGCACGGCCCTGATTGGTTTGAGGTGCCTTTTTACGTGCAGAGAGGGAATTATGAAGCAGATTTTTTTAGAAAAAGTATTCCAATGAATGAAATGGAAAAACAGCTTAAGAATATCCTTCAAGAGATTGTAGACAGGCACTTTATAAGGCAGGGTTTGGACGCAGTTAGAAAAATAGAGAAAGATTTTCCCCATATTATACCACTGGTAATTATAAAAGCAGAACAAATCGGGCAGCCTTTTGTCAGCGAAACCCAACCCATTTTTCTGCAGTTTTATTCTGATTCGACCAAGGATAGAATTCATGTTGCTTATGTGTTATATTCAGGAGGGTTATCACGCAAGAATATATACGATTTTGATTGGATGGAACAGATTCTTAATTTCTCGTTAGAAAAACGCCGTTGAAGATAGGGCATGTTTGTTAACTGTTAAAACCCTTTCGCGAACTTCTTCAGATGTTTCATTCCTCTTAGCTGCCCCTTTTGCAGCTTGCCCATTAATTGTTCAGGAGATCCTCCTGCTTTCATCAGTTTTATCATCTTCTTGCTTTGTTTGTACTGCTTCAGCAGTTCCCTTACCTCCGCTGTTGTTGTGCCAGAGCCTTTTGCAATGCGCTCAATACGTGTAAGAGAGATAACATCAGGATCCTCAAGCTCTTCTTTTGTGCAGGAATCCATAATATATTTCAGGATATAAGCCCTGATCCAAAATGAGGCATAG
>CAZGZA010000018.1:0-9900 GCA_964529655.1 uncultured Methanosarcinales archaeon | reverse complement strand
AATCCATAATATATTTCCATTTTTCCAGCTTGCCCTCCTGGCCCTCAAGCATTTCTTTAGGCATTTTCAGCTGGGAAAAGCCAGGAATCATCTCCACTAATTTTGAGATAGGCCCCATTTTCTTCATTGCCCTCATTTGCTCATAAAGGTCTATTAAATTGAAGTTGCCTTTTAGGAGTTTTTGCCCCATATCCTCTGCTTGCTCCTCTGAAATTGCCAGTTTTGCCTTTTCAAGCAGCGCTTCAATATCCCCCATGCCCAGCAATCTGCCGATAAAACCCTCTGGATTAAAGGTTTCAAGAGCGTCTAATTTTTCCCCAACACCAATAAATTTTATTGGCGCCTTTGTGACTGCACAGGCTGTTAAGGCGCCCCCTGCTTTCGCAGTGCCATCCATCTTTGTCGCGATAACACCTGTAATATTACAGGTTTCATGAAATTTCTGCGCTTGGGATTGAGCTGCCTGGCCAATATCAGCTGAAATAACAAGGAAAACTTCATTCGGAACTATCTTTTTTGAAAGCTGATTCAACTCAACTATCAGCTCCTCATTTACTGCAGACCTGCCGGCAGTATCAATTATAATAATATCATATTTTGCAGTTTCTTTTTCAAAACTTTCATAAATTTTTAATGGATTTTTTTCCTCTTTGTTAATAAAAACCTGAAGCTTAGCTTGCTTTGCTAGCTGTTCTAGCTGCTGCATTGCAGCCGGCCTCCAGACATCCAAGCCAACCAATGCAGTATTATAACCCCTCTTTGAGAAATACCTGCCAAGCTTTCCAGCGGTTGTTGTTTTTCCAGAGCCAAACAATCCAACAAGCATTATCTTAAACGGCTTCTTTGTGATTTCAACCTCCTTTTTCTCGCCTCCGATAAACCTTACCAGTTCTCCATAAACAATATTAATCAACTGCTCTTTTTTAGTTAATCCGGCAGGAGTTTCCTCTTTTTTTATGCGCTCCCTGATTATGTTTGTTAATTCAAAAACAAGCTTTACATTCACATCTGCCTGAAGCAGCGCCTTCTGCACGTCCTTGACCAGCTCGTTGATTAACTTTTCATCTACAAAAACAGCCTGCGCTATCTTGTGCAATGTCTCCCTTAATGAGCTTCCAAGTTTTTCCAGCACCATTGCATTTTAATAAGGGCGAGAATGTTTATAAAGATTATTGTTCGCGAGGGATTTGTATTTGGTCGATGGAAAATTATTTAAGGTATATTATATTTTATTAACTCTGTGGTAAATCCTGCTAAGAGTGGACAACCTGATCATTACCTTTTTGTTGTAGATACCAATGCGTATGCCGGTAGCTTTGAAAGAGAAATGTGCGCATATATTACTGGCCAAACAGGAGAATGTGGAGTTGGACAGGAACAAGCAGAACTTGCGAAACAAGAGATTCCAGATGTTGTTGCTCAACTTGAAAAGTTGATTGAGAGTATTCCAGATGAACATGGATGCTATAGGCCAGTTTCAATTTTTCCAAATCCGAGATATGGCAATGATGGAAATGGGAACCATGCATTATTAACTGATGATAATAGAGAACAATTTCCATGGCCCGCATATAATAGTGTAGCTATTTGTTTTCATTCAATTCCAGATTCAGGATTATTGGTGGTAATGAAAGAACGAGCAAAAAATATTGCAGCAAAAGGGGCAGGGCCCAAGGGAGATAATCAAACAGTAGGAATTGAAGGATTCAGATTTCTAGAACAACACATCACATACAAAGAATTAAACTTATAGAAGCTACGATTTTTTTCGATTGAAGACTAACAGTACTATCACTTTTCAAAACCTCCCGACAACATTGCGACTCCCGCTCTGAAAATGCATAAGGTAAAGTTCTTCTGCCGCCCTTGAAGTCACAAATTGTGACCTCAAAATATTAAGAGAGGGCATCACAAAATGTGATACCTTCAAAAAACACCTGCAGGACATCTTCCTTATGTGTTCAGTGAGCAAGTGTCACACTCAGAGACCAGAACACCCTCACACTGTTCGAGCAGATACATGTTCGTGGCCTAAATGGCACATTTTAAACGCCATCGCCCAATAGAAAATATATTTAAATAAAGACAAATGTTTATAAGGAATGAATTATAAAGCGGTATTAGTAAAGAAATTAGTAGGGTATAAAAAAGAAGACATTATTATTACAGAGCATGCAGAGGAACAGGCCATATTTAGGAGCATTGCTTTGGATGAAGTTAAAGAGAACATTATAAACCCGAAAAGATTAACATTTGCCGGGAAGCAAAAAGCAGAAAAAGATGGTGAAGAAAAATACGATTGCTATTTCGGATATAGCAAGACACAATGCCATCGGTATATATTAGTAATAAACACAGAATGTGTTGTTTGTACTGTAATCAAGCTTAATAGAAGATGGCAACATACAGTTGAGAAATATGCAAAAATTTAATTTTAGCTATGATAAGAATAATGATGACTTATTTTTATTTAATCCTAAATCCAAATCAAAAGGAAGTGTTGAACTTGGAGATATCATTTTTGATTATAATAACAAAAAGGAATTTGTAGGCATCCAAATAATGCATGCTTCTAAACTAATAAAAGATATGACGGGAGAGAATGTTCAAACAATAAAACAAGTATTAAACAATCTCAAAGATTGTAAAGTTGAAGCTAAAGTGAAAGGGAACCCTGTTATTATAAAAATATTTCTGATTAGTAAATTAAAGGAAATCTCTCCAGTTCTATCAGTTCCAACTATTTGGGAAAGCAGTCCGGCACTGGCATATGCCTAATTCTATGAATCTACCCAAGCATTAGCCACAAAATATAAATACTGCTAATCCGCATTTCATTATAAGCATGTTAAGGGATTGGAGACAGGAGCTTGAGCAGATATTAACAGATATAGATTCTAATAGCTGTTCCTGTGTGCAGAAATGCAATCGCACCGTAAGCGTTAACCCCCTCTGGGAGCTGCTGGAGGAGTTTCTGGCAAAACAGTTTAATCTTTCATGTGATTACACACCAGGGGCTTATGATCCAGGAGTTGTCCGCGGCCTTAGCTCAAGATTATATCTTGCGAAAAACTCGCACATAAAAGCTCCTGCAAGAATTGAGGGCTGGCTTTATCTTGGGGAGAATTCCGTTATCAACCCGCACGCCTACATCAGGGGGCCTGTGGTAATAGGCGCGAACTGTGTTGTTGGCGGCGAGATAAAAAATTCTGTTATACTAAGCGGCTCAAAACTAGCCCACGCAACCTATGTTGGGGACAGTATTATAGGAAGGAACTGCAATATTGGAGCTGGAACAGTTCTTTCCAATATGAGGTTTGATGGAAAAAATGTTATTGTTGAGATTGCTGACCAACGCTACAACACCGGCAGAAAAAAACTTGGCGCTATTCTGGAGGATAATGTCCAGATTGGCTGTAATTCAGTGCTGAATCCAGGAACATACATAGCTAATGGTGTTATTATCCCTCCCTGCAGCGCCATAAAAGGCTACAAAAAGAGGTAGCAAATGAATGAGTTCTATATATTAACTGCGGATAAAGCAATGCAGGCGCTTAAGACATTTTCTTCGGGCTTATCACAACGAGAGGCTAAAAACCGTCTGGAGCGCTATGGCTACAATCAGGTTGTCAGGGAAAAAAGAGCTGCAATACCAGTAATTTTCCTAAACCAGTTTCGGAACACCTTCATCCTTTTGCTTATTTTTGCTGGATTAAGCTCACTGCTTCTTCGGCAAACTCTTGAGGCGTTATCCATTGGAGGCATTGTAATCTTAAATGCAATTCTTGGCTTTGTTCAGGACTATCGCGCTGAAAAAGCAATTGAGGAGCTTAAAAAGATGGCAGCACCGACAGCAAGAGTGCTGCGTGATGGCGTACAACAAAAAATAGCAGCATCAGCTATTGTCCCGGGAGATATGCTTCTCTTTGAGATGGGGGACATTGTGGCGGCTGATGCAAGAATTATTGAAGCAATAAACCTCCAGATTGATGAGGCATCGCTGACAGGAGAATCAATCCCATCAAAGAAATTGGTTATACCCTTCAAGGCAGGAACTTCTATCGCAGACCAGGAGAACATGGCCTTTTCTGGCACAACTGTTGTATACGGCAGGGGAATCGCTGCTGTGACATGCACAGGCATGAACACCGAGCTTGGAAAAATAGCTGGCTCATTGCAGAAAACAAAACAGGCAAAAACACCATTACAGGCAAAATTTTCCCAGCTTGCAAAACAGATTGGCGTTGGCACAATCTGCCTTATTATTATTGTATTTTTTGCCGGGCTTTTGCAGGGCACTTTAAGCATTGGAAAAATGCTTTTGCTTTCTATGGTGCTTACTGTTTCCACTTTACCCAACTCCCTCCCGCTTGTTGTAACTGTCGGGCTCTCTCTAGGCGCAAAAAAACTTGCAAAACAGGGAATGCTCATAAAAAGCCTTCCCGCAGCTGAAAGCTTAGGCGCAGCCACAATTATCTGCTCTGACAAAACAGGGACAATCACCAAAAACCAGATGACTGTAACTGATATTTACTGCGACGGCAAACAAATTCAGATTAGCGGAGCCGGCTATACTCCATCTGGAAAATTTTATTTTAACAGCGCACAAATAAATCCAAAGCAGATAGAAATGTTATTGCGCATTGGCTGCCTGTGCAATAACGCCAGAATTGCAAAAAAAAAGAGGGGCTACTATGCAGTTGGAGACCCAACAGAGGCTGCTTTGCTTACTCTTGGCGCAAAGGGACAGCTTGATGAAAGTGGTTTATCCAAAAGATTTTTGCGTGTAGGGGAACTCCCATTTGACTCTGACAGGAAAAGAATGTCGGTTATATACTTAAACAAGACAAACAACAGGAGGGAGGCTTATGTTAAGGGAGCGCCTGACTTACTGTTGAGCGCCTGCAGCAAAATAATAGAGAATGGAAAACTGCGCTCCATTACTTTGCACGACAAAAAAAGAATAGCATCTTTAACTGATGATTATGCAAAGCGTGCGCTGCGCGTTCTCGGCCTTGCCTATCGCGAGGTGCCTCTATCAAGAGAATACACTATTAAATCTGTTGAGCAAAATCTTGTATTTGTTGGCGTTGTTGGCATGATGGACCCGCCAAGGGATGAGATAAAAGAGGCGGTTAAGCAGTGCCGGGAGGCTGGCATAAAGGTTATGCTTATCACCGGAGACCACCTTTTAACCACAAAAGCTGTTGCGCATCAGATAGGGCTTTTAAAAAAAGGCGATATTGCCATCACCGGTGATGACCTTGATAGAATGAGCAACAGAGAGCTTCTAAAGAAAATAAACCGCATAAGGATTATAGCAAGGGCAATGCCAATCCAAAAGCTAAGGGTTGTTTGCGCACTGCAGAAAAAAGGGCATATTGTTGCAATGACCGGCGATGGAGTTAATGATGCTCCCGCGCTTAAAAAAGCGGATATTGGCATTGCAATGGGAATTACCGGAACTGATGTAGCAAAAGAGGTTTCAAAGGCGGTGTTAGTTGATGATAATTTCGCAACTATCATCAATGCAATTGGTGTTGGGAGAAACATTTACGACAAAATAACAAAATCCGCAAGGTATTTGCTGTCGTGCAATGCTGGTGAACTTACCGCCATTTTTATAGCAATCCTTCTGAAGCTGCCGCTGCCGCTTCTGCCGCTGCAGATACTCTTAATGAGCCTGCTTACAGACGACCTTCCTGCTTTGGGGCTTGGCTCTGAGCGTGCTGAGGCTGATGTTATGAAACGGCCGCCAAGAACACCAAAAGCAGCGCCGCTTTCCAAAAGAATGCTACAGCTAATTATTATTTTCGGGTTGGTAATGGGGGCTGGAACTCTTGCAATATTCTACTATTATCTAAATACAACAGGTGTTGCAAGAGCTCAGACAGTCGCTTTTACAACACTTGTTATGTTTCAGATGTTTGCTGTAATAAGCAGCCGTTCGCTTCATTTCTCCCTGAATGCGCTAAACCCCCTTTCTAATAAATGGCTGTCTGGAGGGGTTATAGCTTCTCTGCTTATTCAGATTGCTGTAATTTATCTTGCTCCGCTGCAGCTAATTTTTGGAACAGTGCCACTAACCGGAATTGACTGGCTGAGAAGCTTGGGCATAGCAAGCATAGGGTTTGCCATGATGGAGTTTAGCAAGGTTTGCGTGAGGGTGAAGAGAAACGATTAGGGGATTAATCCAAAACACGTGTTTCCTCAGTAATGAGTTGTTTCATTTTAATTCCTTGATGAGTTTTTTGCATTTATCTATCGCTTGTTTTGCTGTTTCAAATTCCATTCTGCTGCCGTAGTATACAAGAGAATTTCTTTTGAATCTTAGGTCATCAAATAAAATGAATAAATCCTCTCTTTTGAGAATATCTCTTAGATAAAAGCCTAAGCAAACATGGTTTAAGATGTTATACCCATTTTTGAAAGTTCTCGCTTGTAATAATTCTAAAATAGAGGCATAATAATCCTCAAAGACAAAATTGCAGTTTTTTTCATTTATTCCTTTGATTAAGTTTATTCTTTCATTTGCAGTCTCTATTAAAGATTCTGCTCTTTTTATGTCAGGAGTGATAGTTTTAGCTGATTTATTGGTTAAGCAATCATTCCAGTTTGCTTCTTTCATTTGAAAACTGCTATGTAATTGTTTAGTGTTATTCCGTTTATAATATTATTTGCCAAGTGCGGGTTTGATATTTCATTAAGATTTTTATGTTGAAAAATTTGTATGCCTCTTTTTAAGATATTCTCAAACTTTTCAAGGCTTACCTTTTTCTTTGAGGGGGTTTCTATGTATAAATCAATGTCGCTTTCTTCTGTGTCTTCTCCTTTTGCAAAAGAGCCGAAAAGAACGATTGCAGGGTTGCTTAATTCCTGCCTTAGATATTCTATAAGCCTTGAGTTGCATATCCTTTTTATGTTGTATAATTTCTTTTCTAAAAGATATTTTTCGCTTGCCCTGTTTGCAGTATAAAAATTAACATTTCCTGTTTTAGCTATGGCTAATATGCCTTCTTTTTCTAATTCTTTACAGTATCTTATGACAGAAGGAAGAGGAAGCTTAAGGGTTCTTTCTATTTCTCTCACTCTAAGCTTAGCGGTAGGATTAATAAAGAAGTACTCCCTGATTGTTTGCCTGATATCTTTTCTTTTCATTTGATACTATTAAATATCAATTGATATTTAAAGTTATCGGTTAATTAGTTTCTATTAGAAAAGTGTATAACCCGAATTCCATGTTGTAAGCTGGCGTTTACTTTACAGCTTAAAAATCATAACCCTTAAATACCTAAAAAAGGCTTTTATAATTGTGATAAAAGAAACAGTAATTATAAGCCTTGGCGGCAGCCTTATAGTCCCTGATGGAATTGACTGGAGGTTTCTTAAGGCTTTTAGGGAGTTGATATTAAAACATAGCAACAGAAAAAGATTTGTTATAATCACCGGTGGCGGAAAAACAGCAAGGAATTATATACAAGCTGCCGCAGCAATCGCCAAAACCAGCTCAAATGACAGGGATTGGCTAGGCATATATGCCACAAGATTAAATGCGCATTTAGTAAGGACACTCTTTGGCAAAAAGGCTTACCCGACAATAATTGAAAACCCCAATGCAAAACTTGTGAGCAAACAGAATATTATAATTGCTGCTGGCTATAAGCCAGGGTGCAGCACTGATTATGATGCTGTTCTGATGGCAAAAAACCTTGGCGCAAAAAGCATGGTTAATCTGACAAACATCACTTATGTTTATAAGCACAATCCTAAAGTGTACAAACACCAAAAACCAATAAAACACATATCCTGGGAGGGTTTCCAAAGAATTGTAGGAAACAAATGGAAACCCGGAGCAAACCTGCCATTTGACCCCATTGCTACACGAATGGCGACTAAGTTAAAACTTAAGGTGTACATGCTTAACGGAAAGCTGATAAAAAATCTGGATAATTTTCTTGCTGGAAAAAGGTTTATAGGAAGTATAATCAGTTAGTCAGCTTTATCTCCACATTTTGGTGCAGGTTTAGCGCATCTGCAACTATTCTTACTATGCGGTTTGTTTTTTTAAGCTTAACAGTGGCTTTTGCGCTGATTTTTGCTGTTATCAGCAACTCCCCATCCACAAAGATTGCAATATCCTTCTCTTTGTAGGATTCGTCTACAAAGAATTCAACGCTTTTTTTGGTAACTGCCGCCTTAAATGGAATGGTTTTTGATGCAGTTTTATTTAAAGGCTCAACATCAATGTGCACCCCTAATTTTTTTTCAATGCGGCTGATATTTTCACCTTTTTGGCCAATAACCCTTGCGATCTTTGATTCAGGAACATAAACCGTGCATCTATTATCAGAACCCATATCAACCTCAACAGGCCCAAAAGCCCTGAACTCCTCTAAAATGCTTTTTTCAGCTAATTCCCGTACAGGAGTTTTTCCGCTCCCCATCACAGGGATTATAACAGTCTCCTCACCATACTTGTAAAGCTCAAACTCCTGCCTTCCTGTTTCAAAGTCGGTTACAACAACAATAGGCCTTGCCAAATCTGCTTCGGTCATTCCGCAGGGGACTTTTACTGTCATCATCAGTGCGTAAACCTTTTCTACAGCGCCGTTTTTAATGAAAATAACAGTATCAACAACATGTGGTATAACGCCCAATTCTATCCTGCCAAGAAACCTTTGGATTGCATCTATTGGTGTTGTTCCATGCACAACCCCCACCATTCCCACTCCTGCAAGCCTTAAATCCTCAAACAGCTTGAAATCATTAGTGTTCCTGATTTCATCAAAGATAGTGTAGTCAGGCCTCGACAGCAATAAAACATCATGAATCTCCTGCGGCGTTCCTCTGGAAATTGAATATTGCGTAATTGAATCAGACAACATCAAATCTCTCGGAGCCTCTACGGTTTTGACTATCTTATTTTTAGCGGCATAGAACTCAGCAAGCGCAGTTGCCATTGTTGATTTGCCATGTCCAGGCGCGCCAGCTACTAATATGCCCTCTGCCTGTTCTGAAATGCGATGCATCAACTTTTCAGATAAATTATAGTCGCTCAACTGCAATGTTTTTATTGGCTTAACAGCGGTAATCTCCCACCCGTCTGAGAATGGGGGCTTTGTAATAACTATTCTATAGTTTGCAATCTGAAGAATAGTGCTGCCCTCCCGCTGTATCTCAATAAAGCCATCTGCCCTCATCCTTGCCTCCTCGATAGTATTGCGGCTTATATCCTTAATATTGACCTGTTTCAGTGGCTTATCGCCAACCTTTACAAAAGACCATTTTCCAGGCACACCCTTTTTTGCCATTGGAATGCAGTTTTCCCTTAAATGAACCGACATTGTTTCAGCGTCAAAGAACTGCTCCAGCTTAAACTGAGGCGTTTCCCTCTCTTTAATAACAAACTTGACCTTGATGCCCTTTGCCTCAGCTACTCTTGCCTGAATCTTATCTCCGGTAAAAAGCGTCGCATCATTTTCATACGCCAGCTGCCTGATTACTGCATCAATCTCTCCAAGAGCAGCATATTTAATTTCCTGCAAAGAGGGGCGTTTGCCGATAAACCTAACCTCATAATCATTTTCCTCTCCTAAAGCCCGCAGCTCTTTAACCTCATCAAGCCCGATAAAGCCAGTTGCATGGCCCTCATTTGCCTGATGCTCAAGCTCGGCAAGCACTGGTTCGGGAAGAAGAATAAGCTTTGTCTTTAGCTTTTTTTGCTTTATTTCATCTGAAAGAACACCCTCAATTATAATTGAGGTGTCGGGCACAATCCTCTCAAAGAAGCTCTGTGGCATTAGCTGCAAAGTGGCGGGTTGAATATATAAATTTTTGGAACAGGAAGGCTCAGTAGAAAGTCTTAATAACTATAACCCCTGTTAGCATTAGCAAACAGGG
>CAZGZA010000017.1:0-19727 GCA_964529655.1 uncultured Methanosarcinales archaeon | reverse complement strand
AGCCAAAAATCTTTTTAGATTTTTGTGCTTTTGACAGTTTATGAAGTTAACTTTTGCACAAAGTTTTAGTCCTATGACAGCAGACATAAGTAATTATACAAATGGGTTATGTCTGCCGAATATAGTAACAGCAGATTATGTATAAAAATTAATGTCCGTTACTATAAAATACAAAAGTTAACTATCTTGAGGAAATCTAAAAAAATGAGTTTCCGGCAAGCCTGACATCACCGCCATTAACGGTTTTTCTTCCGGCATGCCGTGAAATCTGAACAGCCTGCCTGCTGATATCTAAAGCAATATCCTCAAGAATCTCAGCCAGGGCGCCAGCCGCGGAGTTAGAAACCCGCTCAGCCCCTGCTTTTGCAATCAGGCGCGCAACAGGCGCTCTTGGAATTAATCCTGCTTTTTTCAAAATACTGCCTCTAACATTTACCAGCTATAGCCAAAGACATAAATATTATACCGTAAACTTTTGCGTTTTATACACAAATATGCAAAAGTTTACGTATCTAGCCTTTTGCTCGATATCAAAATCCGAAAACGCAAAAGTCTAGATACCAATAGATGTCTTTGGCTAATAAGCAGAAGACATATCAATTGGTTGATTATTTGTGTCCTCTGCTATAAAACCAGGGAATAATGTTTAAAAAACTTTGGATTTAAAAAACAGAATCATACAGATTGAATAGAAAAGCCGCGGAGAAACTCCGCGGCAATGCGTGTTCTCTCGCCAATTCACCTCTTTTTCCCGGTGATGGCTTGCGCCATTACTTAATAACTAAGCATGATGGTTCCCTGTAAAGCAAAAACAAGTGGGGGTGGTTGGTAGAACCAAGTACAGGGAACCATACATCCTTAATGTTCATAAAGAAGTACCAATATATAAATATTACTATTTTGTATACTAGTTTAACTAGTAGCGGGAATAGTGAATGAGTGTGAAGAGAAGAATTTTTTTATTTCGTTCGGATATTCGGATGTTATTTTTACCCTCCAGCTTGCGGGAAAACACTTAAGATAGCCGGGTTGGGCGTAGCGCTGGTCCAAAAAGATAATAACACCCCTGTCTGTTTCGCTCCTAATGCATCGGCCAGCGTTCTGCAGGCACCGGGTCATTGCAGGAAGCATGTAGCCATAGTCCCATCCCCTCCCAAATTTCCTGTCATAATACTCAACAAGTTTTTGTGTTACAATATCCGGCCTTGCAAACGGAAGCCCTACCACAACCACACATTTAAGGATATTATGAGGCAAATCTATACCCTCGCCAAAGCTGCCGGAGGCGACTGCCATAAGAACTGCGCCAGAAGAGTCATGTTTCTGAAAACTCTCAAGCAACACTGATTTCTCGCATTTTGTCATAGCAGGATGCTCCTCCAAAACCGCTTTTGCACATCCCTCCTTAAAAAAAGCTCCGATAGCTGATTTTAAGGCATAGCTTGGGAAAAAAATTGCGGAATTGCCGGGAATAATATTGGCAATGTCAGCGCATATGCGGGCAATATTCCTAAATTCAGCTGCACTTCTTGCGGTATATTTTGTTGTGGTCTTTGGAACGACCAACGTCAGCCTGTTTTTTTCCTCAAAAGGGCTGGTAAACTCCCGCTCAACACAGTTAGCTATCCCCAACACGTCCCGAAACATTGCTGTTGGAACAAGGGTTCCGGACATTAGAATTGTTGCTGCGCTAGCCCCAACAAGCGGGCCTGCAGCAATAGAGGGGTCAAGGCACTGGTGAGAAAGAACAGTATAGGTTCCTGACTTGTGCTTTTTTATTGAAATAATACGGATATAACTTTTGTCTTCTATAAGCCATTGATTCAAAAAGTTGGCGACAGCGCCAAGATAGCTCTTTTTCTGGAGCCGCCTGATTTCATCTGCTTTTTCTGCAAAACGCAGGGCAAGCGCCCTATAATCCGCTATTTCATTAACCTGCTGTATGAAAGACTCCCTTTCAACCAGCTTTTCCCTGCCAAGAGCCAATCCTGAGGCCATATTATTCAAGACATCCTGCAGCATGGAAAGCTGGGCGACCAAACCCGAGGCATTAACTCTCTTTGCCTCCCGCATTGCATTGCTAATAGCCAAACTTGACAGGTGAACAGTCAACGATTCCCTGATTCTTGCCGGAAGATTGTGGGCCTCGTCAACAATTATAATGGATTTGCCAAGCTCTTTTCCCGCTCTTAAAAAAAAGCTGGACTGAATACTGGGGTTAAAAATATAGGAATAATCCGAGATAATCACCTGCGCTTTTTTTGCAATCCTCGCCGCAACTTCATAGGGGCATAACTTTTGCTTGGCGCACTCATGCATAAGCATTTCTGTGTCAACAATTCCCGCTTTTTCCAGAATGCTCAAAACAAGCGCCAGCTCATGGCTTTGTTTGTGGCGCTGTTTAAGATTCATAAAAAACTCGCAGCTGTCATGCTCCCGAAGGATTTTGCAGTATTCAGCAAAATCTGATGACCTGAAACTATCAATATCCGGCTGCAGGCACATCCAGCGTTTTCCGATAACACTAACTGAAATAAGATTAAAGCTAAATTTTTTATTTATTTCCCTAAGTGTTTCAATCGCAATCCTGTGCTGTGTATGGCGAGCTGTCAAAAAAAATATTGTAAGGCCCTTATCAAGTGCATAATCCAAAGCAGGGGCGAGCACCGCTATTGTTTTTCCTAGGCCTGTAGGTGCGTGAACAACAAGATTCTTGTGCGATGCAAGTGCCTCAGCAACCGCCTCCATTAATTTATCCTGAACAGCCCTGACTTTTGGAAACGGAAAAGGAATCACCATTTTATCACGATTGAAGCGCAAAGTGTTTTAAAATTATTCTTTTTTTAGTGTATCTTTCAATACATATACTAAAAACGATACATTTAAATATCTAGACAAACCGAGCATGATCGGGATGGTAATGAAACAAACTGTTTTTAATGTTTTATTCAGGGAAAAACCTGCCATGATGCTGACAACTCTTGTAAACACAAAGACAGAAATGTATGCTTCATCTCTTGCAAAAAAGGTTGACTGCACATATTCGCATGTTGTCAAGCTATTGCAGCATCTCGAGAGAGACGGCATCATCAACTTTGACAAGCAGGGAAGGCTAAAGCTTCTTACACTCACAAAAAAAGGCACAGAGATAGCTGAACATATTGACAAGATAAGGAATATTCTTTAAAACTTCTTAATTTTTGGATGGGCAATTCGCAGCACCAATCTTCTTTAAGTTATCTGATGTTGGCGCTTTCCACCTACTAAAGCGAAAACTTTAAATATAAGTCTTATATATACTTATATAATATGCAGAAAACAATGGTATTGCATAGCCCGACACTAGAATCGGTATTTATGGTAGAGGAAACAATCCAAAAGTATAGCCAAGAGTGCGGTAAGTATCAACTTTGGAAGAAGCTTCCTAAAAAAATGATGTATCAAACATTTCAAGTGATTTTAGACTATCTAGAACAATCCGGAAAAATAATTATAGATAAAGAGGGGTGTATTATTTGGATATTTAACCCTGCAAGAATAAAAAGGTTAATTAAGGAAGGCTTAATCGTACGATGAATAAACAAAATCATGTAGCTTTTATCACGCAGAAGCTCAAAGAACAGTTTCAGTGTCTTAAAGAGGGAAAATTTGAAGATCAGCAACTTTACAAATTTATTAATAGAGCACTTGATGATCTAAAACAGAATTCTAGTTGTGGTATAAAAATACCTAAGAAACTATGGCCAAGAGAGTATGTTCAAAAATACAATATCCCCAACTTGTGGAAATATGATTTACCGAGCGCTTGGCGTTTGGTCTATATTATTGAAAGTGATGAAGTAAAAATAGTAAGCATAATTCTTGAATGGTTTAGCCATAAAGATTACGAAAAGAGATTTCACTATTGAAATCGCACAATCAGAGAAGTGGTGCACAACCTTTAAATAGCGGTTTTGTTTTTTGAGGGGGATGGAAATTCAGCTCAGATGCAATTCGCGCCTGTGCAAACTCTGCGAAAACTGTATTTATATCTGCCCGAAAAAGAGCCTGTCTATAAAAGATAATGCTCTTGTTATCGGGAACAGCTGTTCAGGATGCGGCCTCTGCATAAAATACTGCCCAGAGGGGTGCCTCTCCCTTGAATGATAAACCAAAAAGCCTGATAACAGGCAACGAGGCGATTGCTCTTGGCGCACTGAAAGCTGGCTTGGGCTTTTTTGCAGGATATCCAATAACGCCTGCATCAGAGATTATGCAGTTTCTTGCAAAGCAAAATATTGTTTTTATGCATGCCGAGGATGAAATAGCATCTATCAACATGTGCATTGGCGCAAGCCTTGGCGGAAAAAAGGTTATGACCGCTACATCAGGGCCTGGATTTAGCCTGATGCAGGAGGCAATTGGCGCAGCCCATAGCCTTGAAATTCCAATGGTGGTTGTGGACTGCCAGAGAGTAGGGCCAGGCACAGGAATGCCGACACTGCCACATCAGGGAGATGTCCTGCAAACAAAAAATGGCGCCCACGGCGATTACTTCCCAATTGTTTTTGCCCCTAATTCCGTAGAGGAATGCTATTATTATACCATAAAGGCGTTTAATGCAGCAGAGGAATCACTAAGCCCGGTTATTGTTTTAAGCGACGCATTTCTCGCGGGATTGTATGAAACAGTAGAGCTGGATAGAATCAAGTTCACTGTTCAACAGAGGTCAAGAGAGCCTTTTGGCGAGAGCAACAGGCATTTTACAGCGCTGCTAAACGACAGGGGAGAGCTCAAAACAAAAGATTCAGGTTTTTACAGAAAATGGTTGGCTGGCATGCAGCAAAAAATGGATAGTGCCGCAAAAAAATATGAATACTATGAATATTGCGGAAACAAAAAATCCGACACTCTTATTATTGCGTACGGAACCCCCTCAAGAGTGCTGTACGACATTACAGACGATTACGCTCTTTTCAGGCCAATAACATTATTTCCAGTTCCTGAAAAACTGGCAGAGGTTGCCAAGAATTACAAGAAGATTGTTGTGATAGAGATGAATGCAGGCCAGTATGCCAAAGAAATTGAGCGGCTGCTTAAAAGGCCGATAAAATTTATCAGCCAACTCGGCGGAACAGTCAGCTTAGATGAAATCAAGAGGGAATTAAAGGAGCAAAAATGAGCCAGCTTGTTAAAACCGAAAAGCTTCCAACCGTATGGTGCCCTGGATGCGGCATAGGCTTAATTTTCAACGCCACGATAAAAGCGCTAGAGGAACTTAAGCTCAAAAAGATGAGTATCATATCCGGAATCGGATGCACTGGCAGAAGCGCAGGCTATTTTAATCTTGACAGTTTGCATACACTTCACGGAAGGGCGATTCCCGCAGCAGAGGGAATGAAACTCGCAAACCCTGAGCTAAATGTTATTGTGCTGTCCGGCGACGGGGACTTGCTTGGAATTGGAGGAAACCATTTACTGCATGCCTCACGCAGAAATACAAAGCTTGCTGTAATCTGCAACTCTAACGAAACATACGGCTTAACCGGCGGACAGCTCTCTCCCACTACAAGAAAGGGCGCTGTAACCCCAACATCACCCAACGGAAACCCCTATTCTCCAATTAATGTGCATGATATAATTACAGCCAATGAAAGGTGCTTCTACGCCAGAACCAGCGTATTTCATGTTGACCACATGAAAAAGGTGATAAAAGAGGCGTTGTCATGGAATGGCTTTGCCTTTGTTGAGGTAATAGGCGTTTGCATTGAGGTGTTTGGAAAAAGAATAGGCTTTAAATACGGTTATGAAATGCTGGATGAGCTAAAGAAAAATTACAAAATTGCAGGAGAAAAATCCAGGCTTGAAGCTAATGAACTGGGGATTGTCAAAAGATGATAAAAATTCTTATTAACGGCAAAGGTGGCCATGGCGTAAAACTTGGAACCCATATTCTCGGCCAGATAGTTGCCTCCCATAATAAGCATGTTGCAGTATATTATGAATACGACGCAGCAATCCGCGGCCAGGACATCACGGCATTTATTACAATCTCCGACAAAAAGATTGCGAACCCGATTTTTGATGCTCCGGACATCGAGCTTAATCTTGAGGACTTTGAGAAAACAGCGCTTACAAATTTTAATTCCATCATATACACTACAATGCTTGCTATTGGAAAAATCCTTAAGGAGCTTAGCCTCACAATCCACGAAGAAGAATTCAAGGGCTATATTCAAAAAGAGCCTGAGACAAACTGGCGTGCTATAAATTATTTTCTAAAATGAAAGCACAAAAATTCCCAGAGATTTTTGTGCTTTCAATGTTTCAGATACCCAATCGCAGCAAGCAGGGGGGTATCTAAAACAAATGAAACTGCTGGAGTTTGAGGGCAAAAATCTTTTTCAGAAGTATAAAATTCCAATAGCTGCAGGAGTTGTTGTCAGCTCTGCATCCGAAGATGCGATTGCAGAGGTATTGCAAAAAGTTGCGAGCCCGGAATGTGTTGTGAAGGCGCAGGTTTTATCGGGAAAACGCGGCATGGCGGGAGGAATCAAGATAGTTCAAAACTCTGCTGATAGTGTTGCCAAAGCATGCAGAACACTTTTAGGCAGCCAGCTAAACATGGAAAGCATTAATAAGCTGCTTGTTGAGGAAAAGCTTGACATTCAGGAGGAATCCTATCTCGCAATTACAATTGACTGCTTTAACAAAAATTATGTTTTGCTTTACTCCAAAACCGGCGGAATAAATGTTGAGGATGAAACTAACAAGAGTTTAGTTAAAAAGCTTAATTTTTTTGAACTAAAGCTGGATGAACTGCAAAAGATAATTCCTGACCTGGGTGTGTGTGCAATTGCCCTTAAGCTTTGGGAGCTTGTTAAAACAGAAAAATGCATTCTGGCCGAGATTAACCCTCTTGTTCAGACAAAAAAAGGGAAATATATTGCGGCTGACTCAAAAATTATTATAGATGACAATGCACTGAAACTGCTGCCAGAAAAGATTGACCTTAACTATGTTGAGCTTGACGGGAATATCGGGATAATAGGCAATGGCGCAGGCCTTGTGATGGCAACACTTGATGCAATAGCACATTTTGGGGGAAAACCAGCCTGCTTTTTGGATGTCGGCGGAGGAGCTAATTCTGACATAGTGCAAAAATCCATTAAAAAAGCGCTGTCAAACAAAAAGGTAAGCACACTGTTTATTAACATCTTTGCCGGGATTACCCAGTGTAATGAGATAGCGTCAGGGATTATTAATGCTGTTCCAAAAAATATCCCGGTTGTTGTCAGAATAGCTGGAACAAATGAGCAGATTGGCAGGTCAATGCTTGAAAAAGCAGGAATTAATGTTGTTGATACCATGGAAATGGGCATCAAAAAAGCAATTGAGGCTGGAAATGGCAATAATCATTAATAACAACACAAAGGTGATTGTACAGGGCATCACAGGCACTCAGGGAAGATTCCATACCCAACAAATGCTGGCATATAACACTAATGTTGTAGCGGGTGTTACTCCAAACAAAGGTGGAGAAAGTGTTGATGGCATTCCTGTTTATAACACTGTAAAGGAAGCGCTCCAGCATCACCCTGCAGATTATTCTGTTATATTTGTGCCAGCGGCCCATGCAAAAAAGGCGGCGTTAGAGGCCCTTGATGCTGGATTAAACCTTATTATTATCACCGAGGGTATTCCTGTCCATGACACAATCCAGATTCTTCATAAAGCTGAGATTGCAAAAAGGATTGTAGTTGGCCCTAACACCCCTGGATTATGCAGCGTTGCAGAATCAAAAACAGGTATAATGCCAAACAGCATCTTTAAGGCAGGCAATATTGGAGTGGTCTCACGAAGCGGAACTCTTACTTATGAAGTTGTTGACCATCTTACCCGCAATGGCATTGGACAGAGCACCTGCCTTGGCATAGGCGGCGATGCAATTGTGGGAGTTAATTTTAACGATGCGCTAAAAATGTTCGAGAACGACCCTGCAACAAAGGCGATTATATTAATTGGAGAGATTGGCGGCAATCTGGAGGAAAAAGCAGCCAGCTACATCAAAGAGCACATCACCAAGCCTGTTATTGCCTTTATTGCAGGCAGAACAGCGCCTATCGGCAGGACAATGGGCCACGCAGGCGCGATTATTGGAGACAGTGGAGAGGGCGGCGCCGAGAGCAAAATCAACGCGCTGCAATCAGTGGGAGTAAAAGTTGCTGTGCTAATTTCTGAAATTGCAGGGCTTGTTAAAGCGGAGCTTAGCTAAACATGCAGCTAGCAGACATTAAGCCACTAATTCCTAACGAGCTGTATAAAATTCTTGAGGGTGATGTAAAAGAGCTAAGGCCTGTGCAGGAAAAGGCAATAAAAGCAGGGCTTTTCAGCAACAAAAATTTAATTGTCTGCACACCGACAGCATCCGGCAAGACGCTGGTAGCTGAAATGGTTTGCGCCAAAAACATTATTGAGGGCTATGGCAAAGCTGTTTATATTGTCCCGCTAAAGGCGCTGGCCACTGAAAAATACAACAACTTTCGGCAGCGCTATAACCACCTGTTTAAGGTTGCTCTTGCTATTGGAGATCCTGATTCAGAGGATTTATACCTCAAGGATTATGATATGGTAGTGTGCACATCAGAAAAGCTTGACAGCCTTATCAGGCATCACGCTAGCTGGCTTAGGGATGTTGCCACAATTATAGTGGATGAAATACACCTGCTAAATGATGTCAGCAGGGGGCCTACTCTAGAGATTCTTTTAACTGTGCTGAAAAGACAGCTGCGAAACACCCAAATTATCGGCTTAAGCGCAACCATCGGCAACCCTCGTGAACTTGCTGAATGGCTCGGGGCAGAATTAATCACTGACAGCTGGCGTCCTGTGCCACTATACAAAGGGGTTTACCTAAACGGCGAGGTTGAATTTGATGCGCATCAGCCACAAAAATAAATAGCAACTAGACATCAAGCATTAAATACCCTTTTTGCCTTAAAATTATCAGACCAACACCCTTTTCTTTCAGCCTGCGCTTGAGATTCATATCCTGTGTTGCAACTATCCAGTCTTTATTGGTAATCTTAACAATTAAGTCATCTGTATGCTTATCTGTATAATCCTGTGAGCTGAAAACCTCAACATTGTTTGCTTCAATAAGCTTAAGCGCCACCCTCGCACATCCGCCTTTTTTTCCCTTTGAAAGAGCGAGCTTCTTAAGCTCTGCCAGTGTTGCATCAAGGATAAAAAGCTTATAGCTAAAACTGCACATCCTCTCCAGCTCGCTGAATATATCAGCCCTGAACTGGCAGGGTATCATCAAAAAATTTGTGTCAAGCAGTATTTTTTTCATCCCTTTCTTGTCTCGGCCAATGGTTTGATAAAGCAACTGACAAACGACGCTAAAATAAGCGAGTACAACATAAAAATAAAGGCTGCATCCAGAATAGTTGAGATTCCGGCAAGCTTAGCTGTTGTAAGGAAAAAGAGAATAATCGCAAACTCCATGCCTTTGGGATTTATTAAGCCAACAAGAATCTTTTCTCTAGCGCTTAAATCAGCCCTTAAGCTGATAAAAACCGCAGCAAGCCTGATTACAGTATGGGCAACAAAAAGAATTAAAGTTGCTGCTAAAAATTCTTTTGTAAACGGCAGCCTAATGGTTGCCCCTAGAATAACAAAAACCAGTATGTGCAATGTTTTGGCAAGCCTGGACTCAAACATTATGAAGTTGCTCTTTTCTTTTATGCAGGTGTTTCCAAAAAACAGCCCAAACGTTATTACCGCAATCACGCCACTGCCACCTAAATTTTCAGCCAAAACATAGGTTATTAATGCTGCAACAGCCACCGCCAGCGGCGAATAAATCGTGGAATATACTCTTCTTAATATTTTAAACAAAACAATCCCTGCCAGCATACCGGCGCCAATTCCAGCTACAACTGAGGTTAGCAAAGGCCCCAGCTCTTCCATAATCGTAGCGGTCAACCTAATTGCCGGAACTGTCTTCATTAATTCCAGAATAATAAACAGCGCAACAACTGCCAGTGGCGTGTTCAGCAGGGATTCAATCTGCAGCAGCTCAACTGCTTTTGCCCTCTTTTCTGCAAGTGAAAGCATGACAGAAGATGATGTGCCAGCCATCATTGCAGCCAGCAAAACAGCCAAGCTCCATGATGAGCCTAATACATATTTTACTGCAAGAGAAAAAAACACTGCATTCAAAACAAAAAAGGATATGGCAAGCTTTAGCGCCTGCCATGACAGTGAATCAAACCTTTTTAGCTTTATTTTGGCCGCGCTCTCAAACACCATTATTGCCAGGGCAATAATGCCAATGCTTACAAGAAAGCTTGGCGGAAAAGTAAATAAAGATGTTCCCTTATATGAAACTCCTCCCAGGATTATGCCAATCAGTAGAAGTATCAGTATATCCGGCATTCTCACTCTTTTAGCAAGCACTGATGCTATAATGCCAACCAGCAAAATAACCGCCAACTGTGCAAGGACCACTAATTCGCTCATTAAGCATTTAGTCTATTCTGACATTTATATTATTTTCGGGCAACGATAGCTAAGTTTAGCTGAAAATATTTAAACCAGAGGGCATTTTGGCATTTTATGGCGCTTGTTAAAATTGCCGAGAAAACAGATGACCCTGTAGTTAATCTGGCATTGGATACCCTTAACAAAAAAAAGCAGGCGCTGGTGTTTGTCAACTCAAAAAAGAGCGCGGAAAAACAGGCAGAGGATATAGCAAAATCATTAAAAGAGGCGCATCCTGCTGGCGCTGATTGCTCAAAAATGGTTTTGAGCGCATTATCCACCCCCACAAAACAGTGCAAAAGGTTAAGTCAGTGCCTTGTGAAGGGCATTGCATTTCACCATGCAGGGCTCCATCCAAAACAAAGGCGGATTATAGAGGAGGCATTCCGAAATGGGGGGATTCATATCATCTGCGCAACGCCAACACTAGCGGCCGGCCTTGACCTGCCGGCTTTTAGAGTTATATTACGGGATACAAAAAGATATATGGAACGGCGCGGCATGGCCCCGATTCCGGTGCTCGAATACCTCCAGATGATTGGGCGCGGAGGAAGGCCGAAGTTTGATTCTTACGGAGAGGGCATCTGCGTTGCAAAAACACAGGAGAATAAAGATGAGATTTACAATAATTATATTCATGGCGAACCAGAGGACATCCAGTCCAAGCTTGCGGTAGAGCCTGTGCTAAGAACATATCTTCTTAGCCTTATCTCCTCTGATGTTATAAGCTCAAAGCGGGAAATTCTGGATTTTTTTAAGGAAACATTTTGGGCTTTCCAGTACAAATCCATGGACGAACTTACTGTTAAAATAGAGCAGATGCTGGGGTTGCTTTCAGAATGGGGCTTTCTTGAGTGCTCACAACATCAGGAGTTTTGCGATGCTGATAATATTGACAGAGCGGCTTATAAACCAACAAAACTAGGCAAACGCGTGAGCGAACTATACCTTGACCCACTAACCGCCTTTGAATTTATCACGGCATTACAGGAGGTTTCCAGAATAGAATCAACTAATCCAATCTCATTCCTCCAGATTATTTCCAGCGCGCTCGAAATGAGGCCTAGCCTAAAAATTAGAGCCAAAGAGTTTGACCACTATCAGGATAGGGCTGCTTTTTATAGCCCTTACCTTGCTGTAAAAGAGCCAAAAATTTATGACTACGAGTTTGAGGGCTTTCTGTCAAACCTTAAAACCGCAATGCTGCTTGAAAGCTGGATGGGAGAAACAGACGAGGAAACATTAACTGAAACATACACAACATCTACCGGAGAGTTGCACGCAAAGTTTGAGATTGCAGGATGGCTTCTCTATGCTTTAGGAGAGTTTGCAAAACTTAGTGGGCTGGCTAAGCTAGCGCCAAGGATAGACCAGCTAAAAACCAGGCTAAAATATGGTGTCAGGGAGGAGCTCCTGCCGCTTGTAAGGTTTAAAAACATAGGCAGAGTCAGGGCAAGAATACTTTACAAGAATAATATAAAAGATATTAAAGGAATAAGATGCGCTGACCTTAACACTCTCTCACAGCTAGTAGGCCAGTCGCTTGCGCTAAAACTCAAAGAGGAGATAGGTGAGGTGATAGAGCACCCGATTAAGTTTAAAAGCCATGGGCAGACGAGCCTAACAAAAAAATGGCACACAAAAAGAATCAGCGAGAGCAAACTGGCTGAAAGGTAATAAAAATGCGAACTATCCACTCACTAAAGTGCGTGGCTTTAATGTTCGCATTTTTAAACCTCAAAAAGCCTTCATCTCCACACTAAAGTGCAGAGCTTTCGGCTTATTTGAAGTAATAGTATTTAATAGAAACTATACCGAATCTATTTAAAGTAGGCTATTTAAGCTTAAATAATACAACCCAAGACAACAGCAACCCTTGTTGATTTCAGGCAAAAATCAGGATAACAGTTTTCGCAGGAACATGCCCCTGTAGTATAATGGACAGCACACGAGCTTGCGGAGCTTGGAATCAGGGTTCGACTCCCTGCAGGGGCGTTCAGGGGACTAAAATTGCAGGGTAATTTTATGTCGCCTACTTTTTACCAGATTTCCACAAAAAACCAAAAGTTTTTTGGGAGCCAAAAATCCTCTGGGATTTTTGTGCTTTAGAAAAAATCTGTCAGGAGTTCGACTCCCTGCAGGGGTGTTAGGTAAGGCTTAAACATGAAAATTGATATGCATGTGCATTCAACATTTTCACCAGATTCACGCCTGGATATAAGCATGATAGTTAAACAATGCGAAATATCCGGAATAGACGGAGTGTGCCTAACCGAGCATCACAGCTATAAAGCTTCAGAACCTGTTGAAAACCTTAGTTTGCCGATTAGAATATTCAGGGGTGTGGAAGCTGCTACGGATATAGGCCACATTCTTCTGTTTGGAATAAAGGATGAAAGCTGGAACAGCTGGGATGGCATTAGCGGCCATCGCATCAACGCCAATAATCTTTTGAAGTACATCAATAGTATCGGTGCTGTTGGGATATTAGCACACCCATTCAGAAAACCCAAATGTTCTATTGATACGCTTCTAGGCCTTAAAGGGCTAACAGCGGTTGAAGCATACAACAGCCATTTCCCGCAGGATGTTCTTAAAGCAACCTGGCTAAGCAAGTGCCTTGGCATTAAAACAGTTGGGGGCAGCGACGCCCATGCCACGCATCACTTCGGCCATTATTATACAATGTTTGAGAGAGATATCACCACCATCGATGAGTTAGTAAATGAGCTAAAGAGCGGGCATTATTATGGCACATCAAACGCAACAAAAAGTTCAGGCACAGAACCATCAGCCTAAGCTATAAACCTCTTTTTGACTTTACCTATATATACAAAAACATAAAAATTAAAAACCGCAAATACCCCCTAAACTGCTATGGAACTATTTGAGTGCATCAAAACCAGAAGAAGCGTGCGTGATTTTTTTGATAAGCCTGTTGAAAAAGAAGACCTTGGTCGGATATTAGAGGCAGGAAAGCAGGCTCCATCAGCTGGAAATCAGCAAACCTGGAGATTTATTATTGTAACAGACAGGGGATTAAAGCTTCAGATTGCAAATGCCTGCATTCAGCAGATGTGGGTCAGCCATGCTCCAGTGATTATTGCTGTGTGCGCCGAGGTTGAAAAGCTGAAAAGATTTTATGAAGAACGTGGTGAAAAGCTTTATTCTATCCAAAGCTGTGCCGCTGCAATTCAGAATATGCTGCTTGCAGCTCATAGTTTAGGATTGGGCGCATGCTGGGTTAGCGCTTTTGATGAGATTAGATTATCGCAACTTCTGGGTATTCCTGGTGGAGTAACCGTTCAGGCGATAATTCCTGTTGGCTACGCCGCAAGAGTTCCGAAAGAACCGATGGAATACAAGCTTGAGACCATCATATTCCTTGAGAAATGGGGTTCTAGAATAACAAATGTTCCGGTTGTTCTTGGCCGCTTCGCCCCCACCACCCAAAAGGTAGCTAAAGCTGGCAGGAATGTGTTTAACACATTAAAGGAGCGTATATCAAGAATCAGGAAAGTTCCATAAACCTTTTAAAATACCTCGCTACCTCTACCTTATGAAATACTTTTGTTTGGTAGGGTTGTATCAGCAGCTTGAAGCGACAACAAAGCGGCTTGAGAAAACCTATCTTTTGGCTGAGTTCTTTAAAAAACATTATGCTGAAATTGAGCCGCTTATCCTGCTGGTTCAGGGCAGGGTCTTTCCATCATGGGCTGAAGAAAAAACAGGAATTGCTGCACGCCTTGCAATCAGGGCAATAAGCTTATCATGCGGCCTACCCTCTTCGGAGATTGAGAATGCATGGGGTAAAATCGGGGACTTAGGTGAGGTTTGTGCCGGGCTGGTTGCTAAAAAAAAGCAAATGACAATATTCAGCGAAGAGCTTAAGCTTGCAAAAGTTTATTCCAATCTGCAAAAGCTTGCAGTGGTTGAGGGTGATGGCGCAACTGACAGAAAAATAGGTTTGATTGCTGAACTTCTAACCTCTGCGAATCCGGCCGAGGCAAAGTATATCATAAGAAGCGTTCTTGAGGAGTTAAGAATCGGTATCGGAGAGGGGATTATGAGAGATGCAATTGCCTGGGCTTTTATCTTCCAAAGGATACCCTATAATCCTGGCGGAAACGAGATTTTGCTTGATGTTGTATCTCGTGAAGACTACAATAAAATAGTTGAGATAGTGCAGGAGGCCTACAATATCACAAACGACTTTTCAAGGGTTGCAATGGTTGCGCAGGTGGCTGGTGTTGCTGGACTGGCGGATATTTCAATCGAGCCAGGCAGGCCATTAAAGGTTATGCTGTTTCAAAAAGCGCAGGGTATTAAGGATGCTTTTGAAAGGGTTGGAAAACCATGCGCTTTGGAATACAAAATGGATGGGTTTAGAATGCAAATCCATAAATTTAACAGCAAGGTTCTTATTTTCACCCGCAGGCTTGAAAATGTTACGCAACAATTTCCAGATGTTGTTGCATGTGTCCAGAAAAATGTTGCCGGAGAAAACTTTGTTTTTGATGCAGAGGCAGTCGGCTTTGATACTGCCAGCAGGAAATACCTTCCGTTCCAGAGCATATCCCAGAGGATTAAAAGAAAGCATGGCATCCATGAGATGGCAAAAAAATTTCCGGTTGAATTAAATGTGTTTGATATTGTTTATTATAACGGCAAAACTCTGGTTAAAACCCGGTTCAGCGAAAGAAGAGCTATTCTTGAGCGGATTATAACACCTGCAGAGCGGCAGATTGTAGTGGTTAAACAGTTTATTACTCAGGATATCAATGAAGCATCATTATTTTATAAAGAATCTCTTGCGTGCGGAAATGAGGGGATTATGGCAAAAAATCTTGAGGCAGTATATGCCCCTGGTTCAAGGGTGGGTTATGGTGTGAAAATAAAGCCTGTCATGGACTCTCTAGACCTTGTTGTTACAGGAGCTGAATGGGGCCAGGGCAAGAGGGCTGGATGGTTAACATCATTTACACTTGCGTGCATTAATAGAGACGGATGCTTTCTGGATATTGGCAAGGTTGGTACAGGCATCAAGGAAAAAGAGGAGGGGGTATCATTTGAGCAGCTTACAAATATTATCAAGCCATTGATTATATCCCAAACCGGAAAGGAGGTTAAAGCAACGCCAAAGCTTGTGCTTGAGATAGATTATGAGGAAATACAAAAGAGCCCAACCTATTCAAGCGGGTATGCGCTTCGTTTTCCTCGGGTTATAAAAATCAGGGATGATAAGCCTCCTGAAGAGGCAAGCTCTATTGAGCAGGTTGAGAGCCTGTATCTGGAGCAATAGCGATGCAAAATCAACTTAAAAGTAATACAATAGCAACTCAAAAATATATTTTCTATAGTAATAAAGTTTAAATATAAGAAAACATATAAAAATATTAGAAAAAAAGTTTGTTTTGGCGAACAAACTCGTTTTCGCGTAAATATTGTTTAGGTAAATTTGGCGCATCTACCTTTTGGAATAGCCGATTTAAGATGTTTATTGGCGCAAGCTTAAACAAGCTGATTCTAAGAAAAGTAAGAGATTAACATAGATATAAACTTTTCGATATTTGAAAAGTTATGTTAAATTATATATTAAAAAACAAAAGGGGGGATAAACATGGAGTTTATCGTGGAAAAAGCAAAAGAAAGTGTCCAGCAGTTTAATATGCTGGAGATTGGGCAGGCTAACATTAAGGTTATTGGCAGTGGTGGAGCCGGAAACAATATGGTCAGCTGGCTCTACAGAAAAGGGATTAAGGGAGCTGAGATTCTCGCATGCAATACAGACCAGCAGCATCTGAAGATTTCCGATGCTGACCGCAAATTTTTGATAGGCCAGGAGGTAACCCGCGGTCTTGGCTGTGGCGGCTTTCCGCAAAAAGGAGAGGAGGCTGCGAAAGAAAGCATGAATGAGATTAAGGAATCCCTGAAAGGAGCGGATATGGTTTTTGTCTGCGCCGGAATGGGAGGGGGTACTGGAACAGGATCAGCCCATGTTATTGCAGAAGTTGCAAGGTCAACTGGCGCAATTGTTATTGGCACAGTAACAATGCCCTTTAAAATCGAGCGTGCAAGAGTTGATAAAGCCGAGATAGGGCTGGAGCAGCTAAGGCAGGTTTCAGATACAGTAATTGTTATCGACAATAATAGGCTTGTTCAGATTGCAGGAAATCTCCCAATACAACAGGCCTTTGCCGTTGCCAACGAGCTTATCGCAACAATGATAAAGGGAATTGTTGAAACAATCTCAATGCCCAGCCTTGTTAATCTGGACTTTGCAGATGTCAGGGCAATTATGAAGAATGGTGGCGTTGCTGTCATCGGAGTCGGAGCTTCTGATACCAATAACAGGGTGGATGAAGCTGTTAAGGGTGCATTGACAAACCCGCTGCTTGATATAAATTATGCCGGTGCAACAGGTGCATTAATCCATATCATTGGAGGGCCTGATATGACCCTTGATGAGGTTAACAGGATTGGTGAGCTTGTAACTGAAACTCTTGATGATGATGCAAATGTCATCTGGGGTGCAAGAATTGAGGAGGCAATGAGGGGTAAGCTCACGGTAATGACAATTATTACAGGAGTAAAATCCCCATGGGTGCTAGGCAGCAGCACTAAAGTACAGGCAGAAACAGCGAAAATGCACGAACTGAGCGAGGAGCTCGGCATTGAGATACTAAGGTAAAACTTTTTTATTTTTTTTTATTTCCACAAAAAACCCGAAAGGGTTTTTTGGGAGCAAATAAATCCTAGCAGGATTTATTTTGCTTTTTGTCTAGGCAGGAGTTTGTGCATATCATAATCACCCCCTTAGTCTTTGTGGAGTGTGTTTTCTTGCCTTCACTTTTTACCACCCCAATGTAAGGTGAGGGCAGAAATTGTGGGGCATAGCGCCCCATTTATTTTTTTATATGCCAGAAATATAACCCTGGCCATACAGGCCAGCGGACAACGTCCACCAGCTTTTTAAGCTATAAACTCACTTCATATTTTATGGTGTTATATATTATTGGCATTGGGCTTGATAATGAAAAGGATATTACCCTCAAAGGACTTGAGGCTGTTAAAAGCTGCAAATTTGTTTATTTAGAGAGCTATACCTCAAAGCTTAACTGTGATATAGAATCGCTTGAGAGGCTTTACGGCAAAAGGATTGTGCCGGTAAACAGAGGCCTTGTTGAAAACAACAGCGATGAAATCCTTGAAAAAGCAAAACAGGATAATGTTGCCTTTTTGGTTGCCGGAGATGCCTTTTCCGCCACAACACATACTGACCTAAAGATGCAGGCCATCTCAAAAAAAATACCTGTTAAAATAATCCATAACGCCTCTATTTTAACTGCTGTTGGTGATAGCGGGCTGGAGCTTTACAAATTCGGGAAAACAACTTCAATACCCTTTGATAATGATAATATTACAACCCCCTATGAGGTTTTAGGGATGAACCTGAAAATGGGGCTTCACACCTTGTTTTTGTTGGATATAGATGCAGAAAATGCAAAGTTTATGCAGGTTAGAGAGGCGTTGGACTATCTTTTGAAAACTGAAAGAAATGAGAAAAAAGGGCTGGTCAGCACAGGAACACTATGTATAGGCTGCGGAAAAGTTGGGGCAGTTGATGCAAAAATAAAAGCAGGTGCGGTTAATCATATTCTTCAGGAGAATTTTCCAGGGCTTCAATGCTTAATAATCCCGGGAAAACTGCATTTTATTGAAGAGGAAGCACTCAAAATGATTGAATAACTGCGGATAGCTATTCTGCACATCTGCCTATCTGATATTTATCCAGCATACAATCCTTTTGGCATCTTATATTTGTGCTGACAATATTCCCATCCTTGCATCCGTAGTCAATAAGGATGCCGCCAAAGCATTCGTTTCTGTAGACATACTTTGTGTCGCCGTCAAGAATCCTGACAGTGCCCATATTATCCTCTGAACATTGTTTTCCAGCTGAAAGCTGTGCTTCCCTAGTGCAGGCGGCAAGCAAAAGCAGCAATAAAAGAGATAGGATTAACAGCTTCATATCCTGACGAAAAAGCAGGGACTATAAAAATATTTCTGTAAAAAAGGCAATGAAGCGATGAGAATTCTTTAATGCTTCAGCTTCATAACCAATATCTAACAAAGTTTATAAAGAAGGTTCACCTAAAAAAAAATTAATGAACCCAAGCATTGGTGATGCATTAGCCTATCCTTTTGCCAACTTTAAACGGCTTTTTAATTATTACTGGCTTTTTACTATTATTGGGACAGTTGCATATTTTGGATATGATATTAAGATAATCCAAAGCATTGTTTTGGCTAATAAAGATTTCGAGCTTCCACCCTTTGGAGATTTTTGGACTAACACAAAAAAAGGGGCAAAGCTGATGGTTTTGATAATTGTCCTCTTTTTAGCAATGGCGACGTTAAGATTCGTTGCAGAGTTTTCAGCTTTCGGAGTTTTTGCATCCGCCGCCTCAATTTATTTGGGGTTTATCCTGCCGATACTGTTAGTGCAGTATGCAGTAAACGAAAAATTTGCAGAAGGATGCAACATAAGCAGGGCATCAAGGATTGTTTTCAATAATTTTTGGGGTTATATTCATATGCTGCTAAAAATTTTTGCAGTTGCAGTTGTTTATATCCTTGCCTCACTCTTTGTTTTTACCCTGATTGTAACAATACCTGCGAGCAGATTCAGCCAGGACTACCTCATCGCAGAATTTTATAAAAAAGCTCTTGAAAGAGAAAAATCAGCGGAAAAGAGATAGTCCTAGTCTAATCAAAAAAATGGGCCCGCCGAGACATTCATAAAAGCTGCGCTTTTATGATATTAAAGCCCAGCTTTAATTTTGAACTCGGGACCACTCGATCTCAGAATCAACACAAATGCCGAGAATATTATTCTCAATGAGCTGCATCATCCTCCGAAGAGAGCATCTGATGTTGATTTATCAGTCGAGCACTCCACCAGGCTAAGCTACGGGCCCAACGCCCCGGGCCAGACTCGAACTGGCGACCTGAGCCGATATGAAGAGCTTGCCTTCATATTTGCGGTGTCTACAGCAGGTTAACAGCCGCACGCTCCACCTACTGAGCTACCGGGGCAAATACATGCAATCGTTGGCAGGCGAGAGTTATTTATAAACATTTTGGAACCGCTGCCAACAACTAATGCCAGACATAAGTAACTCATAAAATTGTTATGT
>CAZGZA010000016.1:14404-20098 GCA_964529655.1 uncultured Methanosarcinales archaeon | reverse complement strand
TTCTGTTATGCCCAGATTGATTTGGTTCCAGAGTATTATGCTGACTATCATAAAAGATTCGGGGGAGGCTCATATCCTGAGGGAAAATATATTCAGGATATGCGCCAGTTTATTGTTCAGAATAATCTTGAGAACGTGCTTACGCACCAGATACACAATGAGGATGAGATTCTTGATGCAATTAAAACTTTTTTAGGCAAGGGAAAATGACCTCAACTGAATTATCGCCGGAGATGGAAAAAATCAGGAAGAAGGTTGAGGAAACAGCACATAATGTCGGGCTTGACTTTTTTCCCGTGCAGTTTCATATGCTTGAGTTTACAAAATTAAATGAAGTGATTGCCAATCTGGGCTTTCCAAAAAGGTATGTTCATTGGCGCTTTGGAATGGAGTACGGTAAGCTCATGAAGGAGTTAGGCTTTGGTTTTGGCAGGGTTTATGAGATGGTTATTAATACAAATCCCGCTATTGCCTATCTGCTTTCCTATAATCAGAATGCGCAGCAGACAATGGTTATGGCGCATGTTTATGCGCACGTTGATTTTTTCAAAAATAATATGGCTTTTGCAGCAACTGACAGAAACATGCTGAATACCATGGCAGAGCACGCCGAACTCCTCGGGTATTATTATGAAAAGCATGGTTTCGTAAAGGTTGAGGAGTTTATTGATGCGTGCCTTTCAATAGAGCATCTTGTGGACCCTTTTTTTGATAAGATTGCAAAAAAGAAAGAAGATAACAATAATGAGCAACAACCAAAGGATGAAACACCATTAATAACCGTTCAACCCTATCTTGAGGATTTTGTAAAAGACATGCTTAATCCAAAAAAACCGGAAAAAAAGCCTAAAAATGTGTTGGTGCGTGATGGTGACCGCGATGTGCTTCAGTTTATTATAGACACTGCAGACCATCTGAAAGGCTGGCAAAAGGATATTCTTTCAATTATCAGGGAGGAGCGCTGCTATTTCATTCCGCAGATGCAGACAAAAATTATGAATGAAGGGTGGGCTACATTCTGGCATTCTTACTTAATGAGCCAAAAGGGCATTGCAGGGGATGCAGGAATTTGTGACTATGCGAAAACCCATGCAGGGGTTGTTGGCAGTTTAATCCCGTCAAAGGGGCATGTTCAGCTTGGCTTTAATCCTTACACCTTAGGATTCCTTTTGTTTAAGGATATCAAGGAAAGATGGGACAAGGGAAGGTATGGCGTTGATTATGAAAATGAAAGGGATATGGAAAAAAAGGAAAAATGGGATACAGGAGAGATGAATGGCCTGAAAAAGATATTTGAGGTAAGAAAATTCAAGACTGATATTGGGTTTGTAAGAGAGTTTTTTACAGATGAATTTATCCGGAAGCATCTATTTTTTATGTATGGGGCTGACAGCTCTGGAGAGTATGATATTATCAAAAGCCTGAAGCCTGAAAGAATCAGGAAAGAAATGCTAAACCTGCTGACAAATTACGGGGAGCCTGTAATTGAAGCTGTTGATGCAAACTTTAAGAACACAGGAAGCCTGCTACTCAGGCATGTTGATGAAGGCCTTGAATTACATCCGTATTATACTGAAGCAACATTAAGAAATATTTTTAAAATATGGCAAAGGCCGGTATTTCTTATAACACGCCATGAAAGCACAAGAATTTTATACCGTTATAATGGTGAGGAGATAAGAACAGCTGAGTTGAGCAAATGAAGGAAAAATCACTATCCCATATGGTTAATGAGGAGATTAAAAAGGAGTTTGAGTCAACATCATGGCATGGCTCTCTTGATGAGTTTCTTAAGCTTGCTGAACAGAATCCAAGAGCCCATATCAGAACCTCATTTCAGTACCTGCATGATATGATCGAGCATTTTGGCAAAAAAAGGTTTAATGATTGCGGGGATGACCTTATTGCTTATGATTTGTTTAATGACCCATTCAATACAGGAGAGAATGCAATTCATGGGAATCACAGGGCTTTGCTGAAGTTTGTTTATTGCGTTAAGGCAATGGCTGAGCAGGGTGGAAGGGAGCGTATCCTTCTTTTAAGAGGGCCTGTCGCTACAGCAAAAACTTCTATTATCCGGCTCCTGATACGAGGATTGGAGGAGTACTCAAAAACGCCTGAGGGTGGATTTTACAGGTTTAGCTGGATCTTTCCAAAAGAGAATCTGGATTTTGAGCCCGGATTTAAGGTTAAAAGTGGTAAGGATGAAGAGCTTAACTCTTATGCCCATTTGAGTGGGGATGATACACTAAAAATACCCTGCCAGCTTAATGAAAATCCTGTTATGGTTTATCCGAGAAAGCAAAGATTAAAACTGTTGGAGAACCTAATAAAAAATAGTGGGAAGCAGGTTATTATTCCTGAAAAAATCCAAAGAAATGATTTGTGTTTTAACTGCCAGAATATCTATAACTTTTTGCTGGAGAAATATAAGGGAGATGTTGAACAGGTCTTTAAGCATGTGATGGTGGAAAGATTCCTTGTTTCCGAAATTGATAGGACAGGAGTTGCTACTGTCCAGCCAATTCATAATGTTGAGGGCAAGTCCCAGATTATTGCATGGGAAAGTTCAAAATACGCCCAGATTTCCCAGATGCTTAAGGGTATTGTGTTAAATCAGTTTGAGGGTAAATGGGCTGATGCCAATCGTGGATTAGTTCATATGACTGATTTATTTAAAAGAAATGCGACTTACCTTCAACATTTGTTAAGTGCATTGCAGGAAAACCTTGTTGACTTTAATGGTTCGCATGCGTATATTGATGTGGTGATTGTTGGCTCTACAAACCTAAGAGAGTATGAAAACTTTGTGGAGGACGAAATAAATGCTGGTTTAAGGGATCGCATGCTCATTTCTGATATTAATTATATATTACAATTTAGTGAAGAGGCAAAAATTTATGAAAAGCAGCTTAGAGTTGCCGGCTATTCCAAAAAGAAATTGAGTGAGGATGTTAAGCATATATGTCCGCATGCCCTTGACTACCTGGCTTTATGGGCTGTGGCTACAAGGCTGATTAAGCCAAGAATAAGCAACTATCGCAGTGACTTTAAGGGATTGAATATTATCGACGACATGTCACTGGTCCAAAAGGCTCTTGTGTATGACGGCGGAGTTGATGAGGCCCTTAGCTATGAAAAAAAACAGGCGCTAAAGGATAAGATTGTGCAAAAGGCAATCAGAAATGAATTTCCTCAGGAGGGCATGAGAGGCATTTCCCCAAGGCAAATCCAAAATCTGCTTGCTGAGATTGTCAGTAAAAAAGAGTATGAGGAGGAAACACAAAATCTTGGGCAAAGATGCCTGACAATTTTTAAGGTGCTTAAGAGCATTAAAAATGCCTGTGAAAACCCTGAGTTTGGGGATATAGGTGAAGAAACCAACAATATTTTGAGTGAGTTGGATAAGCGATACAATCAGGCAGTTGAAAGGGAGGTTAAGCTTTCCATTGCAGATATGGACGAAGCAACATTAGCTGGAAAAATTAAGGAGTATGTTGAGCATGTAAAGGCGTACATCAGAAAAGAAAACATACTTAATCCAATAACCGGATTGTATGAGCCTCCAAATGAGGGTAGAATGCAGTGGATTGAGGATGGCCTTCACCAAATTGATAATAGCAGTGCGCGGGAGGCATTCCGCCGGCGGGTATTGCAGGAGATAGGTTCAGCCATCCCGCTTGAAGCAGTTGATGAAACGCAGGAAATCGATTATAAATCTATTTTTAGGGATATGTACACCTCTTTGGAGTTTGTAACATACCGGGCAAAGCTTGAAGCTATGAAAATGAGCCTGAATGAATTAAGGTCTGCGCTTGAAAGGTTCCTCACGCCAGAATTTAAAAAGGTTGATGCTCGGGAAAAAATAGAGGTTGAAAGAATTATTGGGAATATGGTCTCCAAGTTTGATTACTGCCCTGACTGCGCAAAAGAAACAGTATTATATGCCCTAAAGTGTGATGCAATTCGTGATAGGATAGAAATTCACAAAGAGGAAAAGGCAAGCGGAGGTTAAAATGAAAGATGATTCGCAGCTGGCTGATTTGACAGTCTTAAGAAATGGTGTTGGTTTAAGCATCGAATCTGTTTTATTGGAACGCAGGATTGTTATGTTTTCCACAGAGGTAACAAGAGAGTCCTGCAATCAGCTGCAAAAAATCCTGCTTACATTGGATGAATTGGAATATAAAGGCAAAAAGCATCAGGATATTTATCTGTATATTGACAGCTTTGGCGGAAGCGCCTATGCTCTTTTTGGGATTTATGATGCAATGCAGCATATTAAGTCAGATATTGTTACAGTCTGCACCGGGGTTGCAATGAGCGCAGCTGCAATAATGTTAATAAGCGGGGCTGAGGGCAAGCGTTATGCTCTGCCTCATTCGCGGATTATGATTCATGAAATGCGTGCTGCAATTCAAACTAAGCCCCATGCAGATTATAAAATTGATGTGCAGGAAAGTGCAAAAATTTCAGATATGGTTTACAGCATAATGATAAAGCATGCAAAAAAAGATAAGGATGGCAATGTTCTTGGCTTTGGCGGTGACCCCTACAATTTTGATGTGGATGTAGTATCCCACGAGATTATGAGCCCTGAAAAAGCAAAGGAGTGGATTGCCAAGTGGAGTGAACGTGACCGTTTCATGAATCCAAGGCAAGCTTTAAATATGGGCTTTATTGATAATATCATTGAGACAAAACAAATGCCCCATTATCTTACAGAGGAAAAAAAAGATGGACAAAGCTGAGCTGAAGCAATTCTTTAAAAAGGATTTTCCAAGGAACTATTCTGAGCTTGGAGAGCTTGTCCTGCTTGAGTTTGGCCAGGCAGAGCCTGCAAACAGGCTGTTGTTTGTTGCATCCGACCATGGTGATGAGGTTTCAGGAACCCAGAGCCTTGTAAAAAAGGCTCTTGAGCTGGCTAATAGCAGCTTTATTGGAATTGGTGTGGATATTGTGCCTGTTGTTGATGTTGAGGGCTACCCAACAGTTAGGACAGTAGTTGGCTATTCAGGTGTTGGACAGCAGAAAGCCCTTGATGCCTCCTATTTTGATGAGAGCCCGCTCCCTGTGATTAAGGATTTAAGGAATATCTTAACTACAAAAAAGTATGATATTGTCTGCATGCTTAACTCCAGGTTTAAGGAGAACACTCCTTTACTGGATGGCTTTTTTGTAGAGCCGCAGATTAGTGTTGCTGATGGAAAACTTTGTTTTGTGCATCAGGAAACTTCTGATTTGGCAGGGTTTATTGCTAAAAGTCTTAACGATACAGGTTGTCCTGTGCTAAACAGGCATTTAAACGGATATCTCGGTGGCGGCTATTCATTCTTTAGCCAAGGCCTTGTTATTTCAGGAAGGGAAGAAAATGGCAAAGTGGCATGGGAAACAATGCTTGGATTTAACAAATACTGCCAGCAGAATGGCATTCCATCATTAGCGTTGACATCAATAAGCTCAAAGGTTGATGAAGAGCTGCAGAAAGAGTCAATGAAAAGCCATGGGATTGCGGTTGATGCGGTTATACGCTTTTATTCTAGTTTAAAGTGAATGCAGAACCTGGCGCAATAACTAAAACAGATTTTTTGTATTAAAAAGTTTTCCACTTTCATTTCCGGAGGAAAAAAAATTTTGCGCGACTAACGACGTACCCCACGCGAAGCCCCATAGTTGTAGTTGTAGCAATCGACA
>CAZGZA010000016.1:0-14383 GCA_964529655.1 uncultured Methanosarcinales archaeon | reverse complement strand
CCGCCACGAGCCACAGGCCGCACAAAACCGTTAGAAGGCAAATAAACCTGAGCTCTTGAATCTCCTTCTCGTATTATCTTAGGCAATTGATTAAAAGAACGACCATACATGAACTTAACAAACTTATCCTCAAATTGGTTTAAATCAATCCATGTACATAATTGCTTTCCTTTTATATTAAAAGTTTCTTTACTCACACAATCAACCTGGCCACCCCGAACAACATATTTACTACTATTCTTATCAAAGAACAAATTTTTAGGATCAACATAAGCAACAAGTGTATTGCCCTTACGCTCAAAAGCCAAACTCAACCACTCACCATAACTTGCAAGCATATCATCACAAACACTTTTTAAATTACCTGAAAGTTTCCCCTCCAAACTATCAATAATTAAACCAAAAGCTTCCTGAGGCCTAGCATGACGTTCAAAACCAGCTTTTTTCAAACGAGAAAGACTCTCATCAAAAGTCAACAATATTTTTTCTGCCTCTCTAGGCTTGCGATAAGCAACCGACTCAAACACCACATTCTTATAAGAAGTTGCAGCAGCACCATCCTTCACAGGCTCGGGCGTTCCTCTAAGTAAATCCTCAATTATCTTCCTAGCCTCCTCAGGAGAGAGCATAAGATTATCCGGAATTAAACCCATATTAAACACCTAGCATATTACTTGAAACAGAAGCAACAACAGCCCTTTATAAAGCTTTCGGTATTTTCACTACTCTATAGTAACGCTAATAACTGGGCGGTATCTACCACAACCTTTATATATTACCCTATTCTTAGTATCAATTGATACTATTATTAGTATAATAACAAAATGGTGACTAAGACTCAGGAGCAGGTTCTTCAGCTTCTGTTAGGCAGACCTGAAGAAAGAATATCTATCAGGGGAATTGCGCGGTTGCTGGGCAAATCATACACTTTGACTTATAATAATATTCAGGCGCTTGTTAAAAAAGGTTATCTGGAGAAGCTAAGCCTTCCACCTGCGCAGATAATCCAGATAAAAGAAGGCGTTCCTGATTCTGTTCTGGTCAATATCGAACAGAAGAGAACAGAGGCGTTTCTTGAAAAACACCTGTGGATAAAGTTGTATCTGAATGATGTTCTTGCTGCATCATCTCCTTTTTTTATAATGCTTGTTTTTGGCAGTTATGCTAAAGGTATTCAAACAAAAAGCTCAGACCTAGACCTGTTAATGATCACTCCGAAAAAAGAGGATATTCCTGAACTGGGACAAGCAGCACAGCAGTATACAAAAACAAAAAAGAGCCTTAGTATAATTGATGCTAGGGATTTTATGGAAATGATTAAAAAACCCAAAGAATTAAACGTGGGAAACGAAGCAGGAAAAAGCCATATACTCCTTTACGGAACAGAACAATACCGCCAGTTATTAAAAAAATGAAAAAAGAAGAGTTAATAATCAAGAGAATAAACATTGCAGAAAAAGTAGTCAGGGAACTAACCAGCAAAGGAGACCTGAAAAAAATCCCTGAACAGTTTGCTCGGCAGGTAGCGGGTTTTTATGAAACAAAATCATTAAACAGGCTGAAAACAGCAAAAATCATTTACGAATCCTCACAGAAAAATAACACTTACACAGACTACAGCGAAGCAGTCGCAGCAGCATACTATGCAATATATTATATTGTTCATGCATACCTCGCAGCAGTATACCGCACAAAAATTAGGGAGGGCCTTAAAGGAGTCCACGCAATCACACACAACATGGTTCTGTATTATCTTGTCAAGACAAACAAACTGGCAAAACACCTTTATGATGAATATGTCCAGACACTCCAGACAACAACAGAAACACAAAAGATAACAATGGATAAATTTCAGGAAAAAGCATATGATTATGCAGAAAAATATGATAAAAGCAGGGCGGCAAGAGAAATATTCACATACAGAACATCAGCATCAATCGAAGAATACCATGCAAAACACGCAATAACAACAGCAGAAGAATTCATCAACACAATAAGGCAATTAATAATAAAAAAATAAAATGTCCGATAAAAAAAGTCCGACAAGCGTGTCATTGTTGGCATTTCTCCGGCTTTTTGCAAAGTATTAAAAGGTTAAAATGCCCTAATCAGGTTGGATGCTTTCAAGAACACACTTAGCTTTTGGAGTTTTGGCCGGCATAATCAGCCACCAGTTTATAGATGGGGATATGATTAGTTTTCTGCTTGTTGTTGCCTTTGCTTCATTAATGCCGGATCTGGATCATCCAGATGCCTCTTTAAACCGGGCGCTGGTTTTTACTAAGCTGATTCCAATGGTTTTCAAGCATCGTGGAATATTGCATACCTTATGGAGCCCGATACTGTTGAGTCTGGTGGTTACAATTTTGGCAAATCCCTTCTATGGGCTTGCAGCATTTGTTGGTTATACATCACATCTAGTATCGGATGCTATGACCAAGAAAGGCATTAATTTTCTCTATCCATTCTCCCAGTTTAAGATTGCCGGCTTTATAGAAACAGGCACGTGGATGGAAACAGTTACCTTTGTAGTGTTGGTTGGGCTGATTATTGTGAAGTTAAGCTAAATTTAGCTGATGTGGTTAATACTAATTTTAGTGGTTTTCTCGCTTTATCGTCGCAAAAAGAAGAGAGCCTGAATAATAATTATTTTTAACATCAAAATTTAACGAAGTTTGATAAAACTATTCTGTAAATATTTTTACAATTTCTTTTTCAGTTTCTTTAATTTTTAAATCTTTTAAAAAACCAATTCTATAGATTACAATTGACTTATCGGCTGTGAAGAGCCTATTCGGCCTAATCAGGCTTGCCAAGTTAAGTTTTCCTGTTTTAAAATCATTATCACATAGAGCAATCGAATAATTATCAACCCTTGCTTCACTGGTTATTTGACAGAGAATTATATCGTCCCCTCCTAATTTAGCAACTACTAGAGCAGGTCTTCTTTTTGATTTGCTTAGATCTGAAAAAGGGAAAGGTAAAACTACCACATCTCCTTTTACAAATTCTTCCATGCTTTTTCATCCTCTTTGCTATTCCAATCTTTAGCTAATGATTTTTCGCTTGCATAAGCTGTGAACATTTTTTCATTTACTTGTTTTATAGGCCTCAATTCTACATGATCCTCATATGCCAAAATTGCGATTTTCATTCCTTCACTAAATCCTTCTATTTCTCTAATACCTTTTGGGATAGCAATCTGTCCTTTTCCAGTTATTGTTGCACTTTTAATTTCAATTAACGACATAAGTTTCACCTTTTATTCTTATTAGTAAGAAAAGTAAGAAAAAGTATATAAGTCTTTTGGTTTTATTCCCGCCATTTCTAAAATTAGACAAATCCTCAATTGATTTTAACATGTATTAAGCGCAGTTTTATTATGCTTAATGCTCTTTATATGCTATAAAATGTGGGATTATATATTTGGCTGTTTTTAGCGGATTATATCACCTAACTTTTTAGGATGGCTTATAGTATAATCTGCAAAATCCTCCTCTCCGCCAGTCGGATGCCCTCCCTTAAAGAAGATTGATTTTGCGCCTAAATCCTTTGCCGGCTCTAAATCTGAAAGTTTATCTCCAATAATATATTTTATAGAGCCTTTTTCTGATAATTCTTTATTTAGTTGCTGATTATCATCTCTACTAAGAACAGGATCTTGTCCATAAATATACTCAAATTTTATAGGGCATTTTGTTATCGCTAAAATCCCGGTAATGATGTCTTTTCTGATTCCTGAAACTATTGCTAATTTATACCCTCTCTTTTGAATTATTTTTAGGGAGTCTAAAATCCCGTTAGAATATATTTTTGCCATATTCTCTTTTGCTACAAGATACATACAATCCCTGAACAGGTCAGTCATAATTATTGTTTTAACATCTTTTCCAGAAAGTTCAATTTCACCAGCATAATTTTGAATAAAACCTATTTTCATATTATCTAAAACGCCGAATTTTTCAGCTATGTGTTGTTTAATCACATCATAATGCTTTTTTGTTCCATGCAACTTTTTATGTTCAATTTCAGAAGGCTTAGGAATACCAAGAATATTATACCTCTTCAAATTAGCTTGTTCAGCAACAAAAGACTTAATTAAAGTCCCTGAAACACACAAAAATCTTCGATTTTTGGTGCCCCGAAAACTTCGTTTTCGTGGGAATCAACCACAACAATTTTACCTGCCATAACATAATACAATCCACGCAAATTAATAAAGGTTGCGAAATCCAAAAATTTAGAAAACTTAATCTCACTTATATCTGGCCGTTGTTTACCGGCTGTTCTTTAAGTCTCTCTATCTCCTCCTGCGGGTCTGGCCTTGGCAATACGGTGTTAACGATAAATTCAGTTCTTTCAAACATTGTGTTTTTTTGTACCTTGCCCCTGACTTTAATGTACTCTCCAAGCAAATCTGTTTTGACTGCCTCAAATAAGTCTGGTTTGGTTTTGTAGTTTACCATCTCTTCATGCGTTTTTGAGATTAATTGCTCAACCTGTTGGTTAAACAGCACTGCTCTCATTGTGGTTATGCCATCATCCAGCATAAGATTTAGTACATATCCTGTATTGGCTTTTATTTTCCCGTGCACCGGGCAGTTATAGGTTCCGTCCTCCTCAAAAAGTTTTTTCCTGCACTCCGGGCAGGTGTTATAAAAGCGCGGGTCAAAAACCTGCACGATTGTGCCTAGAACCTCAACATTAACATCAGAGTCAGTAAGTTCTGACAGGTTTTTTCTGACAGCCTCGGCTCTGCGTAAGCTAAGCTCAGCAACAGTTTCTCCTGCAGGTTCAAGAACTATTCTGGTTCTGTCGTTGCAGTGAACCTCCTTTTTATTGTTGTTCTCTCTGACATAGGCGTTTGAGATTTTTATAATCATATCCTGCTTTAGCTCTCTTAGGGTTTTAGCCTTTTCTCCCCAGCAGACAATCCTGAGAGTTCCGGTTTCATCGCCAAGCACAAAAGAGCCGACCATGCTTGTTGCGTCATTTCTCTGAAATTCTTTTATGTTAAATATCTGGGCAACCCTACCAACAAGCTCTATGTCCCGCATTCCGGCAAGAACCTTGCTTATTTTCATGCGGCCGCTTAGCTGCTCGTATAATTTTACGCCCAATTCATTCGCAATGATATGGACAGCTCCCTCTCGTGATATAAGGCCGGAAAGCTGGTCTAGCTTTTGCCTGATTTTTTCCTCTATCTGCGCATCGGTTAATTCTGCCTTTTCTTTTATTTTAGAAAAAACTGTATCAAGAGGGATTTGTATCATCACACCACCTTTTTACCAGAGTTTTGGAATTGGTGGCAATTTAAATATCTTTCTAGAGTGTGTAGTCAGCGTTGAGTAGTAGATTTAATCAGGACAGGCAGCAAACCTTATTCTCCTGCCAGTCTGCAAATTTTTGGATATGGGATATTCTTCTGCATTGGTCAACCGTGTTCCACCACCCGTTTATTGCATTTTTTTTGCAGTCAAGCCCCTCTACTAATGAGTCAGGAGAGCAGCAGAAACTCACCAGCTTGGTTTTAGCTAAAGGAACTGCAAACCTGAAAACAGTATGTTTTTTAGCGGTAAACGGGTTGTTGGTCTGGAATGTATAGCATAACGGAATTAGGCCGTCATCTGGGTTATTTTGCATGCATTCATTTCCAATTTTCCATTTTTCATCAAGAAAGCCAGCACATTTTCCGATGTCTATCTCAGCAACCCCACTGCATTCTATCAAAAACTGGATTGCTGTATCGGGAATTACTGCAAGGGTGTCAAGGTTAAAGTTTGTCTCGACCTTGAAGTTGGAATTAGTTTTGTAGTGAATATTTTCGTCTGTATCAATATAGTATATTATACCGGATTTTGCCGTCCCTACCAGAGTTGTTTTGTCATTTTTTGTTCTGAACGCCAGCTCATAGTCAGTTGGCAGAAGAGGCGGCTTTCGAGTTGACCTAAATGTAATGGTATGAAAATATTCTATCTTTTCCTCGATTAGATTGTTAAATAGCTGTTTATAATCCTCAATAATGTTTGGGTAACATTTCTTGTTTTCACTAACCCAGATTGGAATTCTACTATAAGAGCCGCAGTCGGTATTTTTTGATGCTAGTGTTTCAAGAGCTTCATAGGCAGTTATCTTTGCCGCCATGTCCAGGTAAAACAGCGCTTTTTCAGTTTCTGTATAAGCGGTAATTATTGCAGCATCCTCTTTTCCAATTTTGCCCTCAAATTTGCCTTGTTTTTCATAAAGGCTCGCAGCCCCTATCATTAGTATAAGGAGCGTTGAGAGCACAACAAAGAGTGTAAATACGAATGCTTTTTTGTTTCCACAAAAAACCCAAGGGGTTTTTTGGGAGCCAAAAATCTTTTCTAAAGATTTTTGTGCTTTCATTAGTTTGCCTCTTTTTCTGAATAGGGTATTTCCATAATCAATTTAATATAAGGGCTGTCCGCAACTGTTGAGGGCAGATACAAAACAACCTCCTGCAGCAGCTTATAGTTTCCGGCTTTGTTGACAGCAATCCGAATTGTATAATGCTTCTGTGTTAGCGACGGAACTCCTGGATAGCTTACATCCTCAAGCTTAATGTCCTTGATTTCAATAAAGCTGTTTGTTAACAATTCAAGTTCCGCAGAGTTTATGTATATTTGGCCATCAACACCCCCCTCGTTAATCGCTTTTAGCAGCATATCATAGACGGTTGTGTCCCCCACCATTGTTTTGAGGTAGTTTATTGCCTCGATTGTTGTGATAAATTCTGGCATTTCCTCGCCAACAACAGAATAATCCCTATCAGAGCTGCCCACTCCGGATACTGTAAAAAATATGAGGAAAATTGTTACAAGAATAATATACAAAAACCAAAGGAATGGTTTTGTTAAAAATAGTGCAAATCCTTTTTTATTCATTTTAATCTTTTTGGGTTATTACAATTTCAGTTGTTCCAGTCTTGATTTTATTGCCATCGAACGCCAGCGTGTAAACTTGTGTCTTTTTTAGGTTAATCTTTCCAATCCTGCTCACAAACCTTGCTGCATAGTTGTCTTTATAGCTCCCTTCATCAATATATGCTTCATTGCCAGCAAATGTTATTTTAAGCGGCATGTAATCCTTAGGTTGCAGATAACTTTTTTCAAGATAGGCAGTATCAAATTTTTTTAAGTCAATTATTCCAGGATAGTTCCTTCCAGTATCAGGGTCAAAATATGCTAGGTGGTCATACAACAGTCTTATTGCTGTAATATCTGCCTCTACTGGAAAGGTTTCAACATTTGTTTTAATGTGCATTCCAAGCAAAAGCCATACCACCAAAAAAGCGATTATAAGAAACAGCATATCCGGAATTTTCATTATTGCTTCGTAGGAAACTCCTTTTTTGCTATGATTCATTTTATTCAGCTGTACCTTTATATTTTGCAATGCCTTTTTTTATGCTTTCACCAACTATGTCAGCTCTGATAGTCGGATAGTTTATCTCAATAACAACGCCGATTGCAACAGCTTCAAGAACTTTTAGTGGATTATTTTTGTCAAGCTGCTCCGGGTTTATTGGGATAATCAAAGCATTTAGGTCAGGCATTACATCAATAAGGGCGTTGTTTATTTCGCAAGCTATTTTTCTGCTTTGCATAACATCAGAATTTAGGTTTATGTATGCTTTTATGTTATCACCCTCATTGTTTGTCTGGATGCCGACAAGAGCATAATCCTTTTTTTGGTTTAGCTTTCCAATTCGTTGTTCAGGCGTTTTATGCTCCTCTGTGCTGACGCTTCTTGTTGAATCAACCAGTTTATATGGTGAATTTCTTAGTATTTGAAATGCAATCTGCCGGTTTGTTTCCGCTTCAATAAAATCATTTTGTTTAATGCCCTCATCAAAGCCGCCATGGCCTGGGTCGAGCATCAAGCCCTTTGCAGTGCTCTCAACATGCGGGCATCTGTCTTTTACAAGATAACCAGCATCTGAGGTTAGTGTCAGGAAGTTGTCCTGCTTTTCAAAGCCAATCTTTCGCACTGCATTAAAGTTTTTTGTTTTTATCTCAATATCTGCATTGCGCGGGAATAAGTGCGAGGTAAATGCCGTTCCTTTTGTTTCCCGCAGATTTATTCTATTCTGTTCCAATAAAACATTAAAATTTTCCAGCTCTGGATTGGCATAATAATAGCTTATCTCTCCTGGCGCAGCCTGCAGCGTCGACATCTTTATTGCAAGTGTTTTGGTTAGATAAATTCTTTCATAAAGCAGGCTGCCGCTCATATTTGAGATGTAAAGCAATGAGCCTGTTATGAAGATGCCTACCAGAATAAATTCAATAACTATCCAATAAATCTTTTCCTGTATAATCCCTTTTTTATTCATTCTTTAATAATTCCAATTTTAAAAGGCTTGGCATTGTCTCTTTTCTTAAGTCAGTTAAAGGTGCCTTTCCTGTTATGAAAATGATAGAGCGTTTTTGATTTTTATTTGTTAATTCAGTTTTTTCTATGTAAAGCTGTTTTAGCCCAAATTCAATGTCCCCGCGTTTCTCATATTTTGCGATGTCATCGCATTTGCCGTAAATGAAAGCGTTGGAGTAGGATATCCCATGGATTTTAGGATAGTTCTGCATCTCTATTCTGTCCCCCTTGATATTGCTGGCAAATACCTCTTCCTTACTATTCTTAATATAAAACCCTGTCAGCTCTTTATCAAACCATGTAACAATGTTGCTTATTCCACTAGGCAATTGTCTGCATTCTTTGTGGTCTGGATTATTGTTATCCTTAAAAAAGTTAATCGCACGGGAGTTTCCTTGATTATAATAGCACATGCAGGGCGGTGTGCAATGCGCTTTTACCAGCGATTTATATATGCGGCTCTCAATCTCCCCTTCATCCTCTCCTGCATACCAGAGTTCATCCGAACAGGTGTCTATAATATTATTTCTATCAAAGAATGCAATAACATATCCATCAGGCAGCTGAATGTCCACAGTGGTTGCGGCAAATGGCTCTTTTCCCGCTAAAAGCTCATTTATTGTGGTGTATATAGCGTTGAACGCATTTTGCGCCTGAGCATCTTTCTGGGGTTTGGCAACAAATGAATTATAGATCATCACTGTTATCCATACAACCAGAAGGATTATGACAGCGGCGACCATTAATTCAATCACCTCCCAGAGGCTATGGCTTAGCTGTGCTTTTTTGGAGTAAGGCATAGCTGTTATTCTGGCAAAAATTGTATATAAATGTTGCGGGATGCGGCAACACAGACAACCCACCGAAAGCATTAAATACTATTTCTGCTGGTTTATACAAATTAAGTTTAAAACGAGGTGTTAGCATGAAAAAAGGGGACGCAACCTTAAATATTATTATAGTTGCAATAATTCTTCTGATTACCGCGCTGGTAATGATTGCTATTTTTACAGGAAGAATGGGCTCCTGGAGCGAAAAGGTAGGTGAACTGCAGGAGAATTCTTGCGCAAAACAGGGTTATAGCTGTGTAGATGGTTTCTGTGCCGAAAATCAGGTAGAGGTATATGGTTTTATCTGCGAGGGAGGAAAAACCTGCTGCAGGCAAAGAATTCAGTAGAACCTTATAGCTGAAGAATGAACAAGCAGGGTATTGGAGACAGTGTAATGAAGGCTCTGCTTATCCTGATTGTAATGGCAATAGTCACATTCATTATCATTGCTATTGCATGGAACATCAAGAAAAGAGTGCTTGGTTAGCATGAGCTTAAAAAAAGCACAGATAGAATGGGTTGTTGTTGTACTGTTGTTTCTTGCAGTTACATTGGTTGTTATTGGCATAGTATACAAGATTAAGACCGCAACAGAGAAAAGCGTTGAAAAAGGCATTTGCAAGCTTTCTGTTGAAAAACTTGCTCTTGGAAAGAATATTCCAGTCATTGGCTCGCAACTTGCAGGGGCAAAGATTGACTGTGAAAGAGAAAACCTTGTTTTTAAGAAAAGTGAAAGCCAGGATGAGAAGAATGTCAAGCTTGCAAAGGCAATATTGAACTGTGTTGATAACTTCTGGGAGGGAAAAAAGGATTTTACTGAAAGCGGTTTGTTTGAGTTCAGTGCTGTAAATTGTGTTATCTGTGCAAAGATTAGCTTTGAGGAAGAAGCATTATTTCATGGCGGGGAATATCTTGCTTGGAGCAAACAAACCCCTATTCCAAATTTAGGAAAAAGTTATTGGGAATATTTTGATGGATTAAACAAATTTTATAATGAACTAAATATGGGTGTACAGTATTTGGTGCAGCCTATAATTTTGTCAGATCCGAAAAAAGAATACTACCTGTTTTGGAATATCGAACGGTACGGAAGCCAGGGCCAAACTTCAAAGCTTAAGCTTGAATCAACTGACGATGCCCTTAAAAACTGTGAAAACCTGTTAAATTGAGGATTTAAATGCTGAAATCAAAAAAAGCAGAGTTATCCTATGTTAGGGATGTTATTATAGGGCTGATTTTATTGGCTGTTCTGTTTTTGGCTGTTGCGATTGCTTCAGGGCAGGCAAACAAATGGATTAACTATGTGGTATCATTGTTGAGGATAGGTTAAGATGGGGCAAAGAAATAAAAAAGGGGACTGGTCTATCAGCATGGTGATGAAGCTTGCATTGCTTGGTGTTGTTGTTGTTATAATATCATTAGTAGCATCAAAGCTTCCCGGGTTATCTAAAAAAACTATAACATTTAAGGAACTTCCGTGCGTAGAAACAGGGAAAACCTCGGATGAGTCAGAGGTAGCTCTTTTCGATTACACTCAAAAGGGTATCGGCAAAAAAGAGGAGATGGTAATGATATGCAAAAGTTTTGAAAGCTGTTTTCCAGAAAGCTATTCAAAATATAAAGCAGAATGCAGGGGTTTAACAACTTAAAGACAGGCAGAATGTATGGCACATTTTAAAATCAGCGGAAAGCGGGGTAGTGAAAAAACACTGGAGTATGTTATAGTAGCTGTTATATTTCTTATTGCTGCATTTGTTGTGATTATGATTCTTCAAAAGAGTTCCTCTCCTCTTTTCACTAAAATTTCAGCGTATGAGCTGGAATCCAATCAAAGAGGGTGCCTGCAAAAAGGGATTGAAAATCCTAATTTATTGATTAATGATGATGACAAATACCCCAATAGCTGTGATGCCTGCCCGTGGTGCGACAGTTCTGTAGATAGTGATGCTGATTATATGCCAGATTGCTGTGATAAAGACCCGGACAATGCTAGAGTGTTTGAATGCATATCTGGCATGGATAAGGAAAAGTTTCAGTGCAAAAAGCCTGCAGAAGCTGTAAAAGAAACACAGCAGGAACGCAAAAGTCAGGAAAAGCTAAATGCTGATGCGCAAAAAAAGTATGAACAGGCTTTGAGTGGTATAAATAGCAAAAATTACCTTCAAGCATATAGCCTTGTTAAAGATATTTTAGCAAACTACAAAGCAACCGCTGTTTATGACTATAGTGTAATGCAATTTAGCCGTTTTGAGCTGTTTTTTGAGAATAACAACACGCAACTAATGCAATTTTATCGTGATGCATTGCAGCTTGGCTTTACAGAATATGAAACAAAAATGGGGCTAGCATATAAAAACCGCATTATGGGATATCTCAATAAAGGGACTGTGGAGACGGTTGAGGTAGCTATTCTTCCGCAATTTGAGTATGATTTAGATGCCTTTACTGTATGGAATACGCAGACAAAGGATATTGCCGCAGAGATATACTATAAAATAGCATCAGCATTTCTTGATAAAGGAAAAAAGGATAAAGCAATAATATATTACAAGAAGGCATTTGAGGATTATCCTGATGCATTCTATGCCAAAGATGCTAAAATAGCTTATGACCGCTTAACTAGTCAAGGAATGGAGGGTATACCCCAAGAAGAGCCCGCATTAACTGACGAAGAACGCGGCTTAATAGAATTAAACAACTTCAAGAGAGAGGTTACAAACGCCTTCCTAGATAAGAAGCTATGGAGGCTTGAGAATGAAATTATCCCATTATTTGAAGCTAATTTAGCACTCTATACCACAAGAACTAAAGTAACAAATGCGGAACTTATCGCTGAAATATACTATAAAATAGCCCGCACATTCGAGATAAACAATATGACAAACAAAGCACTGCCATACTACCAAAAAATATTCCAACTGTATTCAAATACAGTCTACGCCAAAGACGCTAAAACAGCTTATGATAGACTGTCTGCTTCCTAGATTTCAGCTGTCATAGGGATAAATTCCTCTCTTTTTAGGTCGTCAATTATGTAGTGGACTTCTCTGTGCTTTATCTTGAATTCTTCATCAAGGGCCTCTAAAAATTCCTCTAAATCCTTGATGTTGCAGAATATAACCTCTGCCATGTAGTCATAGCCGTTGTTTATTCTGTAGATAGTGTTAACATTCTGGTGCGCTCTGAGGTAGTCAAGCATTCTTTTCTTGTCAGTCTTGCATACTTTAAACAGTATGGTCGCTTTTGCCAAATACCCGAATTTTGTAAAGTCAAGCAATACACTAAACTTCTGGATTACATTGGTGTTTTTGTGGTGCCTGAGCCGGTCATAAACTGTTGAGATTGGTATTTTGGTTTTTTTGCTTATCTCTGTGATTGTCTCCCTGCCATTTTGCCTGAGGCAGGCAAATAGCCTAATGTCTTTTGGCCTTATCATTTTTCAGGCACCCCCATGATTTTACAGAGTAATTTGCCGCTTGTTCGGTTTTAAATGGAGTTGTCTCCTCAAGGCATATTTTGTTGTCGTAGTCTGAATCAACAATTCTGTATATTGCCATAATCTGGTTTGCGTCAAGAGGTTTTTCATTCAATGATTCCATGTAAAAAACAATTTCGTCAATTGATGTTGCGGCCAGTTTATCGACAAGATAGGATATTTCTCCGTTGGCTGTTTTAAAAGTTTTTAATGTCTTGTCCTCATGCTGCCGGGAGTATATTCTTACTTTAGTTCTTGATGAGACCTCCTGCGCTGTTGGCAGATCTAATAATCCGCATGCCTGGCCCGCCCCTAGGGTAACTCCAAGTATTAAGCCTCCTGTTCCAATAAGCGCTGATGCCATCAGTTTATATAATACTGTGTTTTGTTCCATTTTTCCGCCCTCCTAGTATAGTTTTTTTGTATGATTTTTCGGTAATTCCGAATACTATGCGGGAGATTATTCAGAAAGTTATATAGCAAGTTCTTAAATTATATATAACACTATATATTTAGTGCAAAACATCAACTTTATAAATATCTGGTTTATTCTGCGCCTGATGATAAGGCGTGCAATCCAGCTTGCTGGCAAAACATTAGTATTGTCGTTGCCTAGCAAGTGGGTAAAACAGTATAATATTAAGAAGGGTGATGAGTTGGAGATAGCTCAATGCGACGATTCACTTACTATAAGCTGTCAGAATAGGGAAACCGCCAAAATCGGCAAGATTGACATTACCGGAGCTAACTATTCAGTTGCATGGCACTATATTGTTTCTGCGTATTGCAGCGGCTTTGATGAGCTGGAGATTGTATTTGATAAGCTCTTAATGCAGGATAACAAAAATAATACCACCATCAAAGTATCCGATGCTATCCTCAAAATAGTGAACAATCTCATCGGGCTTGAGGTTATACGGCAGGGCAAAAACTTTTGTCTTGTAAAAGAGGTGTCAAAAACACAAAAGGATGAGTTCCCAAACATGCTAAAAAGGCTGTTTTTTCTTATACTTTCAATCGGAGAGGACAGTTTGGAAGCATTGAAAAATGGGGACAAACAAACACTGGCGAATGTATTGCTTCTGGAGGCAAATGTCAATAAGTTCAGCCATTATTGCCTAAGAACCCTCAATAAATTCTTTAATGAGCAAAAGGATTTTGCATTTATCATCCGCGCATTGGAAATGATAAGCGACAAATACTGCTTTTTGATAAAGAGCACTGGCGCTGATAAAAATGGGTTTGTATTATTCAGCCAGATTAACAGCTTGTTAAGGCAGTTTTATGAAGCTTTTTATGACACCCAACCCCGAAAGATTATTGAGTTTTACAGCCAAATGAGCGGTTTCAAGCAGTCTGTTTTAAAGCAAAAACTTGAGAACAAATATGTATTTGTTGATATTCTTGATTTGGCAATGGAATCGTTAAACGCAAAGCTGTTTATGGGTGCAGTTTAGAAAGCATCTTATTGTGCTATATCTACTAGGTTTTTCGCAAAATTTTCAAGTTTTGCAGCATCCTCGGGATAAAATCTTGGCAGTTCGCTGGCTGTTTCCAGAAGGTTTGTGGTAAATTCAAATTCGCGGCCCTCATTGTAAGCCCTGTTTCTTCCAACAAGGTGGGCTGTTGTCAGCATCATCGCAGAATACGCCTCTTTTTCAAATTCTGCTTTTCTAAATCCCTG
>CAZGZA010000015.1:8904-21351 GCA_964529655.1 uncultured Methanosarcinales archaeon | reverse complement strand
ATCCATCATAAAATTTAAAAAGAACGCAGAAAAACAGCTATAGAAGATGCAAAGCCAGCGGGCAGGAATTTACACTGCCTGCGCAGTATACAACAAAACCTTATTTATGTTGAGGTGAAAAGATGAAGCCACAAGATGAAGTTAGCTGCTATAAAAAACATTCAAAAATAGGGTGGAGCCTTATGCCTATTTTAGGCATTATTCTGGTATTAGTTATTTTAGCGGTAAAATACCCTGACTGGAGCATTACCGGATTAGGCATATTTGACATTCAGAAATATGAACCTGAGAAACAAGAGGTGTATACCTTTAATGAAGTGTACAACGAAATAAAAGCAATTGACAAAATATACGGTACAGACTACCATTCAGAAAGCTTAGTCAGAAACAGAGTTGCCGCAGACTATCTTCTGCCAATGATAGATGACATTACTAAACTGTACAATGCAATAAACACATCCAGCCACACTGATGAAACAAGATGGATACTAAAATTTGTAGAAGCCAGGAGAGGATGGCTTGAAGCGCAGGTTTATCTTGAAAAAGCACTGAAATTCGGCAAGAGTGGTATAGTAACAACAAAGTTCAGCTGCAAAGATAATGAAACAGTCTTGCTTGCAACATACTACTATAATCAAACGCTTGGGCTTTTCCATGATGCTGAGAATAATCTTGATGAAGCGCTCTTTAATATCAAAGAGGCGCAAAACATTGTTGGAACCAACGAGCAAAAGCCTAAAATATATGACTCTCCAGAGGCAGGCCAGATAGCAAAAGCTATAAATACCAATATTTACATTATAGACACAAGGTGCAGAGGCATTAAGGAAAAAATACCTGAAAACAGCACCATATTTATTGCTGCAAGGAAAGTTCAATGAAACAAAAGATAATGCTGGGCCTGCTGATTCTGGCTGTTGTAGGCGTGCTTACTATTGCAAAAAATTATGACCTTGGGAATTCTGAAGAAAAACAGGGCTTTATTCAAACCCTGATTGGGTGGACAAAACAGATAAGCGGCAATATTGTTTCTATAACCTCTTATTCAATGGAACAGCAATGGACGCAAAAAAATACAAACACCACAGAAAAAGATGATAAAAGATGATACAGGAGCCAACGTCAATGGAGGGCATTGCTTATTTTACAAGAAGAGCCATAGGAAATGGCCGAGTCATGGCCTGGGTTTATATGAGAGCATGCCCAAAATGCGGCAAAAGCCTTATGGGAAAACCTCAAAGCAAAGATGGAAAGATTATGATACGAGCAAAAAACTATGTCTGCAAAAGTTGTGGATATACAACTGACAAAAATGAATATGAAGAAACATTAACCTGCCAGATAAAATATAGCTGTCCTGAATGCCGCAAAGAGGGTGAAATTGAGATTCCTTTCAAAAGAAAAAAGTATAATGGCACAGATGCTTTAGTATTCAAATGCAGCCATTGCAATAAGGAGATTGCAATAACAAAAAAGATGAAAAAAGAAAAAGAAGATTAGCGCTATTTCTTTTTCTTTGGCTCTTTCTTGGCTTCCTGTTTTTCCTCTGTAATCCTGCAGATAATGTCGCCCTCCTTAACAGCCTGGTCAACCTTCATTCCAATGTCATCGCCTGGCTTTGCTTCTGAAAGGCTCTTATGCTCAATCTGCATTGAGGCAATCTTCTGCTTAAATTCCACTCCATGGCCCTCAATGCTTATAGTATCGCCAACCCGCATCGGCTTCTGAACAGAAACAACAGCCACGTTTATATTTGGAAAAAACCTTGTAATTTTTCCTACAACTTCCTTTTTCATGGTATCACCCTATTGAGCATAGAACAAAGGAGTATTTAAAAATTTTTATTTGAAGCTGGCTTTAAAGCGTTGGCTTTGTTCCCCACATCCTTCGCCACCTATCCATAATCCATCCGTAAGGCCTTGCTGTAAGCGGCGCGGTTATCATACCTGCACATAATGCTGTGCCCATCTCCTCAACAGATGCGCCTGATACGCACATCATGCCTGCATAGAATGGAGTAAAATACAGCATATTTCCAGACACGTCTGTGAAGAACTTTTTAAGAGATGAGCTTTTGGCATCTGCATTCAACAGTTTAGCCCAGTAATCCCTAAACTTGCCATAAGGCCTGTATATAACAAAGCCAACCAAGCTCATCCCAACTCGGGTTTTTAATAATTCATCCGGCTCCATCCCTGCAATAAAATATTCCCCTGCTCCAAAAACTGCATTGGCATAAATCAAGGAAATTGACGTGTCAACTATGTATCCTCTTGCCCCATCTTTTACAGTTCGGACTATCTTTTCAAGTCTAGATTCGTTTGGTGCCTGGTCTCCCATGAGATTGTTAGAAACTATAATCTGTTTATAAAGCTAGTGCGTGGCACAAAGGCAAAATCCGAAAAATGGCGCGCGATTTTTTAATGCCCAAGTTTACTAAAGTTTATAAGTATTGACTGACAGCACAAATATATGCTATTGAATATGCTTTTAACAAGAAACTGTAATTATAATTGTTTATTTTGTATTGAAAAAACAAAAGAGGATATAAAAGATAGTTCCAGCCCGGATATCTTCTTAAGAAAAGCAAATTACTTGATAGATTCTTCACTAATTGATGAAGTTTTACTTTTAGGCGGGGAACCATTATACTATCCATATATAACCGGAATTATTAATGGGTTGCATATCAATCCAATCATTACAACAAATGCCCACCGCCTTTTAGATGCTGCTTTTTGTCGGCAACTGGATTTCAAAAAAATAAAAGCTATGAACATAAGCATTCATCATTATGACCCTTATAAAAGAAGAGAGGTAACAGGGTCTTCATGCTTATCAAATGCAGATTTAGAAAGGATAGTAAGACAGGTAGGTATCCCTATCAGAATGAATGCCCTTCTTATGAAAGATTATATTGGTTCTGAACAGGAAATTAATAGAATGATAATGTTTGCGAGGGCGATGGGCATCCAATCTATCAAATTTAGTGAATTAACAGGCGTTAACGAATCCACGCATGATTTTGTGGATGCAGAAGTATTAAAATACAACCAATTGCAATATTGCCAAATACCCGTTAGGGAAATGCGTGAAAAATGCCATGAATTTGGCGGGTCACATTTTTATAAAAGTATTGATGGGATAGGGGTGTTCTTTAATTCTGCACCAGATTTTGCATTAGCTGGCGGAAAAGATAAAAGAGGCAGATATTACCATGCAGTTTTATTTAACGACCTAATGATGGGGTTTTCATGGCGCAGGAATGATGGTATTTATGAAAACGAAAAGGAATTATTGCGGATTGCCAGAGAAAACCTATCTCAGCCTAATTAAAGGCTTAAATCCGGAAAATCTTAGCCTAACAAACCTCTGCTCCATTATCTATTGGAACAAAGATTGTGCCTTTTTTTGTTTTCAGCTCTTTGCCCTTATAGTAAACATTATTATTCCTTATCACCAACTTAATTTTCTCAAACTCCTCAAAAGAGATAATCTTTTTTGAATTAGTTAATCCATCAATAAAAACAGAATCCCCTGGTTTAGCGCCTGGCGCCTCCAAAAGCTTTGTTTCAGCGGTTGTTTTGCCAACCAAAAGCATAGCATTGCTTTCATAGCCCCGAATTTTAGCTGGCTGCAGATTAGCTACAACAACAATATTGCGGCTCTTTAATTCGCCAGGCTTATACACCCCTCTTATGCCGGCAACAATCTCCCTGGGCAGCCGCTCCCCAACATCAATCTTCAGGAGGAATAATTTGTCTGCATCCGGATGCTCCTTAACATCAATAACACTTGCAACAACAAGATTGAGGGGAAATTCGCCATCAATGACAGGCAGATGCTCCCTCTCTATTTTTGCCGCTAAAATAGATGGCTTGGAAATCTTATGATTTTTAAGGCTGAAATTCAAATCCCGGAATGAAGCATTTTTAAGATTAATCTGTTTCTGAAGATCTTTGGCAAGATTGGGCATTATCGGCTCTATTAGTATGGAAAGAACCTTGACAATATTAAGGCTTAAGCCGAGTGTTTTATCAATCTTTTTTGCATCCTTTTCCTTCCATGGCTGTTTCTCCTGAAAATAACGGTTGCCTGCATCCCCAATCATAAGCAGCTCCTTAACAGCATCCTTCAGGTTAAAATCAGCATAGCACTTTTCTACAAGCTTAATCCGCCTCTTAATCTCAGCCCTGACCCTTGGAGCGCTATCCACCTCTTTAATTACGGAATTATTATGCTTTTGAATAAAGCTTAAGACCCTGAAACAAAAATTCAAAATACTGGCAATCAGCTTATTGTTTATTTCATTCATAAACTCAACAAAGTTAATATCCACATCAGAAAGTGTTTTTTTTGAAATCCTGCCTGCATAAAAAAATCTTAGGTATTCAGGATTAAAATAATTAAGAAAGTCCCTGGCGGTAAAAAAAGTTCCACGGCTTTTGCTCATTTTCTCGCCGTTTACGGTAACAAAGCCGTGCACAATAATATCATCAGGAAGATTAAATCCCGCCTCCATAAGCATAGCTGGCCAGAATAAATAATGAAAATAAATAATATCCTTGCCGATAAAATGCACTATCCTTGCGGATTTGCTCTTCCAATAGTCCTTAAGCGCATCAAGCTTATTTTTTTTGCAGTAGTTCTCTGTGCTGGAGATATACCCAATAGGGGCATCCAGCCAGACATAATAGTATTTATCTGTCTCGCCAGGAATCCTAAAGCCAAAATAAGGGCTATCCCTGCTTACACACCAATCCTGCAGGCCATCCTTAATCCAATTAAAGATATAGTGCTTTATCTCAGGCTGAAGATTCTTGTTGTTATCCAGCCAACTCTTAAGCTTTTTTGAGCATACAGACAGCTTAAAGAAGTATTGCCGGCTTTCCTTTCTGACAGGCATTGAACCACAAATTACGCAAAAGGGATTAACAAGGTCGGTTGTAGAATAAGTTGCTTTGCAATGTTCACAAACATCACCATATTGGTCCGGAGCATTGCACTTAGGGCATTTGCCTTTAACATACCGGTCAGGAAGAAACCTGCCGCACCTTTCGCAATATGCCTGTTCAACAACCTTCTGATAGATAAGCCCTTTCTTCTTAAACATCTCAAAAAAAAGATTGCTAAACCGCTGGTTTTCCTCGCTATTAGTTGAGTAAAAACTGTCAAAATTGATTGAAAAACATTTAAAGTCATCCAGATGCTCTTTATAATACTGGCTAACCAGCTGCTCAGGAGAAACCCCCCTCTTTTGTGCCGCCACTTCGATGGGAGTGCCGTGCGTATCAGAGGCACATATGTAAATTGCATCCTCGCCAAACAACTTCCTGGCTCTTACAAATATGTCAGCAGTAATATACTCAAGCAAATGACCTATATGGATTGGGCCATTAGCATAGGGCAGCGCTGCTGTAACAAGAAGTTTACGTGCCATAGCAAAAAATAGGGGGTTGAATGTTTATAAATATTGCTGAACAAGTTTTTGCACCCTTATTGTTAGCTTAAATATGTTGCAGGAGACTGTATCAGGACAGAAATGGTTTATATCCTAAAAGTAAGTAACTTCTTATTAAATTACACCAAAACTTTATAAAGATTCTACTCATTCTTAATGGTATGGACAGCGATTTAAGCCAGTTTAGCGAAGAGCAATTGCTGGCAGAGATTGGAAGAAGAAAAAACAAGAACAAATGGTACTACATTGTTGGCGGCCCTGATAATTGGAGTTCTAACACAAATCAGGAATTTTTAATAGTTCACAAAAGATTTTGGCATCTTCACCATACTATTGATGATAACCATATAAGTGATTTAGTTGCTCTCCCTGAAGAGTTCGATGAAGCAATGGAATCAACATTTGAATATGACGGGTCGGCTGAAAAAGGAGAGTGCCTATTAAAAGACTATGGCTTTACTAAGCTTGCAAACCCTTTTTGGGCTGCTTTAACAGTATACGTTCCTATTCTTGGGTTAGGCTGGCCAAGGTTGGATATTACATCAGACACTCCTAAAATAAAAACAATGATAGAAGAATGGGTGCAAAAAGCATTGCCTGCACGCTCTAATAATCTTCCGGCAGACTGGAGCAAAGACAATTACTTAGGCAGGTTAAGCAGTTTTAGCCAAAATAATGGTTTAGTTCATGTTGTAACATCTGATTATGGCAGTCACAAGGATAGATGGGAGGGCGCTGGCATAAGCGTTCTAGCCAGAGAATTGTTTGAATCACTTCCGAAGTATGAGCTAGAATAAACCGTAATTATTTAGCTTTTTAAAATGAAAATAATTTGCTGCTGTTCTTATTCAAGCGCCGCCTCCCTGTCTTGGCTTTGCCAAGATTAGATTTTCTCCCCCTCGCTTGCGCAGGGGGAGAAAATATAACCATTGAAAACAGAGTTTTCAATGGCAGGGAGGCAGGCATCGGAGCAGAAAAAGCGCTAACCCATTTTTATGGTTTTAGCTAACGTTTAGCTGGCAGCACACCCTCTTTAATTGCGCACCCGGCTTTCTTAACAACCTCATTTCTGGTAAGGATAAGGTTTGGAACTGCAATGATATCCCCTTTTTTTGTTTTAATGCGGGTTTCCAGAAGAGTAATGCCTATTACTTTGCCCTCCATGCCCCTAACCTTTATGGTGTCACCCTCCAAAATAAAGCCGCGCCGATGCAGCGCAAGACCAGAGATAAAGTTTGGAATAAAATCCTTGATGCCCAAAAATATCAGGATAACCACTGTAATGAGCACGGCTCCGGACAGCATAATCAGCACAGGAGAGGTGAGCCCGAGCTGGTTCAGGGCAATAACAATAAAGAGAAGGTAAACAGTGTACCGAACGCCATAGCCGATAATATCCTCTATAGAGGTATTGATGCCTGTTGTTTTCTTAAATAAGCTGTTAAGGCTAAGCTCCTGAAAAAATTTCTGAATAAGCCTGCCTGCAATCCTGCCCAAAATCAAGCCAATTAACAGGATAATAAGCGCGACAAGCACATTATTAATAACAGGCTCCAATATCTTTGAGGCGTAGGCAATCAGAACAGCAATCTTGTCATTCATAGCTACAAACATCCCGAAAGGTTATATAATCCTTTGCTCTATGTTGCTGGAAAAAGTTTTTATATTACCTCCACTCATCTAAACCACCGGAGGATGATAGAGTATGGCGATTTTAGAGGTTATTAGAACAATTGTTATTTCCTTTCAGCCATTAAGGTATCGTGATTTATTACGGGAAAACCCAAAAAAGATTTTCAGGCATATGTCTATTTTCATTGTGGCAATATTCCTATTCTCGAGCCTGCTCTCACTTCCAAAGGTTTTTTCTCTCCAGGAAGATGTTAAAACAGAGCTTGGCAAGGTGCAGAAGCTTGACATCAAGGGGGATGTAAAAATTACCACGCCAATCACTCTTACAGGCGGGATTGTTATTGACACATCTGATACAAACAGGATTATCACAACAGAAAAGGTGCTGATTACAAAAGACACACTTTACTTTAATTTTTTCAGGCCAATGAAAATAAAGCTTGACAGAATATTCCACCCGCTGAACTACAAGTCCCAATTTGCATCAACAATTGTATTAGTTGGGCTGCTGGTAATGCCCTCGGTAATTCTGGCAATGCTTGGATTATTCCTAGCAAAGTATATTCTCTTAACATTCATCGCAGGGACTGCAATATTTCTTGCTTTAAGGGTGCTGTTGCTGATAAGGATAAGGCCGAGAAACGTGTTTAATATCTGTTTCCTGGCGGCAATTCCTCCTGCGGTTATGGAGGGCGCAATATCCCCATTTTTTCCAAAGCTGCTAGTGCCATTATTCGGGATATTAACATTCAAATTAAGCCTAATTCCATTACTGGCATTTGCCGGGCTGATTATAGCTGGCATGCTTTTCTCGGAAAAGGATGTTGAGCTGTTCAAAAAAAGGGATGGAGAGGAAAAACTTGAGTGGGGGTTTTAAATGGATGCAAAAACTGTTGAAAAGATAAACAGGCTGGCAAAGTCGCTTAAGGACAACAGGCTTGTCGCGACAATGGAGGAGGCTGTGAAAATGGCTGAGGGCATGATAGGCGGCTTTAGCCTTGGCGAAACAAAAAGCGCTGAAACACTGCAAGAGGAATTTGAAGCTTCTGATAAAAAGATTGAAGAAATCGGGGAGCGTGTAGACCAAACAAGCGGCGAGGTAGAAAAACTGCAAAGAGAGGTTGCTGCCGAGGTTGAAAAGCTTTCTGAACTAAAGGATGAAATCATGCCAGAGGCAGATGAGTTAAGCGAACAAAATGAACAGCAGGAGATGCCGGACATGAAAGAGCCCGCAGATGATTCAGAGGAAATGCCTGCCGATACAGAAGAGAATGATGTAAGCAGCTATGATGAACAGCCAGAGACAGAGGGCAGCTATGATACACAAGCAGGGGCAGAGAGCCAAAGCGAAATATACCCCTCTCAAGATAAAGAGGATAGCGAGGAGCCTGAAAATAACGCTGACCCTGAGGAAGCTCCATCAGAAGAGCCAGCTGATAATGACCCTGTTCCGGATATAGTAGATAATGCCGGCACAGAGGATGAAACACAGGCTGCAGAAGAAGATAACTTTACAGACAACCCTAATGACGAGCAGGCAGATGGCGGCTGAACAAGCTTGTCAATTGAGAAATCACTGACAAAAGCTATATAAATATTGCAGTTATTCTCTATATTATGACAACTAAACCCAAATTAGAGGAAGTGGTTTATGTAAGCTGGGAAGAATCCGAAAAAGGATGGGGAACAAGGCCGGATGGATGCTCACTTCATCTTACACCAGAGGATTTTCAAAGATTTCTAAAACAATATTGGAATGACATGCCTAAATCAGTTCCAGACGAATATTCAAGGCCTGCAGGAAACCCGGTAACAGCATACGCAAATCAAGAGTTATACAAAAGAATTCAGCAAAGTGAACACGGATTGCGTTTATGGAAAGGCAAAGAAACAGAATTAGCTGGTAAAAAAGAGCTTGTTTATGGCGAAAAAAGAAGTGGCTGGGTTCAGGTCAAGAGAGAATAAATCTTGAGTTTCTTATAGCTTAAATCCATTAGTTGTCTTCTGATAAATTCTGCGCTTACATAAAGCAAGCCCGGCAAGAACAAGCAGGCTTGCAAAACAAAGAACAAAAACCCTTGTAAAAATTCTTACAGCTATATTATAAAAAAACTCAAAAGAGTAGGTATTAACAAGTGTATCATACTGGCTGAACAGCCATGTTCCGTCTTTAAAGAACAGCCTGTGAAAAATATTAAAAGACAGGGAAAACGGGGCCAGGTAAAGCGAGGCTATAGCTATGAATGTTAAAAGAATCCCTGAAAAAAAGACAAAAAGCCTATGTTTCTCAAAAAAGAGCAGCAAAATAAAGGCAAAAAACAAAATCCATCCTGCCAGTGCAATCCTCTGAATAAGAAGTTTTACATCCAAAAGATGGGCGATTTCCCGGGCATTAAACACCACTGGCAATGATGCTGCACTGCCTGCAAGAAAGCCAATCACTGCAGGGGACATAGAAAACTGCTGCGGAGAAAGTTCAGCAGCATAAACTGCCTCATTGAATATAACAGAACTTAAGCTAAAAAATATAAAAAGCACTGGAATGCTTAAAACTAAAACAAGTTTTCTAATCATAACACTTTGCAACAAGTTCGTCAGGATTGGTTAGTGGGCTATAATCCGCAATTTTGCCCTTCAAATCCGCAAGTTTGCCTTTCAACCCAGAGATTTTTTCCCGAACCTCTGCATCATCAATATCAGTTTTGCTTATATAAATTATTACCGGCTTTTTGTATTTCAACAAATCCTTAAAAAGCTTAAACTGCTTTTCAAGGGGATAGGGCTCTGTAGGGTCAAAAACATAGATAAGCTTGTCAGCAAGCAGTTTTATTGCCAGATAGGCCTGCTTTTCAATATTATTCATTTTCTCAAACCTGTTAAGGCTGCCTGGAGTGTCTAAAAACTGCATTTTCTGGCTGTCATGGATGGCATAAGACACATTGATATTCTTTGTTGTAAAGGCATAGCTTGCAATTTCAGGCATGGAGCCGGTTAATTTAAAGAGAAGTGTTGTTTTGCCGACATTAGGGAATCCAACTATAGCAATTGTTGGAATGCCAGACTTAATAATAGGATAGGAACGTATTATCTTACGGCATTCCTGCAGATAAAGAAGATTCTTGTTAATCTGCTTGAGCACAGAGCAGACCCTGCCATAAAATTCAGTGCGCACCTTTTTAACAGCGGCTATCTCGGATGATTTTGTTGCCCTTCGACTGCATGACCTCCATAAAACACCAACCTGCCGTACAGCCCAGGCTACAGCACCCAATGATTTTTTGTAGTTAACAAAGTCAAGGGTGCACTTCAAAAGCTCATTATAAAATTCAGTTAATTCATCAGTTCTTGGAAAGGTTGTAAGAATTCTCTCCAGCTTATGCACAATACCGTCTTTTACAACACTTATCCTAACGGATTCAACCTGCTTTGTAAGGGCTAATGCAGTTTTAGGGCCTTTTTTTGCAGCCACCTGAGATGCCCTGGCCTTTGCCCTGCCAAAAGCTTGGTCTAGATATGCCTCAACAGTATCAACCGGCGGAATATCCTGAAATGCCATACGCACCGATAAAGACCCAAAGGTTATATAGATTATGGTTATTGAAACAAAAACTTATAATAGAGGCATTCTCTTATTTAAAGCGTGAACAAAAAGGAACTGCTATACCAATGGAGAGGGCTTGGAACAGTTAGTGATGCGAATATTCTGAAAGCTTTTGAAAAGGTTAAAAGAGAGGATTTTATACTAAAAGAATACCGAAATAAAGCTTATGCGGATATACCCCAACCGATTTTAGCTGGCCAAACAATATCACAACCAACAACTGTCATAATAATGCTTGAGGCGCTTGAGGTTAAACAGGGTATGGAAGTTTTAGAGATTGGAAGCGGTTCAGGATATAATGCCGCGCTACTCTCTTATTTAGCTGGAGCAAATGGCAAAGTTTATACAATAGAAATAATTCATGAACTCGCGGAATTTGCAAAGCAAAACCTAAAAAAATTCAAGAATGTTACTGTTTATGAGAGGGATGGTTCAGTTGGATTACCGGAGTTTGCGCCATTTGATAGGGTTATTTGCACAGCAGCAACTTCAAAAATTCCAGAACCTTTAGTTGAACAATTGAAAGAGGGAGGCATTATTGTTATTCCTCTAGGCCCATCCTATGCCATTAAAGGGCAAATTTGGTGAATAGCTAAAAAAGCTGAAAAAACCAGACGGCTATTAAAACAGCGCCAGCACCAAAAAAACAACCAGCCAGCTTGCCGAGAGCAACGCTTAGAGCAGTTCTTTTATCTTTAATTTTATGCCTTATCATTCGCTGGTATGTATAGCCCTCAAAAATGCCTGCAAAACCATCGGTTATTGCATTGCCGACAACTCCTCCGATAACTGCTCCTAAAACTCCAAAGAGGTCTGCGCCAAGCACAACAAAAATTGCCAGAACACCATTATCCAGCAATCCAAAAAGAATATCCGGCCAGAGAGAATTAAACGGTATTTTAAATATGATTGCCGGAACCAGAGCAATAAATCCCAATAAAAATATAATAAAACCAATCATCGGGCTGCTAAGAAAAGAAAAGGAAACAATAAAAACAACAAATGACAATACAGCCATACTAATTATCGCACCAAATAAATTCTGCTTAAGCATGGATTGACAGCGGATTTTGAGGATTTAAATATTTCGGTGATTGAAGCTGACCCCAAATCCTGAATAAAGATTAATAAAGTTTATAAAAACATCCGGCAAACCCAACAGTGGTGGGGAGGGGAGTGTTATAATGCAAATAGCAATGATTGGAACAGGCTATGTTGGATTAGTAAGCGGAGCTTGTTTTGCCGATGAGGGCAATAATATTATCTGCGTTGATGTTGACAAAACAAAGATTGAAAACCTAAAACAGGGAAAACTTCCATTCTACGAGCCTGGATTGGAGGAGATTGTAACAAGAAACCATAAGCGCGGCAATCTCATATTTACAACAGAATTGACTGAAGCGCTTAAAAGCTCTGAAATGCTGTTCATATGCCTGCCAACACCAAAAGACCTTAAATCAGCAAAAGAAAGAGCAGACCTTTCATATATCTCAAACTTAGCCCATAGCGCAGGCCAGCTAAAGAATGCATGGAATGGCTATAAACTATTTGTCAATAAAAGCACTGTTCCGCCAGGAACAAACAAAATGGTGAGAGATATACTGGCTAACTATGTTTCATTGGATAGTTTTGGGGTTGCCTCAAACCCTGAATTTTTAAAAGAAGGCGATGCTGTCAGCGACTTCCAGAAACCAGACAGGATCGTAATTGGGGTAAACAATGAAAAAGACAAAAAGATTATGCTGCAATTATA
>CAZGZA010000015.1:0-8894 GCA_964529655.1 uncultured Methanosarcinales archaeon | reverse complement strand
AAAAATAAGGTGATTGTCTGCTCACCAATAGAAGCTGAGCTTGTGAAATATACTGCAAACTCAATACTTGCAACAAAAATATCGGTAATAAACGACATAGCAAGATTGTGCGATGCGCTTGGAGCAAATGTTGAGAAAGTCAGAGATGGCGTATGCTCTGACAGAAGAATTGGCTGGGAGTTTTTCTGGCCAGGATGCGGATATGGCGGAAGCTGCTTTCCAAAAGATGTCAGGGAATTCATTGGATTTGCAGAGGATGCAGGCTATCCATTAAAGATATTTGAGGCAACAGAGCGCATCAACAAAAGCCAAAAGCGATATTTTGCAAAAAAGATTGTTAAATATTTTGGCGGCGTCAGGGGAAAACAGTTTGCGGTCTGGGGATTAAGCTTTAAGCCAGAAACAGACGATATGAGAGAGGCGCCATCTGTTGAAATCATAAGGCTTTTAACAAAAATGGGCGCAACTGTAAAGGCATACGATCCCCAAGCCAGTGAAACAGGCTACAAAGCACTATCAAAAAAAATCAGCCATGACAAGTTTCAGCTCTGCAAAAGAAAATATGATGCGGTTGCGGGAAGCGATGCGCTAATCCTGGTTACTGAATGGAAAGAGTTCAGAACCCCTGACTTTAATGAGATTAAATCCATGCTTCGGCAGCCGGTTATTTTTGACGGAAGAAACATATTCGGGAGGGATGGATTGTTAAAAGAGCAGATGCAAACCCTTGGATTTGACTATATAGGTGTTGGAATAAAATACCCGTACAGGGCAAAATGAGGGTTGTTGTAACAGGCGGAGCTGGATTCATCGGAAGCCATATAGCAGAGGAGTTAGTAAACCAAGGGCATGATGTTACTGTCCTTGACAATTTCAGCGCAGGGAGGATTGCAAACATTAAGCATATCCTCAACAAAATAAAGCTTGTCAAGGGCGACATCAGAGATTTTGAGCTGCTAAAAAAAGAATTCGAGGATGCAGACTACATAAGCCATCAGGCAGCGCTAAGATGCGTTGCTGAATCAGTAGAAAATCCCCTAGCCTTCCATGATGTAAACATAAACGGCCATTATAATGTGCTTGAGGCAGCAAGAATCAACAATGTCAAGAGAGTGGTTTTTGCATCAAGCTCATCTGTTTACGGCCTAACAAACACCTTCCCGCAGGAGGAGCATCATAGGCCAATGCCGGTTTCACCGTATGCAATAACAAAGCTTGCTGGAGAATGCTACAACAAATTCTTTCACAACGAGTATGGGCTTGAGACAGTTTCACTGCGCTATTTTAATGTATTTGGCCCAAGGCAGGACCCAAAATCAAGGTATGCAATGGCAATACCTGCTTTTATCACAAAAATGCTGAATAATGAGCAACCTGTTGTTTATGGAACCGGAAGGCAAAGCAGGGATTTTACATTTGTCAGGAATAATGTTATTGCCAACATAGCGGCATTCACTGCAAAAAACATTGGAGGAGAGGTGTTTAATGTATCCGAGGGCAAAACAGTCAGCTTAAATGAGATTATAGCACAGCTTAACATGATGATAAAAAAGCAGATTCCAACAAAGTTTGAGACACCAAGAGCCGGTGATGTTGACAAAACACTCGGCAGCATAGAAAAGGCAAAACAACTGCTTGGCTACAAATGCGCACACTCATTTGAGGATGGGCTAAAGGAAACGCTGGAATGGTACAAAACAAGCTATCCATCCTGGAGCAAACTATGAAAACAGCCCTTGTTACTGGCGGGGCAGGATTTATCGGCTCGCACCTATGTGAATTTCTGCTAAACAAAGGATACTATGTTATCTGCCTTGATAATTTCTTTACAGGCAACAAAGAAAATATCAGCCATCTGCTTGAAAACAAGCGCTTTGAAATTATGCGGCATGACATATGCCAGCCAATCACTCTTGAAATTGATGAAATCTACAATTTAGCATGCCCTGCATCACCTGTCCACTACCAGTACAATCCAATCAAAACAATCAAGACATGCACTGTTGGCATGATTAACATGCTCGGGCTTGCAAAAAGATGCAAAGCAAAAATATTCCAGGCATCAACCTCAGAGGTTTACGGCGACCCGCTTGAGCACCCGCAAAAAGAGAGCTATTTCGGCCACGTCAACGTAACAGGGCCAAGGTCATGCTATGACGAGGGAAAAAGAGTGGCAGAAAGCCTATGCATAAACTACCACCAACAAAATAATGTCCAGATAAGAATTGCAAGAATCTTCAACACCTACGGACCAAGAATGGCGCTAAATGACGGAAGGGTAGTATCCAACTTTATTATCGCAGCGCTCCAAAACAAGGATATTGAAATTTACGGGGATGGAAGCCAGACAAGAAGCTTTTGCTTTGTAAGCGACTTAATAGACGGCATCTATAAACTAATGGCCTCAAACGAAACCACTCCAATAAACATAGGAAACCCGATTGAGGTGTCAATGCTCCAGCTAGCTGAAAGAATAAAAGAGCTGACAAACTCAAGCTCAAAGATTACATTTAATAAACCCCTGCCTGAAAACGACCCCAAAAAACGACAGCCAGACATAACACTGGCTGAAACAAAGCTTGGATGGCGGCCAACAGTTAAACTTGATGACGGGCTAGGGCAGACAATCAGCTATTTTAGGGAGAAACTTGGGTTAGGCTGAAAGATTCTGCACTTTTTTCTCTTCATTCATTTTCAAAAGCATTTATTCTATCAGCCATTTCCACAATGGTATGAATTTTATTCCTTGCTCGTATTTTTCCAGGTCTTTTGTTAGCAGGATGAGCTCTTTTGTTTTTTTGAGTGTTTTCTTGATTTCCAGCAGCGCATTAATTTCTCGTTCCTCTATCCTATCCGCATAACAGACATTAATTGCTGTCAGGGTGTTGTCTTTATTTTTTATTACAAAATCAGTTTCTCCTTTGTTTTGCCAGTAATAAATTTCTTTTTCCTGTCTTTTTAGTGCTATAAACACGAGATTTTCTGCGAGTTTGCCTTCGTCTTTTGAGAATTTGAAGGAAACCGCGTTTCGAAGCCCGTTGTCTATGCAGTAAATTTTTCTTGGCTGCTGAATCATAATTGATTCTTTTATTGAATAGGAAAAATACTTTAATTGAAAGATTAGGTATGCCTCCTCCATGTAAATTAAGTATTCTTTTAGGCTGTTTAGCGCAAGCCCGGTTGCTTTTGCGATTTTATTATAGCTGAATAAATTCGCAATGTTAGTTATTGCGTAGTGAGCTAGTTCTGTTAGTTTTGCGGTTTCTCTTATGTTTTTTGAGCTTATTATGTCTCTCAGCAGAATGCCGTCGAAGTATTCGCGCAGGCGCTGGTCATTTATGTCCTGGCTTTCCTCGAGACTGACTTCTGGAAACCCGCCTTTGTTCAGGTAATTGAAAAAATGATGCTTGATTTCTTCTTTTTGCAGTGTTATGCTTTTAATATGCATGTTTTTGAATTTTAGGAATTCTTTGAATGATAGGGGAAATATTTTTTTAAAGAAAACTCTTCCTGTTAATAGTTTCAGCAGGTTGCCGGAAAGCATGGAGCTGTTGGAGCCTGTTATGATGAATTTTATTTCAGAGCCGTATAAGTCATAGTATTTTTTGATCCATTGCTCCCACTGGATTATTGATTGGATTTCGTCGAAAAAAACGTATTTTCTGCCTTTTGGGTTGTTGATTTCTAAGAAAGCCTTAAATAGCTGTTCGAGTGTTTCTACGGTTTTTTCCTGTAGTGGCTCATCGAAATTGAAGTATAAAATGTTTTTTGCAGGCACTTCCTTTAAGAGGGTATCAATTAGCTGGTACATAATTGTGGACTTGCCTGAGCGCCTTACTCCGGTTAAAACTATGGTCTCTTTTGTTTTTAGCAATGCAGTGATAGGTTCCAGTAGTTCTGTTCTAGGTATCAGCTTTTTGTTCAGCGGAACACAGCCAGATTCCCACCACGCGTTCCATTTGCCAACTATTTCTCTCATTATGCCTTAATAAGCAGCGCTAGTTTATAAATCTTTTCATTATAATGCAAGGTTTTATACTTAAACTGTTCATTGTGATGCAAGGTTATAGAAAAACGAAAAACCCGCCCTATCCCATTTTGAGCCTACAAAAAGAATGAAAAATGCGAAAAATAGGCGTCAAATTCTTGAACGGCAAACCTAAAACTGCCTAAAAAAAACATAAAGCGCAATAACAACAAAAATCAGCTGAAACCCCAAAAGAACAAAGACAACATCCTCCTCATAAGCTTTGCCCTTAATCCTTTTGATTAAAGCAATGGCAATATGCTCCAATCCATAAAATTTCTTATGCGGAACATCCAAACTGCCATCATCATTAAGCTTTGCAAAGCTTTCCTTTTGCATTAAAGAACGTGCCTTTAAAATAAACTCAAAGAGGTAGGGTATCATAAGTATTACAGCAAACTTCTCGGCATTGCCCATAATAGCAACCATTGCAATAAAAGCGCCGACAGAAAAGGTAAGCGTATCCCCTGGAAATATTGAGGCAGGATATTTGTTGTAAATAAAAAAGGCCAGTAAAGCGGCAACCATACAAAAGGCAAGAAGCGCAACCCAGCTGTTTCCTGTCTTCATCAGAATAAAGCCAAGTGTTGACAGGATGATTATGCCTAAGCCAGACTCAAGGCCGTTATAGCCGGCAATCATGTTAAAAGCATTGGATGCAGCAACAACCCCAAAAGGTATCATAACAAACGGGTATAAATAACCTGCATCAATAGCGCCGAAATACGGCAGGTTTATTACAGAAACACCCACTTTCACAGCTACAAGAGGCATAGGAATCAAAAAGGAAAGCAGCACCTTCTGATACTGCCTTAAGCCAATCTTCCATCCAAGGATGTCGTCAACCATGCCAATAATCATAGCAATAAGAACACTGGATATTGAGGCAAAAACAAATGCGGTGCCATCATTCCATTTGAATATAAATATCTTGATGCCAAGATAGGTAAAAATTCCAAGCAAACCGCCGAAGATAACAATTAAGCCGCCTAATTCAGGAATTTCAGCGCCATGCTTATGCATATCCCTTCCAACAAGGTTGTGCTCATACGCCCGCTTAATCCAGTACGGAATAACCAAAAGCACTGTAAAAAAACTTACAAGCAAAGGCAAAACAGTAACATAGCTAAGCATTGCAAACCAGTTTAGAGAGGCAGTTTTTATATTTTTCTTATTTCCATAAAACAAAAATCACCCCCTGCAAAAGTTTATATAGCCGGACATCACTATCCTGCTGGAAATGAATGAGGCAGTTAGAAAAATATTAAAAGAATCTCCGGACTATATCAGTACCTCTCTTTTTAACACGCATTTTTTTATTAATGGTATGCTTGTTGCTTTATTCGTGGCGGCTGTTCTTTATACCGTAGATTTGTTTTATATTCTGATTCTAAACAAATTTGAAGTAATAAAAGAGTTATTAGAGCCCTTAACAGAGCCATTGCTAAAATTAATTTTGACCTGGTTATTTTTGTTTCCTTTTTTAATTTTTTATGCAAGAATAACTAGAAAAAAGAATGCTAAAAAGAAATAAGAAACGTGAGCAAAAAAAGAGAATGTTTGAGTCGGTTGCTTGTATTAATAAATCTAACAAATTAATAGAAGAGCCTATTAGAACTGTAAGATGTTTAAAAGATGGCAGTTTCTTAGTTTGGCCTGAATCAAAAAATGGATGGCATGTTCACTATTACAAAGATTCGAAGACCGGTGAATTAAAAGCCCATCTTAAAGATGAAATAACAGACACAACCCAAATTTTCAATAAATCTCCAAAGGAGTTAAACCATGAACTTACCCAAAAAGCGGCAGAAAAATTAAAGAAAAGAGAAGAATCTATTTAACTAAAATATTCTCCCACTAGCCGCTGGACAAGTGTGTGTAAGATTTAAATAATAGTGTATATTAACTACAAATAAGCCGTCTAAGGCACTAAAATGGATTCCTCTGAAAAAGCGTTGGTTGTATTCCAAGACAAGAAAATAAGAAGAATCTGGCATGATAAAGAATGGTATTTTTCTGTATCCGACATTATTGCAGTTCTAATAGACAGCAAGGATGAACTATCGTATTGGCGAAAGCTAAAAGAGAGAGAGCCTCAACTCGTGACAATTTGTCACGGTTTGAAATTACAGGCAAAAGATAGAAAAATGAGGTATGCCGACTGCGTAAATACAAAAAACGCGTTTAGGCTTATACAGTCAATCCCCTCCCCAAAAGCTGAGCCATTTAAGCAATGGTTATCCAAAGTAGGCTTTGAAAGGATACAAGAAATAGAAAACCCGGAACTTGCCCAAGATAGAGTAAAAGCGTATTATGAACTCAAAGGATATCCAAAAGATTGGATTGATAAAAGATTAAGAGGTATCGCAATCAGGCAGGATTTGACAGATGAATGGTTATCAAGAGGTGTTCAGGAAGAGAGGGATTTTGCTATTCTTACCAATGAAATCTCAAAAGCGGCATTTGGCAAAACTATTGGAGAATACAAACAGTTCAAAGGTCTGGAGAAACCAAATCAGAATCTCAGGGATCACATGACTGATTGGGAATTAATTTTAACTATGGTGGGCGAAAAAGCGACAACAGACATTACTATTGCAAAAGATGCCAGGGAGTTTCCAGAATTAAAATACACAGCAAAAGAGGGTGGAGATATTGCTAAAAATACGCGAAAAGAATTGGAACAAAAAATAGGAAAACCTATTATTTCGAGTGAAAATTATTTACGTTTAAGTGAAAGGAGCAAAAAGAAATTAATTGAAGGCAAAAAATAGATCTAATGGCTGAAAATGAATGAGATAATCAAAAAAAATTTAGAGAAAATGGTTGGGGAGAACGAGACTGATATGGATGCTATTCTTATGAGAGAAAGCATGGGGGGCAATGCAGGAAGATGGCATGGATTTTCATGCCAGGCTGCAAATTTTTACTTTTTAAAATGGAATGGTAAAATCATCTGCTTTGGAAATATCCAGGATGTACCAGCTGAAATCCGAAAAGACAATCCGCAAGGCACATTTAGGCTGGCTTTGAATAATATCCTTTTAAAATACAGGATAGTAGATTTGATATTGCCCGAAAATGTATCAGTAGAGGCAAAAAAGAATCTGTACAACACACTTGAGGAATGGAATAGGCAGTATGGCTTTTCAATTTAAGGAGGGAAAAATGGCAAATGACTGTGTATTCTGCAAAATAATAAAAGGTGAAATTCCGTGCGCAAAGGTGTACGAAGATGACAAAATATTTGCCTTCCTGGATATAGAGCCAGTCAATGAAGGCCATACATTAGTTGTTCCAAAAAGGCATCACGAGAGCTTATTTGAGCTGCCAGAGGAGTTTTTAAGCTCAGGCCTGGGGGCAATAAAGAAAATAGCGGTAGCTGTCCAAAAAGCAATGGATGCAGATGGCATAAACATTGGAATGAACAACGGCAGGGCAGCGGGACAGGCGGTATTCCATGCGCACTTCCATATAATACCAAGATTTGAAAACGATGGATTAGAGCACTGGAAAAGAAAAAGCTATCAGGAGAGGGAGATAGAGGCAACAGCGAGAAGGATAACGGATATTCTCTAAAGGCACGGTGCGGCACAATCATAAGCTAGAGCAATACAATAGCTTTTCAATCGACTTCTGTGTCATAAACTTTATATAGAACTTAACCCTCTTTTCCCTAAATGCCGGGGTAGCTCAGTCTGGTTAGAGCGCTACGCTCATAAGTCAGCCTTTTGAGCTATGAAGCAGATTGCTTGTGATTAAAAGGCGTTTGAACCGTGGAGGTCGTGGGCCCAAATCCCACCCCCGGCATAATTATGTTTTTCTATTGAGATTTTATTTAACTAAACTATTCTCTCCACTAGCCACTGGACAGGTGTGTGTAAGATTTAAATAATAGCGTACGTTAGCTACAAATAGGTTGTCTAAGGCACTAAAATGGATTCATCTGAAAAAGCGCTGGTTGTGTTCCAGGATAAGAAGATAAGGAGAATCTGGCATAATAATGAATGGCATTTCTCTGTGATAGATGTAGTTAAAGCACTAACCGATAGCCCGACCCCAAGGCAGTACTGGGGAAAAGTGAAAGATAGAGAGTTTATACCACTTCAGTTGTCCCCAATTTGGGTACAACTCAAATTGCAAGCTTCAGATGGGAAATATTACGACACTGATTGTGCTAATACTAAAAGTATGTTCAGAATTATACAATCTATATCTTCTCCTAAAGCTGAACCATTTAAGCAATGGTTAGCGCAGGTCGGCTATGAGCGCGTAGAGGAGATAGAAAACCCGGAGCTGGCCCAAAAGCGTATGAAAGAAATCTACAAAGCAAAAGGCTATTCTGATGACTGGATAGAGAAGAGGGTAAGAGGAATAGCAATAAGAGACGAATTAACAGATGAATGGGGCAAGCGAGGAGTAAGCGAGGGCAGGGAATATTCAATCTTAACAGCAGAAATATCGAAAGCAACTTTTGGAATGGCCCCAAACGAATATCAAAAATTCAAGGGGCTGAAAAAAGAGAACCTGCGAGACCACATGAATGACTTAGAATTAATATTCACAATGCTTGGAGAAAGAGTTACCACTGAAATAACAAGAACAGAAGATGCAAAAGAGTTTGAGGAATGTTCTGATGCTGCAAAAGAGGGTGGAGAGGTTGCTGGAAACGCAAGAAAGGATACAGAAAAAAGAATTGGCAAACCAATAATTACAAGCGCTAACTACCTTTCAGAGCCGGAAAAGAGAAAGCAACTGAATGATAAAAGCGAAAGAATAGATTGAGCTGCCTCGCAAAGGCAGTTATTACCTCTTATTTCATCTCCAGAAGCTCAATATAACACCCTTCAATAAGCTCATTCTTTGG
>CAZGZA010000014.1:14374-21676 GCA_964529655.1 uncultured Methanosarcinales archaeon | reverse complement strand
TGATTAAAGTTTTCTTTCCAATACTTTTAATTAAATTATTGAAAATTGTCATGGTTTAATACCTCGAATTTTTGCCAGACAATTTTCAATTCCAAAAATCGCATGATAAATACATTTAACCATAATCTTAGTGCGATTTTTGTTATAAAAAGCCATACCCAAAGAAAGCAAAACCGATGCTTTTTAAAGCTGGCGGATGCCACTCTGTTTTACGGTTTAATCTGCACGTCTTCAAAATATATATGGACAAAAAAGGCGTAATTCGGGAAGTTGGCGCTGTCAAAAATGTCCATATAAGTCATAAAGAGCAGCTCTTTCTCATTTGCATCAAAAAATTCAACAGAGCCTTTTTCATTGAGATTGTAGAATTCGCCATTCGCTTTTGCAATCTTCCCATTCGGCTTTCTAATGCCGTCAGTATAAGCAAACATTGCAGGAAGATTATCAAATGCCAGCGCTTCATTCAGATAGATATTTGCCCTGCCCCAGCCGGCTATCTGCGCCTTTGTTTTAGGCAGGTAGTCAAAACCGCGGTTTGTATCTCCAAACAGGATAATATCCTTTGCAATGCCCTTGTTTTGCCAATCCTCGCTTTCAATAAATTCGGTCATAACAATTTTGATGCGGCCGTCCAGCAAAGCATCTTCCTCTGGATTTAATGCGCCATCAAATTCAATGACTAAAGAGCCAACCTTATTTTCTGCATCAACCTTAAGAGTGGCAGTGCCATTATACACCTTGATGTTGGAGCCGCTCCACTGCAGATTATCGCCATAGGCGCCGACAACATGGGGATTTAGGGCGTCCAAAACAAATAAGGTCGGAATAACATTAACAATTTTTTCAACCGGCGTTTCCTTAATTACCTCCCTAATATCGGGGGTTATAGTAAACTTGCCCATAATAAATCCTGCAACAAAGATTATAACAAAAAAAATGAGCAGATAGGAAAGGCTTCTTGTTTTAGGATGGCTCACCCAAAATCTCTGCAGTCTCCAGCGCTGATGCGACGTAAGAAATTCACGTTTCCATACCCTTTGAGCCATAGGAATAATACCTGTTGTCAACTATAGTAACGGACATTAATTTTTATTAAAAAGTGCGCATTCCGAAACCTTGCACTTTTTAATCATTACCTTTCGCGTACGAAAGGTAATGAAGTAAATTTTTGTAAAATTTACTAATCCCGCAGACTTGCTGATTGATGCTATAATAATCCGCGAGTCTGCGTTATACATAATCTACCGTTACTATATTTGGCAGACATAATCTATTTATATAACTATTTATGTCTGCTGTTATATTTATATTTTACTTTCTATCCGGAGCGTCTCCAGAAATCTGCGGAGGTATACCTCTTCATCAGCCGCTTCATAAAACTTTGTGGTCAGCCATAATTCAATAATCTTTTTTGCCTCTTCAACCGTTAGTTTGTCAGCTGCAAGACAGAGTAGATTGCTGTTGTTATGCTTTCTGCTTGTTACTGCATCCTTATCATCAAGGCATCGTGCAGGATAAACACCCTTAAATTTTGCGGCAGGAATGCCAATGCCAATGCCTGAGCCGCAGATGCCAATACCAACAATATTAAGCGGATTTGCGGAAATTTTTTCAGCAATCTTTGCAGAATAGCCAGGATAGTCTGTCCTTTCAGCGCTAAAACAGCCAATATCCTCAATATTATTAGAGTATAGTTTAAGAAATTCTTTAAGTTTTTCCTTTAACTCAAAACCACGATGGTCAGAGCCGATAACTATTTGTTTGCCTTCATGGCTTCCAATTGAAACATTTACGCCGCATTTTTGGATTATCATAAACAAAAGCAGGATTGGAATTATTCTTTTGCTATTAACTGGATTTTCTTTACAAATTTCTTAGCGAAAATTAAAGATGATTTTGCATCTGCTTCAGTGATGGTTATTGCCCGGTATTCAAGATCATCCCTCATTTTTCTAAAATGATCAAATTTATTGATTTCTTCTTCATCAAAATTGGTTGGATAAAATTGTTTTATAAAGCTAATTGTTGCTTCATGAGAATAAGGCTTAAAGCCTTTTTTTGACATTAGAGACTGAGCAGATTCTCTTATAGCATTGTAAGCGTTCTCAAAAATAAATTTAACAGTAGACGCATCAATCTTTTGCTTTTCAATGTACTTCAATCTGTCTAATGATTGAACTAATAGTGATTTGGCTTCCTCAGGATCCGGAGTTTTCCTTTTAACTTTGCCTAAATCCATATAATTCTGAAATAAAATTATCATTAAACCACCTTAAGATAGCCATACAAAACAATGCCATTGGCTAAAGTGTTTTTAAATTCTTTTGAAATCTTTTCAAGAGATACGAGATGGTGTATATTTATTTTTCGATTTATGGCTTTTTGGGGTATATCCAAGAGTGATTCTGCTCCATCCTTTGAAGGCAAGATTACAGCTATATCAATATCGCTTGCTTCAATATCCTCGCCCCTTGCAAAGGAACCAAAAAGGACAACTGTTTCAGCACGGTAACCCTCTTGAATTTTTTTAGTGATTTGATACTTTTCTAAACAGTAGAGATTAAAAATTCGCTTATGCGCCCTGTAATCTTCTGATTCTAAATCTGCTTTAATATTGGTTGTTAATTCGGTTTGTTCTATTTTAACAATTTTTGCCAGGTTTAGCATAAAAACTACCTTTTTAACTGCTGTTGTCGAAAGATTTGTTTCTTTTGCCAATCCCCTTAAATGAAAGGTTTTGTTAGGATAGGCAAAGATCAGCCTGGCTACCTCAAAGGAGGATTTTGTAAAAAATGGCATGTCTTTTTTTTGTAACATTAGTATTATAAAAGTAACAACTGTTATTTAAAGGTTTCGGTTGGAGAAATATTGCGTTTAACAATAACAATGAAAGCCCCCGGCGGGAGTTGAACCTGGCGCAGATTTTTTAAAAAAATCTGGTAAAAACTGGTGGACATAAAATTCTTTTAGAATTTTAGTCCACTGAAAGCCCCCGGCGGGAGTTGCACCCGCGACCTCGGCCTTTTTGGAGATTTTACCAAGGCCGCACTATAGCTACTAAGCTACAGGGGCATATTAGTTTGTGGTTTAGATAGTGTGTGGTCCGTAGTTCTTACGGCTAACTACAAACTACCCACTTCAAACTAAATGCGGGGGAAGGGATTTTCACCAGATTTTTACGAAAATGCACAAAAATCATTTGGATTTTTGGCACAAAAAAATGCAAAGCATTTTTTGTGCAATAAATCCGGACAGGATTTATTTGCATCCTGGAAATCCGCAGATTTCCATGAATCTGGTAAAAAGTAGGCGACTAAAATCGCAAGCGATTTTAGTCCCCTTCACTCACAATGCGGGGGAAGGGATTTGAACCCCCGGACTCACTAAGAGACAGGATATCTTAAACTGAATACGCATTCAGTGCCTCTCTTAAGTCCTGCGCATTTGGTCTGCACTTAATGCGCATTTGACCAGACTTTGCTACCCCCGCGTTTAATAGTAAATCTCATTAATTTATAAACAAATTGTGGGATTTACTAGATAGCAAATCGCACAAATTCTGGAACAATTATTTCGCGATTTGCTATAAGCAAAATTAAATCCACTCGCCTTTAAAAAGGTTTCTGTAAAACTTTTTAAAGCACTGGCTACTCAAATCTGATATGGAGTTTTATATCAAAAACAGCAAGCTAATCCCTCAAAAAGAATGGGAAAACTTGATTGATAGTTTTCTAAAAGCAGACAGCGGCGAGCTGCAAAAAGCATTAACAGAAGCAATAAAAAAAAGGATACCGCAAACAAGATTTGGAATACTCTTCTCAGGGGGTGTTGACTCAAGCTTTATTACAGCTGTTTGCAGGAGGGTAAAGGCTGATTTTGTTTGCTACACCGCTGGCACAAAAAACAGCCCAGATATCAAATATGCCAGGATTGTTGCAAAATATCTTGGCATAACCTTAAAGGTCATAGAGCTGGATTTGGCAAATATTGAAAATCTTGCAGGGGAGGTCATTGAGATTACCGGGCGCCATGATATTGTTACCGTTGGTGTGGGTGTTGTTGTTTTAGCCTGCATTAAAAATGCGCCAGAGCAAATCTTTTTTACAGGGCTTGGCTCTGAGGAGATTTTTGCGGGCTATGAACGGCATGAAAAAGCGAGGGATATCAATAATGAGTGCAAAAACGGCCTTATTCAAATGCGCGAGAGAGATTTGATGCGGGATATTCCCATTGCAGAAAAAAATGATGCAACACTGTTAACCCCATTTTTGGATGCAGATGTTATTGCGAGTGCAATGAAGATTAAAGGTGAGGATAAAATTAGGGGCGGCATCAAAAAATTTATTCTAAGAACAATTGCTGAGCGCTATCTTGGAGAGTTTGCGTGGAGAAAAAAGATTGCCGCGCAATACGGCAGCGGAGTTGTTAAAGCGTTGGATAAGCTGGCAAAAATAAACGGGTTTAAATATAAAAAAGACTATCTTACAAGCTTGTTGTAAATCAAAGCAAGAATAAACCCAAACAAAAAACAACTGGCAAAAGAATAAACAACCCCGAGCGGAATTCCTATAACACTAATTGCATAGTACGGAAAAATTGATTTAAGCATATAGATTGTGTCAGAAGCATAGGTTTTTGTGGCAAAGGCCAATAAAGAAACTGTTAAACTAAGAACCGCTCCGATAATGCCCAGTGCAAGCCCAAACATTGCCGGATTTAATTCCGAATAAAACTTCACCATCTTCATTTTTTAAAATTAAAGGACTATCTTAATTTTTTGCACAGGCATTCGATATGCCCAGAGCCTACATAGGTAAAACTAACTGGTGTTTCATTCGGTCCGCATCTCCGTTCGCATACCGGTGAGACAACAACAGCGCCTGATGTACTCGACATTGTAGGAGCATAAACAAAAAGGCCAACAACTGCAATAACCGCAACAAAAGCAATTATCATAACTGCAAAATGCGCCTCCTCAATATTTCTTAAGCTTGACAGTTTTAAGCTTGGCATCTTTAGTCTAGGCAGCCTGAATGCAACTCTTCCCTTTTTCACTTGTGACACCTCTTTTAGTCTTGGGGACTTAATTCTTTGTATGTTTATCTTCATTTCTATCACCCTCCAAACAAGAGGAAAATGTAATCCCACTAAAAAAAATGATTTTAGGATATTTAAAACTTTGGATTTGGCGCGCTATTATACATCTCTTACAATCCCAGGAAAGCATCAATATCCTTTGCTACGTCTTTAAGGTTTTCGCAGGCCCTTTCAAGGTCGTGCTTTAGTTCCTCTATGAGTATCTCAAGATTTGGGACTCGAAGGATATATTTTTTTCCATTGTTTACTATAATCCCGCTTTCGATTAATCTATGCAGGTGGTGGACTACTGTTCCACGGGACAAATTTGTTTTATAGGCCAGCTCATTGCTTGTTACAGCCCTGTTTTCTTTTGCGTGCTTAAGCAGCTCAATGAAAAGCCGAAAGCAGGATTTGTCTCTGTCTCTTAGGCTGAATAGGCCAAGAGAGGCGCCAAACCATTTAAGTTCATCGTTTGGTGTTTTCTTTACCGGTCTTCCTGACTGGATTATTGTAATTCTTTGTTCTTTGATTAGAACCTGCATTGTACAGTCAACCTCAAATATATAACTAAACATTATGCCTACTTTATAAAGGTTTTGCAAAAGTTTTATATAGAAGTTGCCTTTAACCAGTTTTTGTTGACTTTAAATAAACGGGGGTAGCTATGCAAGAAACAAAGGTAGCTCATACAAAAACAGACAACACTAAGATAAGCCCTGCTAAAAATGTAGGGGCAAATACTGCAAATACTCCATCAAATGAATCCTTATCCAATAATGATAGCAACGCGCAAAAAATAGGGGAACTTACAGAATCATTGCAGCGTGTTCAGGCTGAATTTGAAAACTACCAAAAAAGGGTTGAACGTGAACGAAAAGAGTTTGTCTGCTTCGCAAACGAAAATATACTCCGCGAGCTTTTGGTTGTAATAGACGACTTTGAAAAGGCGTTGCCAATAACAAAAGATGAGGGTTTAAAGATGATATACGCCAAACTTATTAAAATGTTGCATAAATATTCTGTTCAACCCCTAACTACAAAGGGCGAAAAATTTGATGCATTTAAGCATGAAGTGCTTTGCACAGCTAAAACAGATGAATGCCCGGATGGAACAATCCTTGAGGAAATTCAAAGGGGTTATGAAATGAACGGAAGGATTATACGCTATGCCAAGGTTAAGATAGCAAAGGCGCCTGAAAGCTGTAAAGAAGGTGCTATCAAACCTCTAGCAAATGATAAACTAAATGATAAACTATCAACAAATAATGGAGGGCTTAAAAATGGCTAAAGAAAAAATTCTTGGAATAGATCTTGGAACATCAAATTCAGCTGCCTCTGTTCTTGAGGCAGGGAGGCCAAAAATAGTGCCAAGTGCAGAGGGAGCTTCACTATATGGAAAGGCGTTTCCGTCTGTTGTTGCATTTACAAAGGATGGCCAGGTTTTGATAGGGGAACCAGCAAAACGTCAGGCTGTCTCCAATCCAGAGGGGACTGTGATGGCGGCAAAAAGGAAGATGGGAACCCAATTTAAATATGAGATATACGGAAAGGAATATACCCCCCAGCAAATTTCTGCGTATATACTCCAAAAAATCAAAAGGGATGCTGAGGCATTCCTGGGACAGCCTATTAAAAAAGCGGTTATTACTGTTCCGGCTTATTTTGATGACAATCAAAGGCAGGCAACAAAAGATGCCGGAGCTATTGCAGGGCTTGAAGTCGTAAGAATTGTGAACGAGCCAACAGCGGCCTCGCTCGCCTACGGTATGGATAAGTCAACCGGAAAAGACCAAACAATCCTTGTTTTTGATTTTGGGGGCGGAACACTAGACGTTACTATTATGGAGTTTGGTGATGGCGTTTTTGAGGTTAAATCTACTTCAGGAGACACTCAGCTTGGTGGAACAGATATGGACAATACCATGATTAATTATATTATCAAAAAATTCAAGACTGAATCAGGGGTTAACCTGGACGAAGATGAAACCGCAATGCAAAGAGTCAGGGAGGCAGCTGAACGCGCTAAAATAGAGCTTAGTACTGTTATAGAAACTGATATAACCTTGCCGTATATTACAATAACAAAGCAGGGGCCGGTGCATCTTTCAATGAAGATTGCAAGAGCAAAGCTAAACGAGCTTGTTGAGCCGCTTGTTGACAAATGCAAAAAATCCGTAGACCAGGCTTTAAAGGATGCTAAACTTACCCCCAAAGATATTGCAA
>CAZGZA010000014.1:0-14364 GCA_964529655.1 uncultured Methanosarcinales archaeon | reverse complement strand
AAAGTTATCCTTGTAGGCGGGCCTACTAGAATGCCCCTTGTACAACAAAAGGTTGAGGAATGGCTTGGCAGCAAGCTTGAACGCGGCGTTGACCCAATGGAATGCGTTGCAGCAGGTGCTGCAATACAAGCAGGTGTCCTTGCCGGAGAGGTAAAAGACGTCCTTTTGCTGGATGTAACACCCCTAAGCTTGGGCATAGAAACACTAGGCGGTGTCTTTACAAAACTTATTGAAAGAAATACCACCGTGCCAACCAAAAAGTCACAAATTTTCTCAACAGCTGCAGACAATCAGCCGGCAGTTACCATTAATGTGCTTCAGGGAGAGCGTTCAATGGCGGCGGATAATAAAAGCCTTGGACGATTTGATCTTGTTGGCATTCCGTCAGCGCCGAGAGGCATTCCGCAGATTGAGGTAACCTTTGACATTGATGCAAACGGGATTGTTAATGTTTCTGCCAAAGACCTTGGGACTGGAAAACAGCAGCAGATTACAGTAACAGGCACAACGCATCTTGCTGAGGATGAGATTGAGAGAATGCGCAAGGAAGCTGAAAAAAACATGGAAAATGACAAAAAAAGGCTTGATGAAATCAGCATTATCAATCAGGCAGATACGCTAATCTACACAACTGAAAAAACATTAAAAGACATGGAGGGAAAGGTAGAGGGTGCTGACCTTAAGGAAATTAAAGCAAAGGTAGACGGGCTTAAAAAGCTCATGGAGCCAGAGAAAAAGGATGTGAATGCTATCAAGAAAAAGCTTGATGAAGTTCAGGAGCTGGTGCAAAAAGCCGCTACAGAGATGTATCAGAAGGTGGCTAGTGAACAGGCAAAAAAAGGAGCTGGCGCAAAAGGCAATAAAGAGAAGGTTGTGGACGCTGAAGTTGTTGATGAAGAGGAGGCAACTAATAAAAAGAAATGATTAACCAATGATTCCAACGCTAGAGGAATGCATTAAGCTGCTTGAAAAGTATGGTACTAGACAGGATAGCGGTGTTTTTAAGCATAGCAAAAAGGTAACGGATATTGCGGTGTTTCTAGCAAAAAAGAAAATTGAAGCTGGAGAAACCATTGACCTAAAATTAATCCAGGCAGGCGCTATGCTTCATGACATTAGAAAGTATGATGAGATAGAGGCAAGAAAAAATGGCAACAATGCCTTTTTTCATCATTACGAGGGCGCTGTTACTGTGGAACAGGAGGGTTATCCTGAGTTAAAAGGCATAGTAATAAATCATTTTTGGCTTTGTATCCCAATGGCTTGTATTGAGGATAAGATTGTTAGCTACGCTGATAAAAGGGTTAATGGCGATACCATTGTACTATTAAAAGAAAGATATGCTGATTTAATGCAAAGATACCCTCATCTAAAGAATGAGCTTGAGACAGACCTGCAAAAAGGGCTGGTTGTTGAAACAGAGTTATTTGCAAAGCTTAGCATAACCCCTGATGAGCTTGGAAAGCTGGTGGCTTAGAATGTCAAAGGATTACTATAAAACATTAGGTGTTGGTAAGTCTGCTACAAAAGATGAGATTAAAAAAGCCTATAAAAGGCTGGCAAAGCAGTACCATCCTGATATGAATAAAGATTCTGAAGCTGCGGAAAGGTTTAAGGAAATCAACGAAGCAGCTGCTGTGCTTGGCAACGATAAAAAGCGCGAGCAATACGACCAGTTTGGTGAAGCATCTTTTAATCAGGGTGGATTTGACTTCAGCGGCTTTTCGTCAGAATTTGACTTTGGCGATATCTTTGACCAGTTTTTTGGCGGAAATGTTTTTGGCAACATCTTTGGCAAAAAGAGAGCATCAGGCAGCCAGGGGAGCGATTTGGTTACAGATTTGTACATTGACCTTAAAGAGGCTGTCGCGGGCGTCAAAAAGAAGATTGTCCTTAAAAGTTATTATGAATGCGAAGCCTGCTATGGCAGGGGCTCTCTTAAAAAGTCCAGTGTTATTCATTGTGAAGAATGCAATGGCAGAGGATATGCAAACTATGCCAGAAGAACACCATTTGGTTTGATGCAAACTACAACAACCTGCAAATCCTGCGGGGGCACTGGTGAAACAATAAAAGAGCCATGCTCTGAATGTAACGGCGCTGGTTCTGTCCTGCGGGATAACACAGTGGAAGTTAAAGTTCCGGCAGGTGTAGACGAAGGCACAAAACTAAAAATAAAGGGAGCAGGCAGCTTTGGCAGGAACTCAGGAGCGGGCGACCTTTATGTGCTGCTCCATGTAAGGGAAGACCCTTCATTTGAAAGGGATGGTGACGACCTCAATACAAAGATTGCCCTGTCTTTTACTGCATTAATTCTTGGCAGTACCATAGAAGTGTCTACACTTCTTGGTAAAACTATCAAGCTTAAGATTCCGGCTGGCACACAGCCAGGCACTGTTTTTAGGATAAAAAGCGAGGGGGTTCCTCATCTTGGCAGCTACGGCGCGGGCTATCTTAATGTTGAAATAGGCATAACTATCCCGGAAAAAATATCAAAAAGGCAGGAGGCCTTATTACGGGAATTTGAGGAGAATTCAAAAAAAGGATGGTTGTTTTAATTTTGCTTTTTACTGTTCTTATTTGCCTCCTCGGCTCTTTTAATCTCATCAGCAAACTCTTGTTTATACTGGGCTAGTGTTTTGTCAGCCATCGCGTACGCCTTTTTTGTGCCGGTTTTAATTGTCAGCAACTCTTCAATAGTCTGCGCCGACCTTATTGTTGTGCCGTTGCAGTCGCTTATCACATCAACAATACCATCACATTCATTATCAATAAGAAGCATATCATTCTTTAGGCTATTATCATCAAATCCGAGATAGAGCTTGTCGCAGGCAGGCTCAAGCAGAAATGGAGTGGTGTGAGAAAAAAGAGTTGTTGATTTATTGTGCTCTTTTTTTGTTATTAAGTAGCCATTTAGCGTGGGGATTAAACGCGGCGTTTCTTCTGTGAGATAAGCAGCGGTTCTAGCGCCGAGAATTGTTGCAACTGCCATGCCCCCTACAAGACTAAAAAAGGTTCTTTCCAGCTTCATAGTTTCTCCAGGTTTATGGTCCGAAATGCATGCATACCATAAAGATATCGGCGCACATCTGTTTCTGAATCTGATTTTCAGCATGGTCAAAACAGATTACATAATTTCTTTCACAGATTTCCTCTTTTATAACAGCGCCGGTCATGGATGGATTAAGTAGCACAATAAAGCTTGCAATAGCAACAAGCGCAATTATAGTGACGGTGAATACACTTCTTTCCATTGTTTTATTGGTAAAGAAAAAAACTATATAAACCCTTCGTTTCGTCCGGCTCTGTAGAAAATCCTGCTTGTTAACGCCAGTAGCTAGCCTGCCTGCCCGGGCTTTCCTAGGCAAGAGGGGTCATTGTCGCGAATCTTTGCAGGGTTATTGCGTTGCTCTGGTTTCTGTGTATCCGCCTGCTCTGGTCTTATAGACTGATTTCTTTCTCCCCTCACCTGTGCGGGGAGAAAGAAATCACTCAAGCATGGCTTGAGCAGAGCAGGCGCGACAGCTGAACTTTTCAATCAATCTCACAACCCAGAAATTAAAGGCAGCTACAGACTTTCTACAGAGCCGTTTCGTCCGCCAGCAATTCTCTCTTTGTCAATCAGGTTTATGCCTATCTCAGCAAATGGTTTTTCCTGCTCTAAATCAATTTTTCTTTCATTCGCGAGATGCAGGAGCGGGATAAAAGTGCGGACTTTCTCCTCTTTTGAATCAGCGGAAAGCAGTTTGGAGAATGTAAGCCTTTCCTTCGCATGCAGGAAAAAGCTAAGGATTTTTTTGTACATCTGCTTTATTGTCAGGGTTACATCCTGATTTTTTGCCGGAATTTTTATACCCTCAAAATCAGGGGTTGATTTTATAATCCGCCTTTTCTTTACCTCAAGCGCTTTTTCCAGCGCAGATATAAGGTCATAAATTGAAACTTTTCTCTCCCTTGGCTGGGGTGTTCTTGGTATAAGGCTGATTTTTTCAAGGTCTGGAATCTCCTCAGGAGCCCGCATACGCGCTAGGTCATCATAAAATTCGTCTGCATCTGATTCTGGCGCAAAAAACTTATCAAATTCGTTTATATCCTCTCCGACAAGCTTGTTGGACTTAATCTTCAGGAGCAGGGCAGCGGCGAGGATAACCTTGCCGCTTATCTTGAAATCAAATTCCCGCATTTTTCTTACAACCTCAATATACCTTGAGGTGAGCCGCCCGACGTTAATATCCCACGGGTTTATCTGTTCTGTTTTTATCAAGTCGAAAATAATGTCTTTCCATGTGATGTCATCCTTTTCCACCAATAGGCTGAATATCCTGTCCTCCATAAGCTAAATAAAGAACAGCGCATTATTTAAAATTGTTGGTTGTGCCAGCAAAATTTTTGCTTATGTTGCAATCAAGATGAATGCTTAACCAAGGCACTATTCCGGTTAAGAAAATAGTCATTTTTAAGAAATGCAAAGAAGTTCTCGCACGACTCAAACCTTTTTGTTGCAAAATGCTCTTCAAATGGCCCATTTGATTTTAGGCCTATAACCCATGTATCTTTGCTGGTTTCAAAGCTTTCATTTGTTTCATTTACAGCTCCGGCTGTATAAACCAGATTGGGGTAAAAACATACAACCTTCTCAACTTTGGATATGTACCATAGCATATCCCTTCTGACTGTTTGTTCTTTCAGCGTCTTTGTTGATGCTGTTGTAACCTCAATTGACCTGGGGTCAAGTACAATAAAATATTGCCGCAATCCATTAACAAAATTATCAATCTGGTGCCATCCCTCCGGGGTTGTGATATTTGTCATTGGAAATGATGCATAAACCAGCTCTTTTCTTGGGTTTTGCATTAAGTCCAGCAGTACAGTTGTTGGCTCATTGCTTGAAAAAATGTAGTGCTCCCTTTCCAGAAACTCAGCTGATTTGGCAGTTCCATCAACCTCAAGGTTTTGCCAGAGGGCGATTTCATCCAAGCTAAGCTCCTGTTCCAGCCACCGTTTTCGTGTATTTAAGCTTGTTAATACTTTTTCAGCCTGCGAGATGAATGTCACAAACATATCCGGGTTTATTCTTGTGATGTCGTATCCGCTGTTTGCGGTGCTAAACTGTTTCTTCCATAAAAACCATTCGTGTGAACTTAATATCTGGTGCTTATAATTTTTAGCGTCATTTAGCACCTCTGCAAAAGCCAGCGAAACAGCTGCTTTCCTTAAATCCTCTCTTACATTAAGAATATTTTCAGGCTCCACCTTCTTTTTGAAGGATTTCCTGAATATCTCCAGCATTGCCTCCCCCATATGGTAAGCTTTAACATAATCCTGGCCATATAACACCCTTGCTTCCTGCACCATCCGCTCAAGATACAGCTTTTTATCAGTTCCAGAAATGCCTGTACAAAATACTCTCATACAGGACAGAAAACCGGGCTAATATTTAAGTTTTATGTGCTGCTAGCCGCTCTGCAGACAATACACTTTCTACAGAGCCCTAACCCTAAAAAAGTATTTAAACTAATACAATTTTCTTAGCTAGGGATTAAAATCATTCGCACCAAACAATATGTTCTTGATAATGGATTGAAGGTTATAAGTGCGATCTTACCGCATTCTAAAATAGTTAACATTACAATTGGCGTTAAAGCTGGCTCTGTCTATGAAACAAAAAAAACAAATGGCATAAGCCATCTGGTTGAACACCTGTGGTTTAGGACAAATCCTAGCGTAACCGGTGATGATTTAAATAAGCTGTTAAGAGCGGGCGTTATTGAAATGGATGCAGGTACAGGCCCTGAGAACACGCTTTATACTGCAGGCAGTTTTTCAGAACATGCTGAACAGCTTGTTGAAATTGTTTATCACGCCTTTGAAAACAAGGATTACCTATCCGAAGAGCTTGAAAAAGAAAAGAATATTGTTTTAAGCGAGCTGCAAACAGCTCTGGAAAATCCAAGCATATTCTTAACAGAAAAAATGTTTCTGCCAATGGCATTTAAGGGCACAGCACTGGAAAGAAAGGTACTCGGAACTAGGAGCGCAATAACTGCCCTTCAAGAGAGCGATGTTCATGCCTTTAAAGACCGGTTTTATGTGCCAAACAATACAGTGATAACATTAACAGGGGATTTTAATGCAGAAACTATCCTAAAACTGATTAAAAAAACTTTCGGCAAACTTAAAGGAGAAAAAAATGCTCCTGCCTTAAAAAAAGAATTCCTGAATCAGAAAAAAAGAACACAATTCCTAAAATGGCCGCAACTTAAGCAGGCATACCTTTGTTATGGGTATCAAACCCCTGGAATAAATTCAGGGGATTATCTCAATTTGGAGCTTCTTAATATTTTTATTAGTGGGGGGCCATTTCCAACAAGGCTCAACCAAATGCTAAGGGAGGAATTAGGTATTGGTTATTATCAGGAAAGTTTCTTTGAGCCAGGTTCCATGCTTGGCGCTTTTGGAGTGAGTGTACTGGGGTTTAATCCAAGATGCTACAATCAGGTGATTGATGTTATCCGCAGGATATATCAGGGGGTTGCAAAAGATGGTGTTGCAAAAGATGAATTCAAAAGAGCAAAGGATATACTGTTAGGCGATTTTATTGATACGCTAGAATCGCCGTTCGCATACTCTGAAACATTAACCGAAGATGAACTGCTAGGAAGATGCAGCATCCGAAAGCATATTGCAAGCCTCAAAAAGGTCTCCAAAGAAGATGTCCAAAGAACTGCCAAAAAATATTTTAATGACAAATTTGTTTTAGCTGTTTTAGAGCCTGAATATTCAGAATTTTCTGCCACCAAATGTTTAAGCATAAAGAGTAGGAAGATGTATGCTTAACGCATACACCCCAAAAATTTATCTTCGCTTCACTCCTTTTTTCTTTGAAGCTCTGCTTTTTTTAGAAACTCGCTTTTTTGCCAATTACATCACCTCCAGTAATTTAAATGAATAACACAATAAAAAAGCAATAAGAAATAATTAATCTTAATCTATTTAAATGTTGGTATTAGTTAACTTTTGTGTTTTCGGATTTTGGCATTGTGCAAAAGTTTAGTATTAGTTAACTTTTGCGGTTAGCCTACAACTATAGTCCCTATTGTGTAATCATGTTTTGTGCACTCATAGATGTAAGTCCCTGGTTGTTCAAATTTATACTGAAACTTTTTGCCGCTCATCAAAACCGGAGAGCTAAAACCAGGGCCCTTAACAGTATGCGCCATTGGGTCACGGTTTTCCCAGACAACAACCTGGCCTGGCTTGATGTTTACCTTAAGCGGATTAAACTGATAGTTTTCTATAGTTATCCACACAAGGTCATCTGGTTCGGAAACTGTTATACCCAGGCTTGTGACATCAATAACATTAACAGAGCCCCAAAGATTTTGGTGTAGTTCATCGTTAAACCTGTACTTGCCTGGCTTTGTAAAAGTGTGCTTAAACTCATCGTTCTGATTTAAAATTTGCGAGCTAAATCCCGGCCCGGTTATCTGGTGCGGCAGGATATCATTATTTTTCCAGATAACCTCTGTGTTGGGAAATATTAAAAGTTCTCTGGTGGAAAGATCCAGTTTTTCTATGGTAATAGTTCTTGGCTTATGCAGTGGCTGGGCTGCTAACGAATTATTCATGGGAGGCGGAAGCACAGCGTCTTCAACTTTTTGAACAGAAATATTCTCCACAGGCACTATTTCGGTTCTGTTTTCCTGCGCATCACTTAGCACGCCCTTAACCTCCTCTTTTGCCTCTTTTTCAAGAGGAAGCTGCTCGACTATTTCATTAACAGCTTCATTGTCCGGGGTATTTATTGCGGAAGCAGATTCTTTTGCAGCATTCAACTCATCAACACTCACTGGCTCACACGCAGACAGGAATACTATCAGCGCGAATAAAATTCCCCAGCTTTTTTTAAACATTGCAGTCACCTTTTTACAATAATTTCGCCCAGTATAGAATGGTGTATTGTGCTTTTATAAATATATCTTAATCCGCTTTCATTGAAGGTAAATGTAAAAACACCCCCTTTATGTACAGGCCCTGAATCAAAGCCAGCGCCTGTAATAGTATGGGATATCTCATCGTTGTTCGTCCATCTTATAGTTGTCCCGGGTGTTATTATGATTTTTTCCGGAACAGCTTTATAGCCGCGAATTGTAACCTCAACAACATTAGAGCTGTCAGCAGAAAGATTAATTCCCTCTGAAAGCATCATATCCTCGGCTGTGAGCTCTAAATCTGCAAAATCAAGCTTAGATGGCGCCGCTCCAACCTGAAAATCAAATGATGATCTAGCAATCAGGCTTTTATATCTTGCTGTAGTTGTAAGGCTATACTTTCCCCCCTCTGTTTTTGGAGGCAGGAGCAACCCGCGATTAAAGTTTATGCCGCCCCTTACACTTACCCGCTCTCTTTTGGCTTCAACAATTTGGCCGCTATCTTTTTTCACAATAGTATATTCGAGCTGAACCATCCCGGGCCTTAGGAGCGTAAGCCAGATATTTGATATGCCAAGCTTAAACTTAACTATATTATCCTCTGAAAGAAATGTAAAAAGAGGGGTTGTGCTTAATTGAATATTATCCAATGAAAAGATAGCTACGCCGCCTAAAAGAGCAAAAGCAAGCCCTACCAATCCGAATAGCATGGCTATTGTCTTAAACATTCACTATATCCCCCGCTTATAATTTATAGTAACAGACATTAATTTTTACACATAATCTACTGTTGCTATATTCAGCGGGCATAATTTATTTGTATAATTATTTATGCCCGCGGTTATAAACTCAAACTTTATAGTTTATAGGCAAGGACATTAGTTTTTGTATATGTTTCCTTGCCTATATAGGGAAGACTTTAACAAATTTCATACGAATATTAAAGTCTTCTCGTATAACTCAGCTGGAATGCTGAATATAAAAATTGAGCATATCCTTGATTGTAATGATCCCTATTGGATTATCAGACTCGGTTATTATGACGCTGGATATACTTTTCTCAACCATAACAGCAAGAGCTTTGACTAAACTATCCTCTTTTCTGATAGAATAAACCAAAGGTGTAGCTTCATTTTTTACTGGAAGGTGTGTAGCATTAAATTGCTTCCATGGATGGGACTCGTGCATCCTTCCGCTGTACTGTTGCTCTTTTTTAGGCGGAAAAACACAATATTTTGTAATCAAATCGGTTATTGAGACAATCCCGACTAGTTTGTTATGCGCATCCACAACCGGCAGGTGGTCTATCCTCTTCTGGTATAGGCAGTTTATTACCTTGCTCATGGGGGTATTTTCTTCTATAGTTATCAGAGCATGTTTTAGCAATTCAAAAATTTTAACACCCTCAAAAGCCGCTTTTAGCTGATTCAGGAGTGCAAGAGCGCATACGACGCCGTGTACTTTGTCCCCCTCAACAACCGGAAGAATATGAGCATCAGCTGCATCCATAAGCACGGGTATTTCCTCAATAGGCATTGACGGCTTAAGCTTTGGTACCTTAACCAGAAGGTTCTTGACCTTCATTGCAGTTATGTCCTGGCTTATTCTTAAAAAAGCCCGCTTCTTGACAAGGCCTGCGAAATGTCCGTCATCTAGGATAACTGCGTCAAACAGTTTTTCTTTTCGGAACAGGCCAACCAGCGAAGAAATGGTATCATTTACATCTACGGATATAAAATTTGTTTGCATTAATTCAGCGGCAATCATCTAATCACCTCATAGGAGGCGGGAGAGCCAATTCAATTTATAAATCTTGCGACATTAGGCACAGTCAAGTTGAGTGTATTTGGTTCCAATTCATTGAACTTTTTGTCTCGGGCAGCTTTCTGAACTTTGCTAAGCTTTGGCAACCCCTGTCAAGCCTGCTTAAAGCAGGCTTGGTTATATTTTCTCCCCTCACTAGTGTGGGGAGAAAATATCACTCAGGGCTTTAGAGCCCTGAGCAGGGGTTGCTTGTTCCAGCAATTATATGGGAATGGTAAGCTTCAGAGCAGGAGTTGGGCATGGGAGGTCCCGAATAGAAATTTTGTCGCTTAAGTTGACTTAACCCGACATTAAGCGATGAAGAAGTCACATCAGCTGCAACTTATCGTCTTAGAACATCGTTTGCCGAGAGATAGTTAAGCGAAAGATGCCTGTAGTCATGGATTTCATCGTAAGAGCCTTTTTTAATCTGGATTCTGATGGGCAGTCCTGAGAATTCATCTACCCAGTAAACAGTATCATCTTTCTGCAGGAGCATAGCCCTCCTTTCAAATAGGATAACTTCTGCCTTAAAGTCAATTTTATCTTTATCAGCCTTCAGTATCTCCAGCCAGTCAAGCGGCGTTTTAATATTATAATCCTCAAAGCTTAGGTTATAATAATTCTTACCCTTTCTGCATGCTTCAAGCTTTGCATCCTCGCAATAGCCGTAGGCTGTCTTATTTGTTGTATCTAAATAGACTGTATCAAAATAATCCTCAAAATTGTATATGCTGACAGACTTCAGCTTGATTTTAACTTTGTCCCCTTTTATATAAAAGGTGCTTCCCGACAGCCTGGATACAGCATAAGCATAGAGAAAAGAATAGCTGGATACTCTTGATGCAGCTCTTTCTAACAACTCACCGATCATTGCTTTTGTCTGAGCGCTGGCGTTTAGCTCGGTAACAATTGTTTGGGGAGAGATTGTTGCGCCTGAGGAAAAATTAGTGGTGAGTGGCGCTGGCGGGATATCCTCCTGCATGTTTGTGAGGTTTTGCTGCGGCAGAATTTGCAGTTGGCTTTTGGATAATGATTCCTCTGAGACAATAATAAACCTGCCCTGCTGCGCATCTTTGGCAGAGGACTCGTAATCCGCAAGCCTTGACTCAAGGTCTTTTATCCTGTCTTTTAGGTCCTGTACCTTTTCCTCCAGCGCAGGTGTTGAGTCCTTAATAATGGTTTGCTCCCGGATGATTTCTCGCGTGCATCCTGCTAGAATAAATGCAGCCAACACCAATAATATCCACCGCCTCATAATTACTCTTAATTTGGCGCTAAGAAGATTGTATTTTTAAATGTTATTATTAAAGAGTTTAAGTCTGCTGCCTATCTTTTTTTCTTTACAGAAGATAATACCCTTAATAACACTAAACTAATAACAATAATAATAGCAACCAGCGCAAGAGTAACAACATTTACTTTAACTGGCTTAGCTTCTGGCTCTTTTTCCAGCTGTGGTACAACCACCTTTGGTGTAGGAGGCTCTACAAACTCAATTACATCAGGAACAGCAACTGGTGTTTCCTCAACTTGTGTGATATCTCCATTAATAGTAATATAGGCTGAGCGTGAACTTATAATATAATCCTCCTCAAGAACAGGATTATAATTCTTCCCTGGGGTAGTAACCTGTTGGTTTGGCAGTAACTCAACGATGACTAGAACTCTTCCTGGCCTGGTTGCTGTAACCTCAAAGCTTGTTGTTAAAGTTGAGGTTGGATTAAGCTTAATGAACTTCTCAATTGGAACACCAAACAAATCAGGCGCCCTGAGCCTTAGGACAACATCTCGGGTATTGCCATAATTATGCAGATTAACATCCACGCTGAAGCTGTCGCCTACCTTAATTTCTCTTGGCTCCAGGCTTAAACCTTCAATATAGCTTGAATAGCCTCCGATTACTTTGACAGGAACAACTACTTCGTGCATAATGCGCCGGTCCTGAAGGGAAAAACCCCTGTTGCGGGATAATACAAACCTTAAATTCTGCTCGCCAATCTTTAGCGGCCTAATCTTTACTTTTAAGATATCGCTTGTAAAGGGCTGGATGTCCACTCTTTTGATTAAGGGCTCCATTCTAAATTCAGGAGAGACAAGCTCAAGATTAAACATTTTTGTTATACCCTCGGTATAGCCGCTGTTAAGGACTTCTATATCTATATTATACTCCATGTCACGTATCATCACATTAGGGGCGTTAATATTCTTGATATAACCTGTTTTTGTGGTATCAAAAGTTACCTCCCCAACACTAATATGGTCCAGAAGGGTTTCGCCGTAATAGAGGTTTATAACAATCTCACCATTCTTTTCAACAGGGCGGCCATGCTTGCCAGGGTCCTTTCTTGGTTTGGCGCTTTTGTACACCGCGGTTTTATCAGAATTGTATGGCACCTCAACAAACTGCGAGGGAAAATCAATATCTATCAGCTTCGGAACCAGCTCTCCTGATGGTTGCCTGAACATCCAGGCCATTCTATCCCAAACACCTGGTTGTGTTATCTCAACCCTAAGTTTGGCATCCTTTGAGCCGGTATTCTTGACAGTGACATAAAAATCGTAAAAAGCCTCCTGGCTCATTGTGTTTGGGATGTTATGGTTAATGATTTTGCCATCCACCCATGAAGAGGTTTCAATATACGCTCCAGCGCCATACTTGTAGCTCTCGGAGGGCTGTATATATTCAACCCGCAGTTCATTCTCCACACTAAAACTGGGTGTATCTGCAGAAACAGCGCCAGAAACAAGAGGCTGTCCGAGTTTTTCAACATCAAAAAAAACCGAGGTATCAATCTTATTTATTTTTAGGATGATATTGCTGCCTACAAGAATTCGATGGCCCTCAAAAACCTGTGTTAATCCCTCTGAATCCCATACGCCAAGCGCGTTAGCTGAAGCGCTAAGCGAGGAAAAAATTATTAAAAATAGGATTAACATTCTATAGTTTAGCATTCCACACCTCTTTTAAAGTGCTATATGTTTTATTCTGCCAATTAATGTTTAAATACTTTTTGGTTTCGTCGGTTTCTGTGTTGAACCATAATTATTGCACACTGGCTAAGCTAGCTTGCATATTCAAACTAGGTTTATAACGCGCAAAATTAGTGGTTTAGGCCAGTTTCGTCGGTTTCGAGTTCACGTAAAAAATTCTTTATAGTGGATATAACTCGCTAAAAGTATCAGTCAAGCAGGATTAAGCCAAAGCTTGGAAAATTCTGCTGCATCTGAACATCAAGATTTCTCTTAAACTTTTTAGCGGTTGCCAGAATATCAATGCCAACCCCCTCCAGTGCAGGCCGTTTTTGTTCGGGAAACGGACAGTGGTCTGAATGCAGGCATTCTTCACATCCATTGCATGGGCCCGGAGTCAGAGCAAGCGCTTTGTTAAAATTATTTAGGATTAACGCATTTTCAATCTCAAGCATCGCTTTCTTAAAGAGCTTAGGCTCATGGTTCCCTTTGTCTTTTCCAATCACTAAAACAGCGCGGGTATACTCCCGCATTAAATTCCGCATTTCTTCAGGTGACATGGTGTATGGTGGGCATGAATGGTTTTTTCCATAATATTTGCATCCATACTTGCATTTCATCACAAGCCAGTTTTTTATCTCAACCTTGGATGTATAAATTATCAAGGCTTCGTCTACCCCATGTTTTTTTGCAGTATTCAGAATTATATCAAGTACATCCATCTTCCCAACCATACTATTAAAGCAGGGCTATCTTAAATATTTTACTAAAAACTAGACGCTTTTATCTGGTTCTACCCGCTCATTTAATTATGCACAAAAAAGCGAAAACCAGCATCTTTAGATGCTGGATGAAGCTTTTTTGGCACAAAAAAATGCTTTGCATTTTTTGTGCAATAAATCCTGTTAGGATTTATTTGCATCCTAAAAATCCACTGTCAAAAGAAAACTGGTCAAACCAGCACTTTTAAGTGCTGGTAGGAGTTTTCTGTGGATTTTTATGATATCGATTAATACCCCGCTGAAGGTTTAACGCCCTTTAAACGCAAGATAGGCAAATGCAACAATAGAAACCAGCGCTAAAATGCCTAGAATATAGTCTGACGCGCCGCCAAACACCTCAGTGGCAACGCCTCCTGTAATGCTGTCATCCCCTAAAATAAATATCAATCCCGTCAATGCAAATAATGCAATAATACGAATAGATACCGAAAATGATTCTGACATCTCTTTTTTTGTGCTCATACTTTATTGGAATTCAAGCTTTTTCGCCCTTACACCCTCTCTTTGTACTGAAGTTTTCTTGCATTCCTTGCAGGTAAAACGTAAGTCTATTTTCTTGCTCTGTTTTTTCCCAGTCATTTTTCTTGCATTCATTGCCGGCCTGGAATAACGGCCTTTGTTTCCAAAGCCTCTCCACTTTCCACGCTTCCTGACTCTGACTTTTTGCCCCCTTGCTTGGGTGTGGGCGCTACCCATACCTTTTCTTTTTGCCTCGGTAATCTTTTGGCCGGTATGCTTCTTACAGAACTTGCAATACCTTCTGGTCTCTTTTGGCATCTTCATAGAAAAAGGATTAACCACACGGATTTATAAAGATTTCGTTAAGTTATACGATTAAGCCCGGCAGTGCCAGTGCTTATCATTCAGTTCTTGTT
>CAZGZA010000013.1:6807-22510 GCA_964529655.1 uncultured Methanosarcinales archaeon | reverse complement strand
ACAAAAACACAAGCTATTCTTATCGGAATTCTTCTGGTTGCCTTAATCCTGAGGCTTATTGCTGTCTATAATGTAGATATTGAGGCAGACGAACTGGTTATTTCAACAAGGGCCATTAATTTTATATCAGCAAAACGCCTGTCAACAATCGACCAGGAGCCGTTATACCACTATTTAACCGATGCAGGATATAAATTATTAGGGGTGAATGCCCTTAGCACAAGATTAGCGCCTTTAATCGGAAGCTTGTTATCCATTCTTTTGGTGTTTTATATTGCAAAAGAGTTTTTCAATAAAAAAACTGCACTAATTGCCTCGGCCTTTCTTGCGGTGAACCATTTTTATATCAGGTTTATGCTGGAGCCTGATATTGTAGCCGGATTTTTTGCGCTCTTAACAACTCTCCTCTTTATCAAATGGGTAAAAAGCAAAAGGACAACACTGCTTTATGCCTCAAGCTTAAGCCTGGGCCTTGGCATTCTCAATAAACCAACAATAACCCTTATAGTGTTTGCCATTGTTTTGCTCTTTGCAATTGCTTTAGCAAAAAAAGGCATTAAACTCAATTTTAGCCTTGCCAAAAATATTACTATAGCCAGCCTTATTTTGATAGTATGCCTAACCCCCATCTTTGCATACAACTATCTTTTATTTAAGGAAAAGGGCATAACTGATATTTTGTTTGCGCGGTTTTTTAATATTAACAAAGAGCCATACAAAGGGCTGTCGGGAATTGAGGATAAATTTGTTATTGCCTCTGTTCCAAATGGAATATACCAAAAACTTGCTAGTTTCTGGCGGTATGACCCTTTAATATTTTCTTTTGTTCTGGCAGGCATTCTCCTATTTATGCTTAAAATATACAGGGAACAAAAATACGCTTTTTTTCTAGTCTGGCTGTTTTTTCCGTTTGCGTTCATTGCAGGCTCAACAAGCGTGCAGGTGCATTACACTATTCTGTTTCCTTTTTTTTGCATAATAGGGGCTTATAGTTTTTGCTTTGTTAGTGAAGCAATCAAAACAAAGATAAAAATAAACCTTTTTTACCCGCTTCTTGGAATTATATTCTTAGGCACGGTTTTTATTATGATACCAACCTTAACAGAAAATTCTGCAACAATACAACTAAGAGAGTTTTCTAAAAACATTCCTGACAATGCTTTGGTAATTGTTGATTCAAGAGTTTATAGGGGAATTATTGCTTATGCCTTTAATGACAGGCACTATATTGAAACAAACCACTGGCTGGAATTACAGGAGAATATTGAAAAGCTTAATGCAAACCCCAAACAAATAGAAACCTATTTTATAGAATGCGCCAGCGACAAATGCGGATGGTCTGATGTAAGCGGAATAAATGAGATAACTGAACTGGTGTTCAACTATATCAAAAATGCCACAACAAAAACAAAAACAATCCACGATAAAAAATATGAATACGCCGCCTATAAAACAACGATGAGTATTAATCCTGCTATTCTGGGTATAGCTGATACAACTCACCAATTTTATTATTTCCCGGTTGGCTATAAGGACAAGAGCATGCTATTTGATGGCTATACGCCAAAAACGGCTTTTGATAAACTGCTTAACAGCTTGGCGTATATCATAATTTACTTTGAAACTGCCCTGGCGGCACTCTTTGTTATCGCGGTTGTAATTTATTTTGTCTTTAAGAAATAGATGCGCTCACTTTCTAATCTCAGCAATCATAATTGAGCCAAAACGCGGAAGATATTTTTGTTCAATGGAATATATTTTTTCTGCTGCGGATTTGGAGAAAAAAGCAACAAAGGGCGAGATAAAAAAAGATGTGGAAATAATAATTTCGCTGAAACCAGCCTCCAAAACCGCCCTCTTCAGCGAATTAACAGTATACTTATTGATATGCTGCTCAAGATATTTAATCGGGTTGACAAAATTCCAGCCAAATTCCAGCAGCGGCCATAAACTATAGTAATTGGGAGTTGTAAGAACAAGCTTCCCATTAGGTGTGAGCAGTGAATGAATTGATTTAAGGACGCTCGCTGAAGCCTCTCGTGGAAGGTGCTCAATAACCTCACTCAAAATAATGCAATCAAAAGAATTAGCCTTAAACGGGAGCTTAATGGCGTCTCCGACAACCCAGCTAATTTGAAGAACGCGCTCTTTGGCAAAGCTAAGCTGATTTAATGATATATCAAATCCAACAGCAAGCTTAAAATCCTTTTGAATAAGGGAAAGAAAGCATCCTGGACCAGAGCCAATGTCCAGAATTTTAGCATCTTTTGTTTGAAGGCATTTTTTAATCTGATTAAACTTTGCAGAATGCCAAAACTGCTGAAGTTTGGAGCCAGTATGCATTACTGTATAATAATGGCCTGGCTTAATCTTTTCGTATTCTTCCCTGCTCATGTTTGTAGTATAAAAAACCTCCTGCGAGTATTATAACTATTGAAAGGAAATACAGGTGGAATTTTAAATTTAATCCAGCTATCCCTAAATAATAGCTAATAGTTCCTAACAAAGCGATAGCTAGGGCGCTGCCAAGAATAACCCTTATGCCAAATTGGAGTTTGCCAGCCAGACAAAGTGTTAGGGCATAGCCAGGAACTACAAAAAGCCAGAAAATGCCAAAAACCGCAAAAAAAAGATTGGCCAATACCTCTTTGTAGAATATTATTTTTAAGACGAGAATAGAGGCAACAAAAGCTGCTCCCAAGCACAAAAACTCCTTGTTAGGCAAATTTTGTTTCATCCTGCAGACAAACCTCCCCAGGCTTTTCATTCTTTAACACAACCACTATATCATTATAAAAAACCGGCTTAATCCAGCTGTTCTTCAATAACTCGTTCGCAACAAGAATATTATACTGAGCTAGAACAGGAGCCTGCGACGCCCTGTCAACAACATAATAGTCCATATCACAGATATCCCAATTCCTTCTGGTATAATTTTCACCAAGATCAATCTCATAATAGCCCCACTTAAAAGCGCTGATAGGATGGGCATAGCCAACACCATGGTCATCGCCATGAAGCTTTGCCGGATAATACCTTAAAACAGTCTGATTCTTTAAAGCATTAATATATTGATTGGCAAATACCTTAATGTGTTTTCGTTGCGTATTCCTAAGCATAGCATTCTGGTCATAAATATCCCCATAAAGAAAGTAGATTGTAGAGTTAACATCTGTATTTGACCTAATCCAATCAAACATCTCCCAATGATATGGATCCATAAGGCCCTGGGAGGTAAATCTTGATGCAGTCATAATTGGAATTTTAGCGCTAACTCCCCCAATATTAAACACCAAAAGAATTAAGATGCAGGACAAGACAAATGAAAGCTTGTAGTTCCATTTTTTAACCAACAGCTGCAAAGGCATAAAAATGCCTAAACCAAAAAATACAGAAAGGTAGACAGGCCAAAAAAACCGCAGGTTAAACGCTCTGGCACCAAACCCCATGTAGTTGCCGTAGCTCATCAGCAGCATAAACAGGCTGAACAGAATAAAAGTGTTAAACTGTTTTCTAAGACAAAGAACACCGAAAACAATGCCGACAGCAATAAAAACCGCATAAATCCCAAGGTCTGCATAAGTTAAAAAATGTATGCCAGGCCATTCCTTCATAACACTTCCAAAGGTATAAGTCTGCTGAGTCATCCAGGTAAACTTAAAGATGTAAATTGGGTACCAACTGATAACAGCCGCGAGAATACCCGCTGAAACAATCTTTTTCAGCTCAGAAAAGCTAAACTGCCTGAGAATCAGCTTAGCAATAAAATAAACAACAAGAAACATAGCCAGAATGATTGCTTCAGATGAGTGCGTTAAAAAAACAGCGGAAAAAAGAATGCCTAACAAAATAAAAGAGCCTTTGTAATCTATATTTGCCAGCTGCCAGATAAAAAGAACCATAAAAGACTGGGCAACCAAATTAGGCCAAAAGCCCCATGTAAAACCAATATGATTATACTGTGAGTAAACCAATGCCATAAAAGGCAGGGCAACCAACGCAACCTGCGGATTAAACTGCTTGATTGCATAATAAGCCACAAGCATTGCCAGAGCAACAAAAAGAAATACAAAAAGGTACATAACATCCCATGTTTCCAAACCACTGGCATATGATAAAAGAACGCCAATATGGTACATTAAAGGCGGATAAAATCCTAAATTATCGGTCCAGCCCGCAACAATCCAGAATGGCTCGAAAAAATAATTTCCCTGTGCTTTAATCGCCTCGGTCCTGGTCTGGTGCTGAAAAGCATCAGAAGCCATAAGAGCAAACGGAAAACCGTGCACAATTTTATAATCCCATAAAGTGCCAATGCTGCTCCAGAGAAATAAAACAAAAAAAATGAAAAGCAACAATTTTTCCAGCTTCATTCTAATCAACAAAACGGTATTTAATCAGATAGTAAATCGCTTTTAAGCCGTCCCTCCAGCCAATCTTCTTGCCCTCGCTAAAAGCCCTGCACTGGTAGGAGATTGGGAGCTCCAGAATTTGATAACCCCTTTTAAGAATTTTTGCTGTTATCTCCGGCTCAAAGTCAAAGCGATTTGCCCTGAGGTTGAAGCCAGCCAAAACCTCCCTCTTAAAGACCTTGTAGCAGGTTTCCATGTCACTAACCTTAGCGGAATAAAGAAGTGTTGTCAGATAAGACAGAAAAATGTTGCCCCAATAGTATAAGGTATACCTTGGAATATGGTGCGTTAAAAATCTTGAGCCATACACAACAGTTGTTTTGCCCTCCAAAATAGGCTGGAGCAAAAGCTTGTATTCATTCGGGCGGTATTCCAAATCAGCATCCTGAACAATAATAATATCACCAGTAACATGCCTAAAACCGGTTCTCAGCGCAGCGCCTTTGCCCTGGTTATGGCCGTGAAAGAATATCTTAAAATTTGAGTTTTTTAGATGTTTCAGGATATCCCTGGTGTTATCTGAGGAGAAGTCATCCACGATGATAATCTCTTTTTTTAAATCGCCAATATCCGCTTTTTCAACCTGTTCAAGAACCTGCAGAATGGTTTTTTCCTCATTATAAACCGGCATAACTATAGACAGCTTCATCCAGCATACAAATAACGGCATTTTTTTAAATGTTTCCACTTGGTGTACACAGAAAGCTCGTTCACGGCAGATATAATGTTTTAATTGTTGATATTGTCTGCAATGTATAGTGACGGACATTAATTTTTATACATAACGCAGACTCGCTAATTGATGCTATTATAGTAAGCGGGTCTGCGGAATTAGTAAATTTTACAAAAATTTACTTTATTACCTTTCGTGCGCGAAAGGTAATGATTAAAAAGTGCGCACTGAAGCGCAAGGTTTTCGGCTTGCGCACTTTTTAATAACTTTCCGTTACTATATTCGGCAGACATAATCTATTTGAGTAATTATTTATGTCTGCCGTTATAGCTAGCGTTAGATTCTGAGGCTAGAACACCCTCGGGAGCTAGTGTCACACTCGCTGTTGCTAGTGTGAGTGGTGGCTAGCGACACACTCGTTTCACTCGTGTGAGTCACTGGTGCTTTTCACATACGATAGCTGATGCTTCTACACACTTTATAGGCAGGGGATTATAGCCCCGCTCGGACATTCGTAAAGCTGTTTTAACGCTTTAAAACAGCTAATTTCGAACCGAGGTCACCGGCTCCAAAGGCCAGTATGATTGACCGCTACACCACGGGGCTGTTTATACTCATTTTATAGTAACAGACATTAATTTTTATACATAACTTTCCGTTACTATATTCGGCAGACATAATCTATCTATATAAATACTTATGTCTGCCGTTATATCGTAAAAATTTATAAAGCTTTTTATAGTATTAGCATCTAATCTATTCAGATGCTTGAGGACTATGACATGGAGCTTGACAGGGTTTCCCAAGAAATAACCGCCAGAAAGGCCAAACTAGTATGCATACAGCTGCCTGACGGGCTAAAGCCCTATGCAGACAGGATTGCATCTGATATTGAGGCAAATACAAAAGCAGCGGTGGTGATATGGGCTGCTTCATGTTTTGGTTCATGCGATATTCCTATGCTTGACAAACTAAAGGTTGACCTGCTTGTGCAGTGGGGGCATTCTGAATGGAAATCTCGTTCTTAAGCTATTTTTTGGCATCAGTAGTTGCTGCGCTAGGCCTGCCAGGAGGGTATCTTCTTGGATGGATAGCAAAAGGCGAGCTTAAGGATTTAGTGCAGTACATTAAGATTGCCGGCTTTTCTCCATTTGGATTGGACCAAAAGATAGTATATCCATTGCTTGCTGTCCTGTTTTTTCTGAGCGTTAAACTGTCTTTTGCTCTTATTGGTGCACTGATTGTAATATATGGGCTTATCGCCGGAACATTTTTGTTCAGCCAAAAGGCAGGAATTGTAAGGTTAATAACTACAATAATCCTGTTTTGTGTAATAGCAAATCTTACTTATCTGATTATGGCTCTTTTTTAGATGTAGCTAAGAAGCTGCCCAACAAGCCCTGCAAAAAGCGGAACTGTAAGATTGTCGTCAATCTTTTCAACAAAAGATTCCACAACTGTGGCGGCTAGCGCAGTGCCGGCTATAACCCATATTTTATCAAGCATAAAGCCGGCTATCAGAAGATTAATTACAAGGCTGGCAACCGCTCCGACAATAGTTTTTTTCTTAAAAATTTTTTTCTGCCAGAATAATTTGCCGCTAAGTGATGAAAATGGGTCGCTGATTGCCATCATTAATCCGGTTGCAACCGCTATCCTTAGCTCAAAAAACTCAAGGCTAAGCAAAACGCCAACTATTCCAAATGTAGCTGAATGAATGCCCAGTTTCCTTTCAGAGCTGCGCTGGCATTGAGTATAGATTGGAATTTTTAAGCCTAAATCAATGGTGAGATAATCCCCTAGCAAGAGGGCGATTAAAAGCAGGAGTAAAGCTGTTTTAACAGCGGCAACTCCGTAGAAGCTGTATATATACCATCCAACAAAAAAAACAAGCAGATAGCCGAACAGGTGTACACTTTTTCTTCCTATCTCGAGGTTCGCTACCACTTTTCTCCGCTGATTTTCAGCCAAAACCCAAGGTGCTTAACTAAAATAGTCATAACCAAGCTTATCACAAAAATCAGCACTATTTCAAACCATTCAGGAACATACAAATAGGACATAAAGATTAATGCTCCAACAACATAGTCAATCTGGTCAGCAAAAGGCCAGGGCTTTCCAGGAGCTATCCCAATCTGGCGCTTAAGAAAGCTTTTAATCAAATCAAAAAGCAATGCCCCAAAACCAATCCAGAAGCCAAAAAATGCAGTGCTGTCATAGTCTATCAGGCTCAATTCCTGAAAAAAATTGTAGCTAAACAGGATTTGCTGCATGTAAAAAACAACTATGGCGGCTAAAATGCCGAAGAAAAATCCCCTGAAGGTTTTATGGTCGCCTAAAATTCGCTGGTTGTTGAATTTTTTTCCAAAATCAAGGGGAAAATCCAGTTTTCTGAAAATGCCGCTCACAAAAACAGGGGCCATATTTGCAAAATAAGCAGGCAGCATCAGCCAGATTAACTTTAAGATTAGTATCAACTTAGTGCCTCACAATTGTTATGCACAAAAAAGCGAAAACCAGCATCTTTAGATGCTGGATGAAGCTTTTTTGGCATCCTAAAAATCCACTGTCAAAAGAAAACTCCGTCAAACCAGCACCTTTAGGTGCTGGTAGGAGTTTTCTGTGGATTTTTATGATATTAAAGCTAGAATACAGCAATCTTTTTATGTATATAAATTTAATTGCTAATAATAAGCAATATCAAGTTAACTTGGGAAAAGTAGGTTCTGGCTGCCTCCCTGCCAATCCTGGCTCAAAGCCAGGATTGGTTATATTTTCTCCCCCTCGCCTTGCGTAGGGGGAGAAAATTTAATCTTGGCAAAGCCAAGACAGGAGGCAGCAGCTGAACAAGAACAGCAACAAAACATTTTACTTCAGAAAGCTGAATGATCACTAATATCCACTCAAAATGATTGTCCTGAACCAAGAGATAAGCCCTGAAAAGTTTGATAGGCTAATCGCTGACATTAAAGAAAAAAAAGAGCTTAGAGCAATAGAAAGCTCTATAGTTATTGAAAGCATAAGCGCATTTCTGCAGCTCAATCCTAAAATCCTAAGGGAGTTTGCTGTGCGAGAGGATTTTGATAATTTCAGGAGAGGCTCAGGCTATAAAAAAATCATTAAGTATGTTAGGGCCTTTCTGCGCAGGGCGGTTGGCGCATACCATAAGCAGGGCTATAAAAATAACAAGCAACTGCTTGAGAATCTTAATGGCATAATACAAAGCGAAGGTTTGCTGTCGCCCAAATCCCTTGAGATGCATAAGCACATACTAGCTACGCATAGCTCAACAGCAGAAAGGCTTAAGTCCTATGCACCACTTTACAAAATGCTCTTTAAGGCAGCTTGCCTGCCTAAAACAATTCTTGACCTCGGATGCGGATTAAACCCTCTTTCTTTGCCCTGGATGGGTTTGCCAAAACTTGACTATTATGCAGTTGATTTGAATCAGGACAATCTTGATATAGCCAAAAAGTATTTTGAAATTGCCGGAATTAAGGGGTTTGTAAAAAGATTGAACCTGCGGGATATAACAAAAACAAATGTTCTCCTGCAGTTTCCTAAGGTAGAGATGTGTTTTATGTTTAAGCTGCTTGAGGTTGTTGAAATAAAAGGCCATAAAATAGCCGAGCTGCTTATATCGCATGTAAAAGCTGGCTGGATTGTTGCAAGCTTTGCAACAAAAACTCTCTCTGGCAAAAGAATGGCGCTAAAAAGGCGTTTCTGGTTTGAAAAGTTGCTTAGAAGGCTTTGCTTTGATTTTTCAATATTAGAAATGGAGACCGAAATATTTTACATAATCCATAAATATTAGGATTCACAGCTTTTTGTTCTTGCATATAAAATATTTTAGATGCTTAAAAAATTATTCATAATTTTTTATTGATATATTCCTTTTGTAGCAGCAAGGCGTATATAAAAAGTGAGATTATTACCAGCTCAAAAAAGCCGTTGATATGCGGGGGAAGGAATGGGATCCATACATAGTTGCGCAAAACAGTTAATCCCTCCTCAAAAATATGGACTGCGTTTCCCGCAAATATGTAATACCACGGCCGCAGATATAACCCTTTAATACCTTTCGGCTTTTTTATTGTAAACAATTTTATAAAAAGGTAAAAAGACAGCAATGTCAATGCCAAATCATAGTAAGGTGACACTACCCCCAATGCTGTAAAAAAGTCAGTCACTTAACCCACCCCATTTTGAGGTTTGTCTGGACAACAATCGCAATAATAAGAAACGCGAGTATAAAACCCGTAAGCAGATGCGTAAGATATGGGGTAGAATAGACTCCAAAAGTTTTTAGGGCGCCAACAACCTCAACAATAGCAAATAATACAAGCGCGGGAATCAGGTATCGCCATGCTCTGAGTATTTTTATCTTAAAGGACTTATAAAATATTGTCAGGGCAATTAATCCCGCAACAACAGACAAAAATGAAGCTGCAAACTGGGCTATGCCATAAGCCCAATCATATAATGTCAGCGCCATGTTATATCATTAATTCTGTTGGGTTTAAGATATTTAAATCTAACGATTGGAAAAATTATGAGCAACCCCCAATTATAGTTGGTGTAATACTATTTGCTGCAACCGTGCGATTTAGGGGAGAAGATTGCTAAAACATAATCAAAACATCTTAAGGATCTCTGCCTTGATTTTCTCAAAGGTTTTATCATTTATTGTTCCTATTTTCATTGTAATCAGGTTTTTCTCAACAACAAAAATTTTATCTGCTCTTATTCTGCTCGGCTTCAAAAGTTCACCTGAAGCTATATCTTGCTGGTTTATTATGATAGAGTATGGCTCATCCTTAATAATCGTTGTTAGAGGGACCATAATACAGTCAGCAGATTTTTTATTAAAAGATTCATTTGATACTACAATCGCAGGCCTTACTTTTGTACTCCTTAAATCTGAAAAAGGAACTGAAAGCAAAACCAATTCTTTTTGATTTACACGCATTTTTATTTCTTTAGATAATAGCTCCAGATATCATCGCTTTTATTATCCCAGACCTCTTTTAAAGATTTCTCGTTAAATCTTAAAATATCTTTAAAATCATCTCTGAGTTTTTGTTCAATTTTTTGTGCTTTCTCTAATAGAATTTTATTATCTATTTGTATAATAATTAATTCATCCCCTCTTTCAATTCCTAAAGTTGCGCGAATTGGTTGAGGAATTGCTATCTGCCCTTTTTCTGAAACTTTTATTGTTTTCATCATTTTTGTTGCCTTCGGTATTGTAAGAATTTTCTTACTTATAAATCTTTTGGTTAGTTAACTTTTGCGTTTTCAAATTTACATGTCGCGCAAAAGTTAACTTCACTAAACTTTTGCCTATTTCCTATACAAAACACAAAAGTTTAGGGTTATTTTCAGTTTTAGAGCATAATTGTAAATAATCTGAAAATTTGCAGTTTAGTTGCTTAATCCTATTTCGCTTAATTTTCCGCCAGAAATCCTGAAATAAGATTAAATATTTCCTTTTTGTCTTTGCCTTTCAGTATCATGTGGGATTTTGCATCAACCGCAACCTTTTTTATTGTGAGGGAGCCAATGTTGTCAGCAATTATCTCTGCGCTGGAGGGTTCAACAACCTCATCATACTGTGCTTGCAGGATTAATATTGGGGATCGGACATTATTCAGGCTTGATTTTGCTTTTTTCATAAGCTGGTTAAGTTCTGCAATCGCTGCAACAGGCCTTTGTTTATAGTAGTGTTCGTCTTCCTGTGCTACATTAGGGTTTTTCACGTAGTCAATAAAATATTTGAAAAAGCCGGCAAAATGCATGCGTTTGTCTTTTATCAGCATTGGGGTGTTTATTGCAACAATGCCATGTACAGGCTTGTTCTCTGCTAATAAAATTGCCAGCAAGCCACCCATAGAAAAGCCCGCTACATTTACATCCTCTGAGAGGATGAACAGCAGGTTGTATCCGTATAAGGCTGAGGCATACCATTCCTCCCATGAAGTGGTCTTTAGCTCTGATGGTGTAGTTGCATGGCCTTTAAGCAAGGGCACATAAACACTAAATCCCCTGTCCGCAAGATGAACTGCAAGCTCCTTTAGTTCCCATGGTGTAGCGGTAAATCCGTGCAGCAATAAAACCGCTTTTTTGTTTCCTGGCTTATGCAAAAAAAATGGGAGGTTATCCTCACTAGCTCCTGATTGTTCAGCTTTGGATATAGCACATTCCACCATTCTTAAAGCAAGTGTTTCACGCTCTTTTTGGTTGAGCTGTTTAATTGCATTGATGTTATGCTGAAGAAAGTTGCATTTGTCAGTTTTAACCGTAATAGTACAGCTGGAAAGCACAATAATAACCGCTAGCAATACCGCTAAAAACCTGAGATAGCGGCTTTTGTCTAGAGTATAATATTTCATTGTTAATCCAGGCTTTCTTTAATCCTATCCAACTCTTTTTTTAGATGCTTTACATTCTTTTTTTGATGTAGCTTATAGGCCTTTTTTGAAATGGCAAAAATAACTGCTGCAAAGAACAGGATTACAGTGATATAAACTGCATTTAGTACCCAGCCCTGCAGAAGATTTCTGGCTCTGGAGATAAATGCGCAATCCTTCGGGCAGTTTTCTACAGTTTCGCCAAGGCCGCAGACATTGTTGCCGCAGTTGCAGTTAAGGGCATCCGGCATCGCCTCTTTTTTAATCTTTTTACCAATAAAAATAATAGTATCTCCTGATTTGCAGTTATTTATTAATACGCGGGCATAGCTGTTAAATCCGATTAAGGGATTAACCTGCTGTTTTTCTGCAACATTTGAGGTGATTAGTTTCTCCAGCACCCTTCTGCTTGTTGCATCAGCGATTAAGTCAGTGTGGGTTACATTTATTGCAAAAAAGTTCAGGCAGCTGTCATTGATATATCTATCTCCTATATGCTGCGCGCTTCTTACAGCAACAATCCCATCATTTGGTGCTGTGAACTTAAAGGCTTTTTCAGTGCTTAAGGTAAAAAGGCCAAGATTAAACACATAAGGAGCTGTCCCGGCAATAACATTATAAGATATGCCAGGCAAGCGTGGAATTATTTTGCCTTTTGACAGTTGTTTTACTAGTATGCTGTTAACATCAAACAGTTTAATAAACGACTTTTTGTTAAGGAGATAGCTAAACAGGTTATAATAAACCTCTGCAGCCGGGCTGCCCTCGTTTGGCGCTCCTGCAATGATAGTATTTCTTACTTTGTTCAAGAATGAATAACCCCCTGTGTTGGATGCCTGTGAGAGTGCCTCCTGAATAACCAGCCCGCCAAGGGAGTGGCCGACAAAATAGAGATTGTCGTATTCGCTGGCATGCAACTCAAGGTGTTTTGCAAGCTCGTTTGCAATGGTTTCAAGATTTAGTGTTGAGGGATATCCAAAAGTCCATATCTGGAAGGGTTGTTTGTTAAGCACTAAGTCATCAATCACAAACTGCCAGGTTAGGGGTGAGCTTGTAAATCCATGAACAAGAACAACAGCATCCCTAATTCCAGGATCATAAACCTTGCTGAGCTCTGAGGCAAAACAGTTAATGCACTTAATTCCAAGAACAGCAAAGACAGCTTTTCTATCCTTAAGATAGCTGTCAATATCGCGGATTTCTACTGAGAGGAAATCATTGTTTTTTCTGCCTCCCAGATATTCCCATTCATTTGAGGTGATGTTCAGCCAGTAGATAGCAAAACTTTCACTGTCAAACTCATCCAGTGGAGCAAAGGGGAGTGTTAGCTCCGCTCTTATACTGCCTGATTCTGTGTCAAAAATAAGCTGCAGTGGAGCCCCTATAATGCTTAAGGATGGATTTTTTGGCTGTGGAACATTAAATGTTGGTGTCTCAAGCCTTACAGCAAGCTTTTTCTTTAGGTTTGCAAATGCCTCAAATTTATAACCCTCTAGAGAGATAACCCTGTCTCTGTTTGTCAGCACTTTGCCATAGCTAACGCCAACATCATTTGGCATCCAGAAATTAATGCTGCGTTTAGAGAGTTCTTCCTCTCTTATCTCTTTTATGCTCCTGCCTCCGCACACAAGCTCATTCTCTGAAATTTCATGGCTAAGGCCATAACATCCTTTTTGGCCGCACCGCATGGCGCGAACATCCTTATAGTCTGCCGGAAGGTTAAAGCTTAAGTCAAGATATTCTCCGGCGCAATCTAATTTTAGGGGGCTACTTATTATGCTATATCCCCCCGGGACTAACTTTTGCAGCTCTGCAGTTATTTCGCCGCCAGAAAAAGCAATCTGGCGTTCCTCCAGTGTATTTAGTATATAGCCGCAGCTGATTGATGTATCTTTGAGTGCGCTTTGGCTTATTGCCTGGCCAATAACACTAGGGGTCTGGAGTTGTGGCGATGGTGGGGTTGGTTTTGGAGCTGGCGGAGTTGGTGCAGGCAGGGGTGCTGTTCTTATTATTTTTTTTACCGCAGTTCTTGTAGTGCCGCCGCTGCCTCCTTTTGGAGTGTAGGGTGGAGGAACTGTAGCAGGAGCGGTGCTTGCCGCCCCAAATGTTGTGAAGTGCGTTATATTATAAATAATAGTTGTATTGGTCGAAGAAATAAGACTGCAAATTTCAGTTGGATTTCCCGCAGTTATCAGTTGGCAGGCGCTGTAGACTCCGGAATCATTAAGGTCATAAATTGCATAGGGGTTGGTAAGAGAAAGATTTGTGAACGTGAGAGTGGCGCTTCTGTTCAGCCTAGGAGCGTTAACGCTGTCAACTCGTGTAAAGTTTTCCTCAATGCGCATGAAATTGCGGATAAAGTACTGCACTTTACCAGACAGGTTAAGGCCAAGGCTGTAGTTTATCTCGCCATGTGTGCTATTCTGGAATATAATAGGGGTGGTAAAATTTGACCATGGAGTTGTTGTGCTTCCAAGAAGGTTATCAAATGAATCAATAAAAAGCATTGAAATGTTGTTATGCCCGTTAAAGTGATTGTCCTCATGGTCCAAAAGCGAGTTGTTATGGCTGTTGTTGAGCCAGACTCCAATTGTGTTGTTATAGGCAAAGTTGTTCAGGAGTGTATTATTTGAGCTGTTAAAGAGGTGGATGCCAATTCTTGAATCATTATAGAATGCATTTTCTGTTACAGAATTATTGTTGGAGATATTCAGAATAATTCCCGCAAGTGTGTTGTTAAATACATAATTTGATACTGGTGTTGCATTAAAAAATCCAACAGAGCTGTTGCTGACATTGTAAAAATAAACCCCTTTTTCAAAATTTCTGATATAGCAATTAACAAGCGTGAAGTTGGAGACATTCTGGACATTAATGCCAATTCCAGGCATAAATCCGCCATCACCATTAAATGCAATGCTTCCGCCATAGCAATTAAACCAGACATTATTGGCTGTTACAAGAATGCAATCGCTGGATGCTGAAGAGGGTAATGGATTGGCTGCCGGCCAGTAAATTCCCGCTGTTGAGATTGTTGTAGGGCATGACAAAATCGGGGCTGAAATACTAAACTCAACAGAGTCAGCGGCCTGATAAATACTAAAGCCAAGAACATCAAATGTAATTGTTGAGTTCTGCTGGTCTATATTATAACATAAATCAGCAGGGCATGGTTTTCCATTCTTGAGTATTATTGCATTGCTGACATTTATATCCCACAGGGTAATGTGCGCTGATTGGTTATACTGCGGGCACTGTTCAGAAAAGATTTCTATATAGTTATGCATTATCCTGCTGCATTTTCTTATACCGCCTAAATCAACTGGCTGGTAAAACTGGATTTTTGCATCTCTTCCTTTCTGGATAGAAAAATTAGCGCTGTTAAGAGTGTAATTGTCAAGATAGAGCACGGCGCTATAAGCATCAACTCTTGGGTAATTGCCAACTTTTACAGAGGATTCAGCCAGAACGCGCTTTACATCTTTAGATGCCAATAGCTGCTGATAGGCAGAAAGGCTAGCTGACTGCAACAGAGCAATAATTCCTGCAGCATGCGGGGCCGCCATTGATGTTCCGCTCATTGTGGCGTAGCCGTTAATAATAGTTGAATTAATATTTACCCCAGGCGCAAGCGCATCAAGAGCTGAACCAAGATTGCTAAAGCTGGCTATATTATCCTTGTTATCAACAGCGCCAACTCCAAGGCCATGCGGTGAACAGGCAGGGTAGTTAATGCCGTTTTTATAGCCCTCGTTGCCAGCTGCAAAAACATTTGTTATATTGATGGTTTCAGCAACTGCCAGCGCTGAATCAAACAGGAACGGGCAGTTTTCTTCTGAGTAGGAGCCCCTGTCGCCGAAGCTTCCGCTGATTACTGTAATATTAAAGTAGCGCTGGTTTTCAAGGCAGTAGTCAATGCCTGCAAGTATGTTTGCTGCGGTGCAGGAGCCTGTCTGGCTGCAAACCTTTACCGGAACAATCCGCGCACCCGGAGCAACACTGTTGAAGATGCCGGCAGTGTGAGTGCCGTGGTTATTATCATCAAACGGCTCTGCATCTGCATTAACAAAGTCATAACCGCCAATGAGGCTGTCCGCAAAAGCAACGTCAGGGCTTATGCCTGTATCAAGAAGGCATAGTGTTGCAGATGCTCCGGAGATATTCTCAGCATGCGCATCATCTGCATTTATCAGCTTTAAATTATCTGG
>CAZGZA010000013.1:0-6797 GCA_964529655.1 uncultured Methanosarcinales archaeon | reverse complement strand
GAAAATCCGATATATTAAAAATTTTGTCAGAGATAATGCTCTCAACAGAGGGATTTTCCTTTAGCCTGTTTAATCCTCTTTTGGTCAGCTTGACTGTGATAGCATTAATTGTATGGTATTCTCTTTCAATTTCAAGGTCATAGGAATTGGGGTTTGCAAGATTATATCCAAAGTCAATCTCTTTTTTTTCAATCAGCGCGTTTATCAGCACTTTTTCCTTAATAAGCGGTTCTGACAATACTAAAGAGGTGTTTGACTCAAACAAGATGATTGCTCGCACAACATCTCCCAATTCAAATTGGTTAAGGAGCTCTTTGTCAATGTCTGCATGCGAATTTAGTATAATCTGTTCAGCCGCGGAAATTCCCGCCTGGACTGAAAGCAGAATATTTTCTCTTGCAGCGCCAAACATATCCGAGGCAATTAAGGTTATCAGCGCCTCTCCGATAAACCCCTGCTGGGGGGTTATCTTGACAAGGTTTTCATCTATGATTGTGCTGAATCCGTCTGGTGCAGTTGCAAGGAATGTGAGTTCATCACCATCCTTATCATAAAAGTAGTTTTGCAAGTTTAGAGTAAGTGAGCTGTTGCTACCAATGCTAAAATTTGTTTTTGATGCAATCCAAACAGGGGCGGTATTTTCTGGTTGTTGTGCAGCCAGGGTACTATCTGCTACAATATAAGCAGTCATACCAGAATCACGCAGTGCATAGAGGCCAAAGGCTGTTAGGATAAGCAGCGCTAAACAAATCTCTACTAGCACTCTCTTTTTTATCGCCTGAGTTTTAATGCTATCACCTGTTTGTTATATACCCTGATATGTCAAAAATATACCTCTGGTCTGTATGGCCCGTGGACAATGTCCGCCATCTTTTTGCAGAAGGCGGTATATTTTTGAGCATGCTCAAAAACAGCATGGTAAGCGAAGCAAACATGCCGCCAGTTTGTTGACTGGCGGTCCACTGCTGTTTTTGACATTTTGCGGATTCAATTGCCGCGATATCCTTAAATAATGTTGTTATCCTCCTTTTCTGTATCCTGCCGGCATTTGCCTTGAGCGAGCGCTTTCTTGATTCCAAGACCCTGTTAAGGTGGTAGGTAATTGAAAAAATCCTTTTTCTGTGCTCCAGATAGCCTGAAATCAAAAAAAATCCAATAACTGCCAGCGTGAAAATGAAAAGTGTTATTATAATTACTCTATTCCAAATCAAGGCCACGATACCTTCTGCCACTTTTTCAGCAATGCCAAATGATTTATCAGCAGCGAATGCCAGTGTTTGTGTTAATCTATTATTTCCCGCAATGTCGCCAAGCAGGGGAACTTCATTAAGAGCGTATGAAACCTCTATTGTTGTTGGGATTTCTATATACATCTCCGGCAAAATCGCCGCCAATGCTGTAACTACCGTTAAAAGCAGAGGGGCTGCTATTGTTAGCATCATAATATAGAATACACCAACCTTTTTGCGGTTCGCTTCATTTTGGAGCGCTCTCATTTTATCATCACCTCATATTTTTGGTATTTGCATTTCCAATAGGATAAGAAGCTTTCAATGTTTGCAACTGATTTTAACGGGACAAGAAGCACTGTTTTAGTCAGCTGGTTTATCTTATAGTCTTTAACTACACCCGCATCCCCATGCCTGCCTTTTAGGCCATAATAAAATCTAACTTTATCTTTTATAAGAAGGTGCCTGGTTGAGTACACATACAGCATTCTGTGCCTAAAATCAGTCGCTACCACCACATGTTAAATCACTAACATTTTATCTTTATAAACATTTCTATGTTAAATCATTTAACACACGCAAAAACACAAAAAAGAAATCTTTTTAATCAGGAGAGATAACATTCTTCCAATGCAAAAGAGCAGGATTATAATTATTGGCGGTGGGCTTGCTGGCCTGAGAGCAGCTATTGCGGCGTATGATGCGGGAGTGCGTGATATTGTTGTGCTGGCCAAAACCCATCCTATAAGGAGCAACAGCGTTGGCGCACAGGGCGGGCTGTCTGCTGCCCTGGATGCTAAGAGTATTCAGGCCCATATAGATGATACAATTGCCGGCTCGGATTTCTTTGCAGATAGAAGAGCCATTGAATTCATAGTAGAGAAAGGAAAGGAAACAGTTGATGACCTTGAAAAAATGGGGTGCCTGTTTGCGCGGGATTCTGATAAGAACCTAATCCAAAAACAGCTTGCAGGCCATTCGCAAAAGATTGCATGTTATGTTGCTGACAGGACAGGGCATGCTATAATGAGCGTGCTGTACGAACAAATCATGAAGCGCAGGATTAAGGTGCTGGATGAAGTTTATGCTGTTGCGCTTATTGTCGATAAAAAAAAATGCAGAGGTGTTCTAGCATACAATCTCAAATCAGGCCGCCTAATGGCTATAAAATCTATGGCAACTCTTATTGCTACTGGCGGAGTTGGCCAGGTGTTTGCCACTACCTCAAATGCAACATCCAACACAGGCGATGGATTGATAATGGCGTTTAAGGCTGGTGTTTCATTGCAGAATATGGAGCTTGTGCAGTTTCATCCCACCGGCATAAAAGGCAGCGGGATATTAATAACAGAGGCAGCGCGCTCTGCAGGAGCAATGCTACTAAATAATCACAAAAAAAGGTTTATGCTGCAGCACCCTCAAAAAGAAATGGCACCAAGAGATATTGTTGCCAGAGCAATTGTAAAGCAGAAAAGAGCATTCCTTGATTTTAGGAAGATAGCTAATATCAGGGATAAACTGCCTCAAATAGCGGATATTTCAGCGGTTTTTGCCGAGACCGATATCTCAAAGGAGCTTCTTGAAATAGAGCCGACAGCTCACTATATTATGGGAGGGATTCCAACCAATCTTAAGGCAGAGGTATTAAACATAAAAGGGCTTTATGCTGCCGGAGAATGTGCATGGTCTGGAATGCATGGCGCAAACCGCCTTGGTGGAAACTCTCTTCTTGAAGCGCTGGTAATGGGAAAGGAAGCCGGATTGAATATGGCGCACTCTGCCGGAAAAAAACTTTTTTTTAGCAGGATTAGAGGAGGGGACATTCAGTCTGCAGCAGGGGAATTTGTGGAGCTAAAAGCCGGCAAAAATACCATGGAACCGCAGCAAAACCATCTGCAAATAAGATGGCAGTTAAGGAGGATTATGACTCACTACTGCGGTGTTATCAGAAGCAGAAACAGCCTCACCAAAGCTTTGGTTATGATAAAAACGCTGCAGCAGCAGCTCTCCCATGCGGTAATAATGGATGCCTCTATTGTTTATAATCAGGAATTAATAGAAGCGTGGGAGACTAAACAGATGCTTCTGCTTTCTGAAATTATAGTGCAAAGCGCCCTGAAAAGAAGCTCAAGCCTCGGAGCTCATTTTAGAAGCGATGCTTTAATGCAGAAGCTTAAACCGCATATTTTTGCCAAACACTCAGCTAGTGGCATCAAAATCGTTGAAACAACCTCAAATGGACAATAAAAAGGACAGCAAAAAAGAGATTAAGGTGACAGTGCGAAAGTTTAATCCAGAAACTCTAAAATCTTATTGTAAAAGCTATGCTATTCAGGTGAATCCTGGCATTACAATAATGGCGTTGTTGGATGAAATAAAGTGCCTGCACGATTCTAGCCTGGCTTTCAGGTGTGGGTGCAGAAGCGGAATATGCGGAATATGCACTGTTAAAATAAATGGCAGTAGTTTTCTCGCCTGCAAAACCAAGATTAGTGATGTGATTGTTGATAATAGCCTGTTTATAGAAGCTGCTGCCTCTCCAATAAAAGACCTTGTTAGTGCAACTGCATCTTTTTGGCTTGATATTGAACGTGTAAAGCCTTGGCTTGTGCCAAAGAGGGGTGTTTGCCTTTCAGCCCATGAGCAAAAGGCAGTTGAGGAAAGCTCAAAATGCATTTTTTGCAGTGCATGCTATTTTGACTGCCCTACTGTTGCCTATGATCCTGATTTTCCAGGGCCTGCAGCGCTGGCAAAGGCGCATAGGTTTGTATTTGACAAAAGAGACAGAAAAACAAGGGCAAGATTAAAACAGCTTAGCCAGATTGTCTGGAAATGCACTCATACATGGAACTGTGTTGAACAATGCCCGCAGGATATTAATCTTACAAAATGCATGGACGAGCTGAAGCATGAAATAGCCAAAATGAGCATAAACACCAAGGGGTTGAGGCACGCGCTTTATTTTGCAGAGTCAACTATCAAATATGGAAAACTTAATGAGTTTATGCTTCCGGTTAGAACCCTGGGATTTAAGACGCTGCAGTTGATGCCGGATGGGCTTAGGCTTTGGATTGCCGGCAGGCTTCCACATATCAAGCCAAAACGCATATTTAGGCTTGTTGAGATAAAACGGCTCTTCCAAAAAATTAGGTAACCATGAAATTTGCTTACTATCCCGGATGTGTTTCAGAGGGCATTGCAGGTGAAAATCTCGTTGCAACAAAAAAGATTGCTGTCCGGCTTGGCATTGAGCTCGTGCCTTTTGATGAATTCGCGTGCTGTGGCGCCGCAAACATAAACGAAGTTAATCCGAATTTTAATCTGGCGGTGAATGCAAGAAATTTTGCAATAGCAGAACAAAATGGGTTGGATATCCTAACGCTGTGCAGCACCTGCCTTTATGTGATGAAAAGGGCAAAACATGAGCTTGATAATAATCCAGAATTAAGAGAAAAGATAAACAAAGAGCTAAAGCTGTTTGGGCTTGAGTACAAAGGAAGGGTAAACATAACCCATCTTTTGTGGGTGCTAAACAATAACCAGATGATAAAAACAATCAGGCAACATCTAAAGAACCCGCTTAAGATGCGGATAGCCCCATTTTATGGCTGCCATTCGCTTAGGCCATCTAAATACCTTGGTTTTGATAATGCTCATAATCCGCAGTCATTTGAGCGCTTAATCAGGGTTCTTGGCGGAACACCTGTTAGCTACCCCTCAAAAACAAAGTGCTGTGGATTCCATACCTTTCTGACAAACAGGGGGCCTTCGCTGAAAATGAATAAAGCAAACATAAAAGACGCAATCCACTGCAATGCAGAGGCTATTGCAACACCCTGCCCGCTTTGCTATGTCCAGCTGACTCTTCACCAAAATGACTCCATGTTTCCCGAAGGACAGCAGAAAAGCATCGATGTTCTGCATCTCTCCCAGTTGGTTGGCCTTGCGTTGGGATTTAGCAGGGCTGAACTTGGGATTAAGGAAAGTTAACTTTTGCGTTTTCAAATTGGCATATCGTGCAAAAGTTAACTTCACGAAACTTTTGCCTATTTCCTATACAAAACGCAAAAGTTTAGGGAAAGCTATAACAGCAGACATAAATAAAAAAAAGGTGAACTATCCGCGCACTAAAGTGTATGGCGTTAACGTTCGCATTTTTAAATCACAACTTTTTCTATCCCAAAAAGTTAAACGCTACGAACTCGCTCCCTGTCTGCCTAAAAAAACAGAATGATAAATAACGCTAAAATAATCATATTTCCAAAATCCGCAATTGAGGTGGTTATTGGAATTAAAAAATTATTTGGGTCCTCTTTCTTGCGGTAGAAGTGCAGGCCGGCTAAAATAGATATTATAAATATCATTCCAACCAGGATACCCGTATTAAGAAGAACAATTGCAAATATCTTCAAGGCAAGGGCAAAATTAAATGAGAACCCTGAAATATATGAAATAATTAATGATAAAGATGCGCACATTAAGGAGGTAATCAAGGATGTAATAGTAACCTGCATAAACAGTTGTTTAATATCAGGATTTGTCCAGACATTTCTTTTAATTCTGCCCTCATGCAGCAGTGTTGAAAACCTTGATGAAATAACAGTGCCGTAGTTGCCAACCATATCATTTAAGGCAGGCAGGATAATAATAAGTGGCATGATGCTGATAAATACATCCTTAATGCTCTCCAGCGCAAGGCCTCCTAAAGAGCTGATTAGGGATGCCAGCACAAGTATTTTTATGCTCTCCCGAAGTATTGTTTTTGCGACATGGGAATGCGGGCCGTATTCCTTAAGGTAAAATAATGTTTTTCTTGAAAGCTGGTATTCCTTATGAAGTTTATGGATGAGAGGATGGTGGCGCCTTCTTTTTATTGCTGTTAACTGCCTGATATATTCATACAGATGGTTCATATTATCACCACCGCAATCAGCAGCGCTAACACGCTTGTAAAGTCGCCTGTTGAGGTTATTATCGGGCCCATTATATTGTTTGGGTCGTTGCCACGCTTAAAAAAATAGAGCGTGCCAAACAATGTAAGAGTAATCTCTATAGTATTGGCTATCAAGCCAGCAAGCAACGGCAGGAGTATAATCCGCGGCATAAAAATATGTAGGGTTATATAACTAAAAGTAAAGGCGATAACACCAAGCAGCCCAGAAACAGCTATTGCAAGCAGAAATGATGCAATTAAATTGCCTTTGATTATTCTGCTCTTGATATGGTCTGGCTTTATGACAGAAAGGAACAATCCCGAGGTTAGTCTTGCTGCAAAAGTTCCGCTAATATTTCCTCGCATCTCCAAAAATCCAGGAAGAAGTATAAGCATTCCAGGAATAAGAAGCAGTTTATCTGTATAAAGCGCAAGAAGCGACCCGACTACTGTCCCGCCTAATAATGCAGCCATCTGCGAAACTAATATTTCCTTAAAGTCGTGTTTGAATAAACTCATTTTTAGTCAATTTCCTTAATTTACTAGTTTAGCTGAATTTTTAAGTTTAAAATCTTTATTAGTTTAGTAAGCGACAAAAGTAAATCATAAATAAATCGCTTACTAAACGTTGCCAG
>CAZGZA010000012.1:0-22560 GCA_964529655.1 uncultured Methanosarcinales archaeon | reverse complement strand
ACCAAAAAACATAAATTTTTATACAATTAGCTATATCTTTTGTATATAGCAACTGCTATTTATTGTTCAAAAATTAATGTCAGTTACTATAAATAGCCAAAAATCGATTAAAATGCCATGAAATCCAACCTAAAGGTCATTAGCATTCTTTTGGCATTATTTATTATTTCACAACTTTTGGGAATCATAATCCTCGACAGAAACATTGATATTGCTGCAACAAAGGAAAAAGGGGAACCGGTTTTTAAGAAAATTTACATCGCAGGGGTAGAGCTTGAAAAGCCAAAAATCAACCCCACATGGTCATTTGTCTATATTGCCTTAGCGGTTCTTATCGGGACGCTTCTTATTTTCGGCATTATAAAACTAAAACTGCTGGTATTATGGAAACTCTGGTTTTTCCTTGCAGCAATGCTTTGTATTACCATCAGCTTAACTGCTTTCCTGCCAAGCAGGATAGCACTCCTTGCAGGCATCGTGCTTGCCATCTATAAAATTTTCAAACCAAATGTTTTTATCCATAACCTTACAGAGCCTCTCATCTATTCAGGAATCGCAGTTATATTCGTCCCTATAATTAACATGGTTTCAATGTTTATTCTCCTGATTTTAATCTCGTTATATGATGCTTATGCTGTCTGGAAATCAAAGCATATGATAACACTCGCCAAACTGCAGACAAAAACAAAGCTTTTTTCAGGAATGCTCATCCCATACACGCTTAAAAGAAAAGCTAAAGAGGGGTTGCCAAAACAAAGGCTGACAACAGTCAAAACCGCTATTTTGGGCGGCGGGGATGTTGCTTTTCCGCTACTATTCACAGGGGTAATCTTCAAGGGATATGGATTCTGGGCGCTTTTAATTATACCATTTACAGCACTCGCGCTGTTCCTGCTGTTTTATAAAGGGAAGAAAGACAAATTTTACCCGGCAATGCCTTTTCTTTCGGTAGGATGCATTGCAGGTTTCCTTTTAATAATAATGCTAAGAGCAATCATTCAACTTCTTTAAAATGAGCTTATGCTCCCTCAGGGGAATAGCTTGGAATTGCAGCTTTGTTTATTATAAAGATGTCACCGACACTCTTAACGAGCTGATGCGGCACAATAACACCCTTAGCAGAGCCTAAAAACTGGTTTAGCATAGAGTTTTTTGTTGCCCTAATTCTCCAGCCAAACACCTTTGTTGTGGTGATTATAGCTTCCTCAACATCTCCAAAATAGTCTCCTGTATCTGTAAAAACCTTCATCCCGTAAGTTTCAGTTATTCTTTTAAGCTTTAACATATTTTTTCCCTCGCTTATTATAATTCAAATGATGTTTTAATATAAAAATGTATCGCAATTACTCCCTACTTTTTTTCAGTTTTTGCCGCAGGTTCATGCGTCACCCACACAATAAAAAATATAATAAACCCAATAAGTATTATTGATGCAATCGCCGCTGTTGATGCATACTCTGCCAAAAACCCGATAAAAATTTCCAGCCATGAAATTCCATTGCTTTTGATTGCGTTAAGGAAAATCAAAACAAGCCCGATAAACAAAACCACCATAAAAAAGGTTCTCCATTTACCCTCCAGAGCGGTCTGCTCCTCTCTCTTGAAGAAGGTTCCTACCAAAATCAGGAAAAATAACACGCTTAACAACAAAATAACAACCTGCGATGAAACATCGGTAATAACTTCAACTAAATGTGATGAGGCTACAACAAAAAAGGCAACTACAAATGCAACCATTGCATTCAGGCCCTTTTTTGTAACCTCTTTATTGCCTATCTTCTCCTTTCCAAAAACCTCTGTTTTCTCTAGAATCGCAAACACAATTGTAAACACCAGCAAAAAGGGCAGGATGATGTCATACACCCCAATTTTAGTGAGAAACAGAATAGCGCTGCCCATGATAGTATCCTCTAATGCCATAAAAACAAATGCGTAAAACAACTATATAAAATCTTCGGTTTGACGAGGATGTGGTGAAAAAGTCGACCTAGCTTAACACTTTTTTGTTATATAATTCCTCTACTAAGAATCCCAGCTGCGGGTACTCTTTTATCAAAACTGTTTTTGCTTCTTCTGGCGCTAAACTTCTCTGTGTACTCGACCATGCATTTGTTCTAGTTGTCGCTGCATCATAAGAATCTGCTAAAGCTAGTAACATACTATAAAACTCAATCAGTGTCTTTGTCTCTGCCGAAAATGGAATTGTAGAAACAGGAAGCGAGCGGGTAGGATAGCCATTTTGCTGGTGTTTATGATGCCGCAATCCAACTTCTGCGGAAAAAAAATAGCCAATACTCTCCAGAATTTGATATGTGTAGTTCACGTGCTCCCTCATTTTTTCCATATCTTTCTCCTCAAACCGCTCAGTTTTAGCCAAAAGATTTTTGTCAATCCTAACTTTGCCAATGTCGTGCAGGCAACCCGTAAATAACAAAGCTTTCGGATTAAGAAAAAGACATCGTGCAATCTTAGCACCAAGAAGACCTACTCTGATGGAATGTTCATACGTTGCAACATCCTTTTGCTTCAAACGCTCTAACTGTGCTATTATAGAAAGCTGATTTGTGGCATCAACCCCGCACACAGTAAATTCCAACTCCAGTTTTTCTTCAAGAAGTGCCATTTTTGAATATAAAAAAGCCTAGGCTTATAAAGCTGATTGGCTCTTTAATAAACCAAAAAAAAATTAAAATTTCTTAAACTGGGCAACTGTGTCGATAAGATCAACATGCCCCAAAAACATAGACCTGCAACAATACCTCTCAAGGCCAAGATCATCCATAACTTTTTTGCGCTCTTCACCTTTTTCTATTCGCGTTTTATATTCTTTCCACAAATGGCCGATTGGCTTGCCGCAACTCCAACATCTTACTGGAATAATCATTTTAAATCAATCCTTTGCTCGGCAAAGCATTGATGGAAGCACAAAAAATCTTGAAAGATTTTTTGGCTCCCAAAAAGCTTTGCTTTTTGTGGAAGAGCAAATCTTCGCATCGGCTCAGATTTGGTTTTTCTCGCTTTGCTCGAAAAACTTTTTTTGGCATTTTAGATCACCTGTAGCTTTTCTGAATTTTTGAACGCGCATTTCCCGCTGTATTTGGCTTTCTAGGCTCTTTTTGCCTCACATCAGCAACTAATAGTTGCCTATCATACTCCATAAAAACATTTTGCAGCTTTTTCTCAAAACCAACAAGAGCCTTGCAGATTGCTACTCTGGCTGCCTCTGCCTGGCCGTTATAGCCACCACCAAAAACATTAATGTCAATATCAACCTTTTTTGCGCTGTCTCCTGCAATACTCAAAGCTTCCATTATTTTCAAGCGGCTGAATCTAGGTTCATAACAGTCCAATAAAATGCCGTTAACCCTAATAATACCCTTGCCAGGCTTGAGCGTGGCTCTCGCAACTGCTTTTTTTCTGGTTCCGGCTTCGTGAATGGACTTCATACTTTCCCTCCCAACAGATGACATAGCTCCTTAACACTAATCCTAGCACCAACCAATTTTGAACTTGCCGCTGCCTCTAATGTTTCAAATTTTTTTGCTTGCGCCTCTTCTGGAACACCAATGAAACAAACCAAATGACTTAAAGCAGTCTTTCCCCGTTCCTGCTTGTAGGGGAGCATTCCTCTTACAGTTCTTTTAACAAACAGGTCAGGCCTGCGTGGAAAGAATACTCCTTTTGTCGGCTGGCCTCTTGCCCTTGTTTCATTATAGTCTTTAACAACATTATTTCTCTTGCCGCTTATAACTGCATTCTCACAATTGACAACCTTGAGAGTATCACCTAACAATAATCTTTTAGCCAAATGTGTGCACATCCTTCCCAAAACCAAGTTTGAAGCATCTATAAATCGTTCCATTTTAACCAATAATCCTTAGATTTTTTCCAGCGGGATTTTGTTTTACTATCTCATCTATTGTTAAACATTTTCCTTTTGCATTCTCAATCTGCTGTCTTGCTGACTCTGAAAATGCAAAGGCTGCAACAACAAGAGCATGGTCCAGTCCTCCTGCGCCCAACACCTTACCAGGTACAATAACATTTTCACCCTCTTTTGTAAACCTATTAAGCCGGCTCATATTCACAACCCGCCTTTGTCTTGTTGGTTTTTCCAGGTCTGTTGCGATACGATTCCATATATTAGCACTTTCTTTATGGCTCTGCCTCTTTAAATCTGCAATAATCTTCTGCAAATGCTCATTTGTTGGACCAGTTCTTTTCATTTTTTTCAGTTTTGGATAACTGCGAGGGACGAGGTTCGAACTCGCGCAGGCACTAAGCCATTAGGCCCTCAACCTAACCCGTTTGGCCACTCCGGCACCCTCGCGCTTCTGCCAGAGCTTTACTCTTTTTTTGCAGCTTTCAGGGCAGCCTCAAATTCTTCTGCTTCCTCTGTAAGCATATCAAACGCGGTATTAAATATCTCTCTGACCGACAGCTGACCCCAGGGCTCAATAAAAAATAAATAATCATGATCTGTCTCATTAAGTTTAACTGACTCATTTGTCGCAAGATCAACGCACGCGCCGCATAGGTGGCAGTTTAATTCATTTTCTTTATTGATAGTTAGCTTCCCACCCTTAACATCAAAAACAGCGACAGGACAAATTTTTGCAACAGCATCTGCATTGGTGCATTTTGCCGCGTCAATACTAATTGAAGGTAAATACCTGTAATAAGCCAAGCATGATGACCATTTTGTATGCTCTTTGCCCTGTCCAAGCTTTGCAGTCATTTCAAGCTCTAGTTCCTGGTCCTTTAACAAACTCACGATTGGAATATCATAAACAGGCTTTACAGCAGGGTCCTTTGACTTAATGGAAAATGCGCTAACCTCACCAGCAGAGCTGTCTTTTAAAGTCATCTTTAATGTGCAACGTGCGCACCCAACCCCGCCGCACTTGCATTTTGCTGGCAGAGTGTATGACTTTAAGTCTGTTTTAAGCGGAATCAGCCCAAGCCTATGCGCAAGCATTTCATCATATAAAATAGAATCATTTTTCCTAACCTCAACCTCATCAATTGCCATTGTTGGCACTGCATCCATCATTGTTCTCCTAAGCGCATTTGCCAATCCTGGATTGATACCTTTAATAATAAAACAAACTCTCCCGCTTTTCTTGTCCTCCCCAACTTTAACAATATCCATTATACTCTCCTCCCTCGCTTTCCGCCTTTTTTCCTGCAACCACCATGAGGAATTGATGTAACATCCTGAATTATCCCTATTTTTAAACCCATTCTGGCAAGGGCGCGAACTGCAGCCTGGGCTCCCGGACCTGGGTTGTAAGGGCCGTTGTGCCCGCCAGGTGCCTTAACCTTAACATGCACTGCGTTAATGCCTTTCTCAAGTGCAGCTTCAGCCGCTCTTTTAGCAGCCATCATAGCAGCGGTCGGAGAACTTTCCATTCTATCAGACTTAACAACTATCCCGCCCGAGGATTTCGAGATGGTTTCTGTTCCGGTAATATCTGTAATATGAATAATAGTATTATTATAAGAGGAATAGATATGCGCAAGACCCCACCTTAACTCTTCTGACCTCATTCTTTTGCCTCGGGTTTTAGAACCTTTTCCTGCACTCTTTCAGGATGGTCCGGCTTTGACAGGGTAGACGACTCCAAAAAACCAATCAAAGGATCCTCCTCTACTGTTACCATATGGGATGGGGAGGTAATAAGCTTGTTACCGATTGTGATATGGCAGTGAGTAATAAACTGCCGCGCCTGTTTAAGGCTTTTTGCAAAACCCTTTTTAACAACTATAGTCTGTAATCTTCTATTAAGAATATCCTTTAAAGTCAGCTCCAGTATTGCGTCAAGAGGAGCTCCTGGCTTGACAAGGCCGAACTTTTCAAGCCTATGAAACAACTGGGCCCTTTCCATTTCACTCTGAGCTGTTTTTACGGCGATAAGATTTTTTGCCTGTGCAGCAAAATTTTTCAGCAAAGATTCTGATTTCCAGACCTCATTCTTATTCTTTAGGCCGTAATCCTTAACAATCTCTCTTTCACTTTCAATCCTTGCCCTTTTCCATGGGTGCGATGGCCCTGAATATTTTTTCCTAAGTTTTCGCGGATCTCCCATTTTTATTTGCTGGTTGGTTTTTTACTTGCAACCTTTTTTTTAATGACGCCAAGGCCTCCCTTACCCTTGCACTTGGTCTTTCTAAAGTTGGATTTGGTTCTTTGGCCTCTACAGGTTAATCCCGCAATATGCCTGATTCCACGGTAACACTTAATCTTCTTTAGCCTTTTAAGATCGTTCTCCTTGGCAAAAGCAAGGTCCGGCCCAATGAGATGGCTGTTCAACCCTGTTTCAGGATCGCGCTTTCTATTCAGCATCCATACAGGCGCGCCAAACTTTTGCGGGTCTTTAATAAAACTGTTCAGTTTTTGAACCTCTGCCTCAGTTAAATCCCCGGCTCTTTTTAAGTGGTCAATATCAGTTAAGCTGCACGCCATATGCGCAAACATAAACCCCATGCCCTTAATCTTACGAAGAGCATAAGCTATCTTTTTAGTTCCTTCAATGTCTGCACTGGCAATTCTAATCAGATGCTGAAATCCTGCCTTTTCAACAATTTGCTTTTCCATTTTTGCTTAGAGTCAAGAGAAAGCATAGGCAACCCTAAAACGCTTTCACTCGGGCTGTAATTCTAACACAAAATAATGACAGACTTATAAAGATTTGCTTTAAACTTTGCTGTTTCCAAATAATGCTCTCTAGTCTGCGGGTTTTACTAACCCTATCACCGATGATATCTATAGGTATTTTTCCAGACAACTTCATCTTTAGGATTGGACCATACCTTTTTCAGCGCCCTTTCTCCAAGAAGCATCCAGCCTACGGTTTCCCTGTGCCAGTCCTCTTTAAGGCACTTCACCGCCGCTTCCTCTTTTTTGAACATTTTGTAAAAATCTGAGGGGAAAGGGATTCGAACCCTTGAAGGCACTAAGCCAACAGATCTTGAGTCTGTCCCGTTTGGCCACTCCGGCATCCCCTCGCTTAATTTAGAGTAAAAACAACTTGTTATATATAAAATTTAAGGATTAAAAAATCTTAGTTACTTTTCAGCCTAACTTCTCAATTGTTGATTCTATCAAATCAAGCTGCTCCTCAAGCATCTCAAGCTTTGACTTCTGCGGAATGGCTTCGTGCTCTGGAGGCTGCGCAGGAGCTTCGCTTTTGCACTCCTTAAGCTTAATTTTTGGAAATAACCTTTTTAGCTTGTTGTTAAGAGTATTAACCTCCTGAAGTGCGTGCCTGAAATCACTCATTTTTGATTCCTTTTTTAGCCTTAATGCCTTATAATATTCATAGCTTTTTAATGCGTGAAGCATATCCTTTGTACAAAGCAGAATCCTCTTACGAAACTCTACTGGGCTGTCTAATCCGATATACAACGGCTTTTCCACCATTTTAAAGTTCTGCTTCCGGAGCACTTTTTTTGATTTCATCTAATCTAACCTCAACGTCACTTAATACGATTTTCCAGTCAGCTAAAACATTTTCCTCATTCCTCTTCAGTTCCTCAATTTCTGCAAGAAGCAGTTTTGCACGCTCCAGTTTTTCGTTAATAAAGCGGGTTATATCACTAATTGCCTTGCACTCATCGACCTTGACAAAAACAGGGGCGTTGTCCATGCTAACCCCCTGATTTAAGCACAGCCCGGTCCACATATCCCAGCTTTTTTTCAATATCCCCAATTCTTGTTTTCCATTCTTCTAAGAGCCTCTCCTCTTCCATCTTAAGCTTTTCAAGGTCGTTCATTGCACCTTGCGATTCAAGAATTTTTTTTCTGATAAGTTCTATACCTTCTAATATAAAATTGTAGTCTTCAATGCTGACAAAAAGAGGTTTCAGCGGCATCTTTTCTGTTAGAATCTGCCTTTCGGGAGGTGCTTCTATCATAAACTCTTTTGCACGCACCCGAGCTTTTGCCGTCTCATCCAGAGATTGGGGAGCGGCTGGCAGAGGAGGCAACTCGGCAAATAGTTTTTCTCCTTCTTCAGCTCTTTCCTCTGGAAAAGGAGGAAGCTCTGGAAGCTCAAATTCATCCCTTTCACTATCATCTTTTCTTGGTGGAGGTGGAGGTAACTCCATACTCCCCTGTTTCTTTTTTGTAAATAGTCCCATATAGATACACCCCTAGGGTATACATAAAGAAAATGCCCTTAAAAGCTTTTTTTAGTACTTTAAAATAGTAACATTATAAAGAGGATGCTCTGCTTTTAATCTTCTGCCTGTGTATTCTTTTGCGAATTTGTGATAAATTTTATTGAAATCTTACGCTAGAAATGTTTTTATAGTAATATTAAATCTTTGATATTGGAATGGCAGAGGCAGAAACTATAACCGCAAGGTGCATAATTGACATGCTAGGTGCGCCCAAGGATTATATAGAAAAAACAATACATGATTTCATCCAAAAATTAAAAGAGGACTACCAAATTTTGGGAGAAAATTACGCCCCTGCAGAGGAAAATGGGACGCTTTTCAGCACTTTCTGTGAGATTGAGGTTTCATTCAAGGATATTGAAGAGCTGTTTCATTTCTGTTTGCATGCAATGCCATCCTCGGTTGAGGTGCTTGAACCACCAACCCTAACTGTCCCGGGCCGTTTTTTCACCCGTATACTTAATGACCTGCAGTCCAGACTTCATACCCTGGATATGGAATTAAAACGGCTAAAAAGCATGAATGAAATCCTTGACAGAAACTCGCTACAGACATTCAGAAACTTTGTCCAGTACACAGTGAGGGAAAAACCAAAACAAATAGGGGAGATAAGTAAACTGGTTGGCGTAGAGATGGAGGCGCTTAAGCCCTTTCTGGATAGAATGGTGGAGGAAAACTACCTTTTAATTGAACAGGGCAGCTATATCGCGCAAAACAAATCAAAATGAACGAACCAGAGCTAAAAGAAAAGGTCGAATCCGTACTCTTTTCTGCAGGCAAAAAACTTCCAATAGCTGAAATTGCAAGACTCTGCGGAAAAAGACTGCTTCCTGATATTGAAACTGCCCTAAATGAGCTAAGAGAGGACTACCTGCACAAGGGCGGCTCGTTGGTTGTGCTTAACGATGGAGATGAATGGAGGATAACTGTCAAGGAAAGATACATGTCGTATGCACGCAAAATTACAACAAAAGTTGAACTCACCAAAACCTATATGGAGACACTTGCGGTTGTTGCGTACAAATCCCCTATTCTTCAGTCGGCAATCATTAAAATAAGAACAAACAAGGCCTATGATCATCTGGCCCAGCTTGAACAGATGGGATATATTACAAGAACAAAACATGGAAGAACCAAACTGATAAGATTAGCACAAAAATTTTTTGATTATTTTGATGTTCCGCAGGAAGCTTTAAAACAAAAATTTGAGCCGGTAAGAGAAATGGAAAGTGATGTTGCCGCAAAGGAGGCGGAAAAAGAGTTTATCAAGCAAAAGATTGAGGAGAAAAAAGTTGAGATGCTGGAAAAGGAACGGGAAACAAAGAGCCAGCAAACAGAGGAGATAATTAAAGTATCAAAAGAAATAGGGGAAATGCCAAAAATCCAGCTTGAAACATATAACACCAGTGAGGACGAGGTTGAAATCCCAGCCTACCCTGAGGGAACTGAGGTTGAGCTTGAAAAACTAGGTGAACTTGAGATATACCAGCCAGAAAAACACAAAAAAAAGAAAAAGGCAAAAAAGGTGGCTGGAAAAGAGGCAAAAAAAGAAAAAATTAAAAAACATGCAGTGAAAGGAACAAAAGAGAGAATAGCTTCTGAATCAAAATCCGAACCGTTAGAGGCTGAAGATTCTGAAAAAGAGTGGGCGGATGGTGAGACAACACCAATCTCAAAGGAGGAGGTTGAAAAAACACTCAAAAAAGCACCCCCCATGTTTTCAGGAGGGATATCCGAAGAGGTGCAGCACAAGATTGATGAAAAGATTGCAGAATTAATACATCCTACTAAAAATGGAGGCACCAAAGAAATGAAACACAAAGAGGAACTGAAGGAAGAAAGCGACGACGCAGACAATGAAGAGGAAAGCGACAAAAATGAATCTGACACCAGCGAGGAAGATAAATTTACAGAAAAGGAGAGCGAGGAAGAGACTGAGCTGGAGAATAACAAACCAGAGGAAACAACAGAGGATGAAAATCCTGACAAAACAGTATTGAGCGATGACAGTGAGGAAGAGGGCGAGCTATCGGATGAAAACAAAGATGAAGCTGATTTGGAAGAGGAAACCGCTGAATCAAAAACAGAGGAGAGCGGTGAAAGTGAGGAGGAATTTTGAGGTTTGCCTTGCTGCTGCATCGCTTTTTGGGTATTGATTAATATTCCAATACCACAATTACAGCGGCACTACACCTTTTGGGTCAGGTGCCCCAAATGCAGTAATCAAATGAAGTATATGCCCAGGAGCGCCTATCCTGCGGGCAAATCTAAAAAATGTGTTTATTGCGGATTCAGCTTCCGACCAAAATGTGTATTTCAGCAAAAGCAGGACAACCTTTAAAAAGAAATCTTTTCTATTACTCTAAAGATGCCTGAAGAGATAATTTCCCGGCTCATAGAAGAGGAGATGAAGACCTCTTACCTAGATTATAGTATGTCGGTTATTATCTCACGCGCATTGCCTGATGTCAGAGACGGCCTAAAACCCGTGCACAGGAGAATACTCCTTGCCATGAATGACCTTGGGCTGGTGCATAACAAGCGCTTTAGAAAATGCGCTAAAATCTGTGGTGATGTAAGTGGTAACTACCACCCTCATGGCGAGAGCATTGTCTACCCCTCTCTTGTAAGGCTCGCGCAGAATTTTTCACTGCGCTACCCACTTATAGACGGCCAAGGCAACTTTGGTTCTGTAGACGGAGATGCAGCTGCTGCAATGCGTTACACAGAGGCAAGGTTAAGGGAAATTGCTGAGGAACTGCTAAAAGACCTTGACAAGGAAACTGTAGAGGAAGTTCCAAACTATGATGGGACATTAAAAGAGCCAACCGTGCTTCCAAGCAAAATACCTAACCTTCTGATAAATGGCTCATCCGGAATTGCCGTTGGCATGGCAACAAATATTCCCCCCCATAATATACATGAAATCTGCAATGGGGTTATATCAGCAATCAACAATCCAAATATCACTATAGAAGAGCTGCTTCCCATAATAAAGGCACCGGACTTTCCAACAGGTGGCGTTATCTGCGGAACAGCGGGAATAACAGAGGCATACAAAACCGGCAAGGGAAAAATCCTCGTCAGGGCAAAAACCACTTTTGAGGAAACCAAATCAAGAACAAAAATAATTGTGACCGAAATCCCATACCAGCTGAATAAAACCCTGTTGATAGAGCAGATAGTACAGCTTGTCAAGGAAAAACAAGTCGACAGCATCTCAGACCTGCGTGACGAATCCGATAAGTCAGGGATACGAATTGTGATAGAGCTCAAAGATGGAGCCAACCCTGATGTTGTCCTCAACCAGCTATACAAACACACCAAACTTCAAACAACTTTTGGGATACTAATGCTGGCGCTGGTTGAAAAAAAGCCAATGATTCTCAACCTAAAGCAGATGATTGATTATTTTATCCGCCACCGTTTTGACATAACAACAAAAAGAACCCAGTTTGAGCTGAGAAAAGCAGAGGAGAAATCCCATATTCTGGCAGGGCTTATCATTACACTGGATGATATTGACAACGCAATAAGAATCATCAAAAAAAGTGAAAATGCTGCTGATGCCAAAAAGGGATTAATCGCGGTGTTTAAGCTAACTGACATCCAGGTGCAGGCGGTCCTGGATATGAAATTACAGAGACTAACCTCCCTTGAGCAGGGCAGCATAAGAGAGGAGCAGAAAAACCTGCTTAACAAAATTGAGGAATACAAGGCAATACTCGCAGACGACCAAAAGATATTCAGCATAATAAAAGCAGAGTTGGAGGAAATAAAGGAAAAGTACGGGGATGAAAGAAAAACTCAGGTGCTTGAAACCGTAGAGGAGCGGCTCGAGGAGGAGGACCTTATTAAATCCGAGGACATGGCTATTACCATCACAAATTTAGGATACATAAAAAGGCTAGCAGTAGAAACATATAAACAGCAAAAACGGGGCGGCAGGGGCATTATTGCAATAGGGACAAGAGACGATGACTTTGTAGAACACCTTTTTATTGCAAACACCCATAACTATATGCTGTTTTTCACAAACCAGGGCAAAATCCATTGGCTTAAGGTGCATCAGCTCCCACAGGCAGGCAGGCAGGCCAAGGGAACACCCATCGTTAACCTGCTTGGGTTGGCAAAGGATGAAAAGGTAACAGCATTTATCCATGTAAAGGAATTCAAGAGCGGCTACCTTATTATGGCAACAAAAAAAGGAATCGTCAAGAAAACATCCCTTGAGGAATTTTCAAAACCAAGAAAGGGAGGCATTCTTGCAATGAATCTTGAGGATGGGGACGAGCTAATAAACGTAAAATTAACAACAGGCAACCAGCAGATTATTATTGCCACACAAAATGGGCTAGCTGTCAAAATTGATGAAACTGACGTAAGACCCACAGGCAGGGCGTCCCATGGCGTCATTGGCATCAGAATAAAAAATGATGACAAGGTCATTGGCATGGAAATTGCAGAGGAAGACAAGCACCTGTTTACAATCACCACAAAAGGATACGGCAAAAAAACACCGGTCCCGGAATACAGGCTGATAAACCGCGGCGGAAGCGGGGTAATCAACCTTAAAATTACAGATAAAAATGGAAAGGCTATTGCAGTTAAAACAGTAAAGGACATCGATGAGCTTATGCTGATAAGCAAAAAAGGCATTGCCATAAGAATCTCAGCCCGCGACATCTCTTCAATAGGAAGAAACACCCAGGGTGTTAAGGTGATGAAATTAAGCGAGGACGATGAGGTAATCTCAGCCGCAAAGTTAGCCGTAGAATGAAAGCACTCGCCATTGTAAACAGCGGCATAGAGGACATTGCAGCACAGGAGATAGGCGAACTAACCAAAACAACACCAGTCATACAGGAGATGGCGGTTGTTTTTTCAACAAAAAAATACGAAGAGCTATTCCTGGTGTGCTATAAATCCCAGTCCTTAAGAAAATTAATTCTTTTATTAGACGAATTCAAATTTGAACAGCTTGAGGAGGCTGGCGCAAGGATTGCGCAGCTAAATCTACACGATTGGATTGCTGAAAGCTTTGTTGTCAGAGCGCTGATAAAAAACAGCACACTGGATACTATGGAGGTGGAGGCAAAGATTGGCGAGTTTATTCTCAAAAAAAATCCCGCAAAAGTTAATCTCAACAACCCCGTAACCACACTCTTTGTTTTTATCAACTCCAACCAGCTTTATTTTGGCGTTGACTTTTCAATAAATGACTTAGCAAATCGTGACTACAAAATTTTTTTAACCAGAGAAACCATCAAGCCCAATGTGGCATACGCGCTGGCAAGGAAAGTCGGGTTTAATCATTCAAAGATATTCCTTGACCCATTTTGCATGGCCGGAACTGTCCCTATAGAAGCTGCTTTATACGCCTCAGCACTATCAGCGCATTACTACCACAAAGACAAATTCCTGTTCACAAAACTTCCAAAATTTAAAGCTTTCAACTTCAATGGTTTTTTTGAAAAACTGGATAAAAAAGCAAATCCTGAAATCAAGGGCAGCATCACTGCAATGGATAGCGCATTCCCCAGCATTAATGCCGCAAAAAAAAATGCAAAAATAGCGGGCGTAAACAAGCTCATCACATTCTCAAAAATGGATGCTGAATGGATTGACACAAAATTCGGCAAAAATTCAGTTGACTGCATTGCCGGATGCCCGCCGCAGCCAACAAAATTCAACCAAAGAAAGATAGCAAAATTTTACAGGGAATTCTTCCATCAGGCAGAATACATCCTGAAAAAGGATGCAAAAATGGCATTATTCATTGAAAAGGAAAACAATTTAATAAAGGAAACAGCAAAAGAATATCACCTTAAGATTAACGAGGAAACAACTGTATGGCAGGGGAAGAAGGAGTTTGTGATAGTAACGGTAACGGCGGAGAACTAATTTAATACAGGGCATCAACCTAAAATTGTTATCTTCTGGCAAAAATTAGTAATTAATCTGTACAATAAACTATTTTTCCTGATTTAATATCAAAAGTTTTATATATTAATACCATATTAATATGGAATTAAGGTGATGTTATGGTACAGGCAATAATCAATATCAATGAGCACGCAAACACTATTCTGAATATTATCAAAGCCAAATTCAGGCTGAAGGACAAGAGCGCAGCTATAAACACAATGGCAGAACTCTACGAAGAAAAAGTCCTTGAACCTCAACTCCGGCCGGAATACATTGCAACTGCTATAAAGATACATAACCAACCCCCTATTAAAGTTGGCACTGTTGCAAACCTCAGGAAGAGGTATGAAAGATAATGTATTCTCTTGACATCAAGCCAGAGCTTGACAAGAAACTCGCTAAACTGTATAAGAAAAATAGAAAACACTATAATATTATTATGAAGAAAGCAGAAGAAATCATCCAAAACCCACAGCACTACAAAAATCTAAGGGCACCGCTTCAATACCTAAAAGAGGTGCATATCGACAACCATTTTGTCCTCACGTTCTCTGTTGATGAAAACACCAAAATAGTAACGCTGGAAAACTTTGTACACCACGATGAAATATTTGAGTGAGAGCAGAATTTTAGGATCGTCTGCTCCAAACTTTCCGATAACTTTTTAAACACCCACCTAACACGTGTTGAAATGTAGGGTTTAGGCCCTATTGCCCGTCACGAGAGTTACTCACGGGAGCCGAAGAATTATTCGAGCTATGATCCTGGGAGTTAGTGTTTCGGGCAACACATTCACTTATAAAAAATTGTGCTGGGTAAAACCCGCATTTCAGTGCACAATTTTTTATCCCGAAACCACAAAAATCCTAAAAGATTTTTGCAGTTTCGTTATTAAAAGGTCAGTACAAAAAATGACTAACAGAACAAGCTCACTTTCACTATATCATTTAACGGCCAATAGCTGTTTTATAGACTGATTGTTCTGTTTCTCGCGACCTTAAAACAGAGGTAAAAATGGGAAAAATAAGCCAAGTATCATCAAAATATATTATTCATTCAGAAATAGACATTGAGGGGGTTGTAGACAAACCTGATGTAATAGGCGCTATCTTTGGCCAGACAGAGGGATTGCTTGGAGCAGACCTCGAGCTAAGAGAGCTCCAACGCTCAGGCAGAATAGGCAGAATTGAGGTTAATATTGACGCAAAGAGCGGAAAAAGCAGGGGTGCTATCATTGTCCCGTCATCCCTTGACAAGACTGAAACTTCTATTATTGCCGCTTCTTTGGAGGTTATCCAAAGAATTGGGCCATGTAATGCTAAGCTTAAGGTTAAAAATATTGAGGATGTCAGGGTCTCAAAACGAAAATATGTTGTTGACAGGGCAAAAGAATTGCTAAAAACAATGATTGACGATGTCATGCCTGACTCGCAAGAACTTGCTGATGAGGTAGCATACTCTGTTAGAGTAATGGAGGTGCAGGAGTATGGCAACGACAGGCTACCTGCAGGGCCGGCAGTAGATGAAAGCGACGACATAATCCTTGTTGAGGGCAGGGCAGATGTGCTCAATCTTCTAAAACACGGATTTAAAAATGTCATTGCAATGAACGGAACAAGCTGCCCGGCAACCATAAAAGATATATGCCGAAAAAAAGAGGTTACTGTTTTTGTTGATGGAGACAGAGGCGGGGACCTTATCATTAAGGAGCTGATGGGAGTAACTGAAATTGACTTTGTTGCAAAAGCACCTGACGGCAAGGAAGTTGAGGAAATAACAAAAAAAGAAATCCACAAAGCCTTGCGAGGCAAGGTTGCAGCAGAACAGTTCAAGATGGAGCTGGATAACCCAAGGGAAAGCAGAAATGCTGCACCAACGCCCGCAACAAGGCAGTTTACCCCCTATAACAGGGTACAAACTCCTCCGCACTTTAACCCCTTGCAGTCAAGGCAGCAGAGGCCGCTTAGGGCGCCAAGGCCGCTAATGAGACCGCAGCCGACAGCTGATATGGGTGCTGAGGATAAGGCAAAGTTTTCAGCATTATTAGAGGAGCTTATCGGAACAAAGGGAGCTTATGTCATGGACGAACAAATGAATATCATGGGAAAGATACCTTTCACCGAGCTTGCGTCAACACTGAACAATTTAAGCGATACATCAGCTTATGCGATTGTCCTTGACGGCGCAATTGACCAAACTTTAATGCAACTGGCTGAAAAAGTACAAATTAAGATTATTGCAGGAATGGAGTCAAAAGTAAGCTCAAACAATATGATAACAATATTGACGCCCGAAACACTTTAAACCTTTTTTTGTATCTTTAAGCAGGCAGGCGTCTTATTAAAAATTACGCGGGTTTTAAACCTTGCACTTCAGTGCGCAATTTTTAATCCCGAAAACTTGCGGATATACAAGGAGCCTAAAACCCTGCCATTAGGACGGGAAAGGGCTCCGAGCAGGTGAGTCGTTATTGGCTGAATTTTAGTAACATTCACTAATTCACTACTATGCACCAAAGGATGCGCATAAACTACTGCTTTTCTTCTTTGTTTAATACACTGCTGTACATTTCAATCTTTGACTTGCCTCTTAGAATATCAACATAGAAATCAAACAACTCTTTCTGCCGCCTGCTGAACAGAATCTGATAAATAACATCCTTAACTTTATCATAAGGCAGGTAACGTGCAGACTCCCTTTGCGAAACCTCAATTATATGATAGCCATATTGTGTTTTAACAGGCTTTGAAATTTCACCCTCTGCAAGGGAAAATGCAGCATTCTCAAACTCTGGCACTGTCTGGCCTTTTGCAATAAAACCAAGATTACCCTTATTCAAGCCGGCAGATGGATCAATTGACTGGCCAGTCAGCCCCTCTAAAGGAACACCATTCTCAAGCTGCTGCTTTATATCATTTGCCTTTTCCTCTGACTCTACAAGGATATGGCTGACATTAACAATGTCAGGGATAAAAAATGATTCCTGATTCTGGTCATAAAATTCAACGATTATTTCATCGCTTATGTTAATCTGCGGATTAATCTTTGCTTCATAAAAATTTTTCATAAGAAGCTTATCCTTAAAGATATAGAAAACTTCTGATTTTGCCAGCCCGTTATCAGCAGCTCTCCTGTAAAAAACATCCTCTGGAAGGCCGCGTTCCTGCAGCGTCTTGATAATATAATCTGCAACCTCTGCATCGCTCACTTTAGTTCCAGATGCTTTTAGTGCCTGCAGCACAAGGAGCTGGTCGATTAAGCTGCCAAGTACCTCTTCTTTTGTAAGCGGGATATTCGCGTTTAAATTAATATTAGTGTAAGCACGATCCAGCTGTGAAAGGAATATTTCCTCACTATTGACAGATGCAACAACAGGGTCGATATCTGATTTTGCGTTATTCTTAAAGTAGTAAACTCCGCCAAAAACAATCAGCATAAGAATAGCAATGCCAGCAAAAATCTTTTTTTGCCTGGAACTGGGCTGAAAGTTAAATTTAAAGCCGTCATCGCCACCAGAGCTAACACTCTCTGTTTCAGAATCCTCTGTTTCTGTAAGCACATTAGCTGAATCAGTTTCCTCTTCTGCCGCCATCTTCTACGCAAAATCAACCTTTTTTATAAATATTTCTAAGGTGTATAACAAACTGATAGTGCAAAAGTTAACAATTCCGGTAAAGTCAAGTTTGTGGTGTTAGGCAAAATCGTCTTGTGGTTCGCTCAACCAATTTCCTAACCTTCGGAGATACTGTTTCTAAAGAAAGGTTTATAAAAACTAAATCAGGTTCTATTATCTATATAAAGGTAAAGAAATTGGTGATAAATACAAAATTTTGGATGATAATTTTTTTATTTTTTTGTGCTCTTGCCATAAGCGGCCTTGCAGCAGATGTTGAGGTTACTTTTTTAAATCAGGAGCCTGATCCGGCAGAGCCAGGGGAATATGTTGAGCTAAGGTATAATATAGAAAACAAGCGTTCAGATGATTTAACCAGTCTTAAGATTGAGCTTGAACAGAACTATCCATTTTCTTTTGACAGCAAAGAAGACCGGATTAAGGTGATACCGGTATTAAGCCCGGAGCTTCAGGGTAAAAAAGCAGTTGTTGTGAAGTTTAGGGCAAGAATTGATGATAATGCAATTGAAGGAGAATATAACACACGCTTGATGGTTTCCTCTTTGACATACCCGGGAATAACAGTGCATGAAAATACAGTCGTGATTAAAAGCCGGGAGATGATTATAGCGATTGATTCTATTACAACAGAGCCTATAAAACCCAAACCAGGAGAGGAGGTGGTAATGGATATAATATTAAGGAACATGGCTTATTCGCCTGTATATGATGTGAAGGTAAAACTTAATTTAGCGGGCACAAGCCTGTCGCCTCTAGGCTCAGCTTGTGAAAAAATTTTAAGGAAGATTGGCCCACAATTAGACGCCTCGGTTCAGCTTAAGCTTGCGATTGATGCGCATGCTGAATCAGCAATTCATAAAGTCCCAATTCAAATTGAATTTAAGGACAAATTCAGCAATGTCCATTCTATTGAGTCGGTTGTTGGGATACCGGTTTTTGCAAAGCCAGAATATATTATGAACCTTGAGGATAGCAAGGTTTATGTAACAAAACAACAGGGAGATGTTATTGTCAGCATCTCAAATAATGGCATAAGCGACCTTAATTTTGTTACACTAGAAATGCTTCCTACAGAAAATTATGATATTCTGTCAAATGCAAAAATATATCTTGGCACCCTTGAAAGTGATGATTATGAAACAGCAGAATTTAATTTGTATACAAAAAAAGCAGTCGGGGACATGATTCCCCTAAAAATGGAACTTAAGTTTAAAGACAGCTATAACAAAGAGTATAAAGACGAGGTAAGCGTGCCTCTAAAAATTTATTCCAGGAATGAAGCTGCAAAACTGGGGTTAGTTCAATCAAAAAGTCCTCTTAAGCCGCTGATTGTTTTGATTATTCTTGGTGTTATAGGTTTTTTTGCTTATCGAAAGTGGCGGAAGAAAAGAAACTAAGCCTGTTTTCTTCCTTTTGGTGTTGTTCATGGCCAAGAAATCAATTATAAAACTTCAGGATGTATGGAAGACTTATTGTATTGGCACGATTAAGGTAAATGCTCTCTGCGGTTTAAATCTGGATATTTATGATGGGGAGTTTATTGTAATTCAGGGGCCGTCAGGCTCTGGCAAATCAACGTTGATGAATATCATTGGCTGCCTTGATATTCCAACAAAAGGCAGGGTATCTCTTGCAGGTCAGGATATCTCTCTGCTCTCTGAATCAGACCTTGCATCAATCCGTGGCAAACAAATAGGATTTATATTCCAAACATTTAATTTGCTGCCGGCACTTAGCGCCCTGGAAAATGTGATGCTTCCCATGACATTTCAGGGTGTTCCTAAGCATGAGCGTTTTGATAAGGCAAAATTTCTGCTGGAGCTTGTCGGCTTGGGCGACAGACTAAACCACAAACCCTCTGAGCTCTCAGGAGGGCAGGGACAGCGTGTTGCAATTGCCAGAAGCCTTGCTAATAATCCTAAAGTTATTCTGGCGGATGAACCAACAGGAAACCTTGATAGCATATCTGGCCGTTTGGTGATGAATCATCTAAAAATGTTGAACAGGAAAGAGAAAAAAACAGTTATTGTTGTGACCCACGATTTAAGTTGGATAAAATATGCAGACAGGGTTGTTCATATTATGGATGGGGATATTAAAAGCATCGAGATGAAATAAAGATGATTGCAGATTATATTAAATTCGCAATAAATGGCATTAAGCATCGGAAGTTGAGAAGCTGGCTGACTATGATAGGAATATTTATTGGTATAGCTGCTGTTGTTTCGCTTATTTCTTTGGGAAATGGGATGCGAGATGCAATTAACGAGCAGTTCGAGAAGATGGGTGCTGACAAGATTGTGATTTTGGCTGGTGGTGAGGGCGGTGGTCCAGGGCTTATGGGTGCAATGACCTCGGCTGTTAAACTCACAAAAGATGATCTTGAAATCGTAAAAAACAGTGCGAATGTCAAAAAAGCAGCCGGGATGATAATGAAAAATACAAAAGTGGAATTTAAGCGCAATGCAGGGTATGCTCAAGTAATAGGGCTGCCTGTGGATGAAACGAAAAATATGCTTAAAGATATTCATAATATAGATATCAAGAAAGGCGTGGACTTAGAAGCCGGTGATGACCGAAAGGTTGTTATCGGTTATAAAATTGCAGATGACTTTTTCTCAAAATCAGTGGATTTGCGCAATAGGATTTTTATTCAAGGGAAAAAATTTGAGGTTATTGGGATTTTGGAAAGGATAGGCAATGATATGGATGATTCAATATTTATTATAACCATTGATGCTGCACGGGACTTGTTTAACGAGCCGGTAAACCTGGATTATATGTTGGTGGAAACACGCGAGGGTGTTGAGCCGGTTTTTGTCGCTGAACAAATAAAGAAAAGGCTGCGGCGGGAAAAAAATGAAAAGGAGGGTGAGGAAAGCTTTCAGGTTCAAACCTCTGAGCAGCTGTTAGAAAGTGTAGGCACGATATTAGACATTGTAAACGGTGTGCTTATAGCCATTGCAGCTATATCCTTATTTGTAGGGGCAGTAGGCATAATGAACACTATGTATACCTCTGTTCTTGAACGAACGCGACAGATTGGAATTATGAAAGCAATCGGTGCAAGAAATAGCAACATCCTTTTTATATTCCTTGTTGAGGCAGGGGTTTACGGCTTAATCGGCGGATTGATTGGGGCAGGTTTTGGTTTTGGCATGGCAAAAAGCGGAGAATATATAGTTCGCTACGGCCTGCAGATTGAATTGTTAAAAGTCAGATTTGATATTGTGCTGATTGGCGCAGCGCTTTTATTTTCAACTCTTCTAGGAATGATTTCTGGTGCCCTGCCCGCTCGACAGGCATCAAAATTAGCGCCGGTTGATGCACTTCGAAGAAATGAATAAAGTCTAAAACAGAAAAAAGGTTTAATTTATTAACAAATATAGGAGTTTATTCCTCCATAAACTCCTCTTCTTTATATCCTAATTCTTCATCCTTTGTTATTGTTCCCCTTAATTTGAGGTATTCCTTTGCCAGGATGAAAAAGAGTATTCCTAATGATTTTTTTCCCTTATTGTTGCATGGCACTACAAGGTCTATGCAGTTTGATTGGTTGTTTGTGTCACATAGGGCAATGACAGGAATGCCTATTTGTATTGCGTCCTTGATTATATTCCTGTCAGGCCACGCATCCGTAACCAGTACAATCTTGGTTTCAGTATAATTCTTAAGCTGCGGATTTGTCAGGATTCCTGGCGGATACCTCCCAGCAATTACCCTAATCCCTGTTGCCTTTCCAAACAGCTTAAGCGGTTTCCAGCCATTTTCCCTTCTGGATACAACCAAGATCTCTTCAATAGCATAATTTGCGAGAAGCCTTGATGCCAATTTGATTCTTTCATTGATTTTCTGCAGGTTTAAAACGCTTAGACCATCCGGCCTTGTTTTGTAAATGAACTTTTCCATGTATCTGGTTTTAAATTTGGTGCCTATATGAATTCCAGCTTTGAGAAAGCTGTCCTGTGGTACTAAAAATTCTTCGTCAGCCATACTTTTCCCTCATCTTTATTTTGGTATATAGTTTCTTGATGACCTTGTTTTTTATTGCCTCACAAAGTCGTTGCATTGATTCAAGCATCACCAATGCATTTGGCAATACTGCACAGAAAGTATTAATTCTTTATAAAGGTTTTGCAGGTTTCTGATAAAATAATAAGACACGACGACGAAAGTTTTATATAGATTTTTTCCGGCTAATTAAATATAGGTTAACCGAATGCCAAAGAAAATTAATATAAAAAAGCTGGCTCCTGTTTATTTATGGACTGGCCTCGGGTGGGGGAAGACTACCTCTGCACTGGGCACAGCCATACGTTGTGTTGGGCATGGTTTTAAAGTGGTGATTATTCAGTTTATGAAAGGCAAGCCTACAATTGGCGAATACCAGATTAGAAAAAGGTTAGCGCCGGAATATGAAATTTTTCAGTTCGGCAAACCTGATTGGGTTAATCTTAATAAGCCGACAAAAAAGGATGTTCAACTCGCAAAAAAAGGCCTTGCATTTGCCAGGAAAAAAGCAAAAGAAAAGCCTTTTCTCCTGTTTCTTGATGAAATAAATTTGGCAGTAGCGATTGGTCTTCTGGCTGAAAAAGAGGTTTTAAAATTTCTCGATGAAGTGCCTCCTGAGGTGCATATTTATATGACAGGCAGGTACGCAACGCCAAAGCTGATGGTCAGAGCGGATTATGTCAATGAGATAACAATAATTAAAGGCCCTAAAAAGCTCGCAGGAGAGCCAGGAATAGACTATTAATAGTATCATAAAAATCCACAGAAAACTCCTACCAGCACCTAAAGGTGCTGGTTTGACG
>CAZGZA010000011.1:19049-23137 GCA_964529655.1 uncultured Methanosarcinales archaeon | reverse complement strand
CTTTTCAATCAATCTCACAACCCAGAAATTAAAGGCAGCTACAGACTTTCTACAGCGCCGCATAGTTTGGTGCGGGACAGAAATAGCTATCTTTTGTGATTATTAATGCAATCTCTTCCTTGTTATTCCTTCTAAGCAACCCAAAACTTATAGCTTACATCCTCTCCGGCGCTTTAATGCCAAGCAGATGAAGCCCGTTTTCAATGACCTGCCTTGCGCAGTCAACCAAAAGCAGCCTTGCCTTTTGAATCTGCTTTAAATCGCATATTACAGGGCATTTATGGTAGAACTCATTAAATGTCTGCGACAGCTCAATAAGATAGCGGGCAATAACATGCGGTTTATAATTCCTTCCGGCTGCCTCAACAATCTTTGGGAATTTGTATAACAGAGATATCATATTCAGTTCCTCTTTTTCAAAAAACTCAAAATTAATATTTGGAGAGGGATGTTGCCTACATTTTCTTAAAATCGAGCGAGCCCGTGCGTGCGTATACTGAATATAGGGAGCGGTTTCACCCTCAAAATCAAGAATTCTGTCCCATTCAAACTTTATGTCCCTGGCGCGCTCATTGCTCAGGTCGGCAAAAATTACAGCACCCACTCCAACATTCCTGGCTGTTGCCTCTTTGCTCTCAAGGTCAGGGTTTTTTTCTTTGATAATATTCAGAGCAAGCTCCACAGACCTATTAAGAACCTCCTCTAGGAAGATGATATTACCCTTTCTTGTGGACATCCTTCCCTCTGGAAACATAATCAGCCCGAAATTAATATGGATAATTGGAACATTCAACCCTAACATTTTGGCGGCTCTGGCCAGCTGCTCAAAATGAAGCTTTTGTTCAGAGCCGACAACATAAACAAGCCTGTCAGGATGGTACTGCTTAATGCGATATGCAATCGCAGCCAAATCCCTTGTTGCATAGGTTGTTGCCCCATCGCTTTTCTGCAGGATAAGCGGCGGCATGCCCTCCAGCTCAATAACAAGGGCACCATCTGAAATAACCGCAATCTTTTTTGCTTTTGCTGTTTTAATAATATCCCGCATTTTATTGTTGTAAAAAGATTCGCCATGGTAGTTGTCAAACTTAACATCAAGTATTTTGTATATGCGCTTGAATTCCTCTAAACTTAGCTCCCTGAATAGCTCCCATAGTTCAGTTGCCTCTTTATTGCCCTCCTCCAGCTTCTTAAACCACGCTCTTGCCTCTGCCGCAAGCTTTTCATCTTTTTCAGCGGCTCTGTGAAACTGTACATACAGCTCCAATAGGTATTTTATTGGCTCCTGCTGAAGCTTGGCTTCCTTACCCCACTTTTTGTAGGCAACAATCAGCTTTCCAAACTGTGTCCCCCAATCTCCGAGATGGTTTACGCCAATAACATTGTAGCCTAAAAATCTGTAAATTTTGGCAAGGCTGTTTCCGATAACTGTGCTTCTTAAATGCCCAATGCCAAACGGCTTTGCTATATTTGGAGAGGAAAAATCAATAACAACGGTTTTGTTTCTTTTCGGGCATGAGCCATAAGCATCCCTGCCTTCAAATATAGCCTGCAGCACATTCTTTGCCAGAAGCTTTTTGTTTAAAAACAGGTTAACATAGCCGTTAATCGCACAAATTTTTTCAATATAGTTATTCGGCTTTAATTTTTTTTCAAAAGACTTGGCAATTTCATCCGGGCTTTTTTTCAGCTTTTTCGCAAGCTCAAAACATCCAAAGCAATAATCCCCAAAATCAGGGTTGGAGGTTTCTGTTAAGTTCACATCTTCTTTTACAAGCTTTTTAATCTGCTCCTCAAAAAAGTCCATACACCTTTAGCTATTGCTAAAGTTTATAAATTTTTTCTAGGAGACGTATGAAACAAACAAAGCATTTAAATATTATAAAAGCCATAAACAAACATAAGGAAAAGGCAGACAATGGCTGGCAGAAAAGCAAAATCCGCAAAAAATGTTTTTAGAGCAGTTAGAGCTTCAAATTGTTGCCCCTGCTTTTTTTGGGGTGTTGTTTTGGTATTGGTAGGGTTTCTGTTTCTTCTTGAGGATTTAGGGCAGATTACACTGTACGGAGTTAGGTGGTGGTCTGTTGTATTAATACTGATTGGGTTGATGAAGGTAACTAGGGGGTTATACTAATTCTTAGAAGCGAATACCATAACTATCCTGTTTTAAAAAAATTTTTAAAGACAACGTTTTCTTGTTACTAAATGGATACTGAAACTTCTCTAAGATGGCTTGATGAAAGCAATCTTATAAACCTGATAAAACCGCATGTGCCTGTATTCAAGAGAATATTTAATCAGTGCCTCAACAACCATCAGGAGGCGCTTTTGATTGGGGATACTGGATTTAAAAGCAATAACCTAGCGGCTGTTCTTTCTGCAGGGTATTATTTAGCGGCAAAAGAACTTGATTTAAAGGTAAAGTTGAATCTGCAGGAGTATAGGCCGAGACTTGAGGCAGCAAGCTTTGAGATAGTTGAAGCGCTTGAGGAGCTGAAAGAGGGAAGCATTGTCATTATAAACCAGTCTGATAAGCTTGGAAAAATAAGGCACCTCGGAAGGAGCTTCAGGCGCTTTGCACGACTGCATGAACATAATTTTATTTCAACCTCCAGCCTTGGCTATGTTCCAACAGCGTATCTTGAGCAGATTATCGCTCCGCTTGACGTTGATTATAATAAGCTCCGTGAAACTCATCAAAAGCTAAAACAAGCATTTGATTCTGTTGAAAAAATAAGGGTTGAGACTGATAATGGCACCTGCGTTGAGCTAAATATAAAAGGCAGGGCTGCACGCTCCTCTGATGGGAATTTTCAGCTTCCAGGAGCTGGCGGGAATCTTCCTGCTGGTGAGGTTTATATCCCGCCTGTTGAGGAGGATACAAACGGGATAATTATTATAGATGCAAGCTCACGCAACCTCTACAAAACCGAGCTTATAAGAGAGCCAATAAAGCTTACTGTTAAGCACGGTAAAATTATTGATATTAACGGAGGGGTTGAGGCTGATATTCTAGACCAGAGCCTTAAAACAGTTGAGGAACAGACAAAATACCCAGAAAGGGTAAGAATGATTTGCGAGCTTGGCATTGGGCTTAACCCCCGCGCAAGGGTTATCGGAGCAACCATTATTGATGAGAAAGTACTGGGAACCGCGCATTTTGGCATAGGCTCTAACGCATGGTTTGGGGGGAAAAACCGCACCATTGCCCATTTAGACCAGGTTTTTAGGAATCCACATATTTTTGTTGACGGGAAACTGCTGGATATCAAGAACTTTTAGGCAGGAGCATTTCTTAGGATAAACTTGTCCGCTCACCTAATAGAAAGATTGGTTATATCAAATTCAAAAAATAATTGAGGCTGAACTCTTCCATTTTTAGCCCATGCATGCTTATTCTTTGCATAATCAAAAGCCTCTGCTATTGTAACTTTGCCATCTTTGTTGCTATCGGATTCTCTTGAATTTCTGAATGCCTGAAAAAAGAACACGCCAAAACAATCTCTCTCGGTTGCGTAAGCTAACCCCTCATTTGTTGTTGGAGAAACCCCTATATACTCCCCTTTGCCTAATCTCTTTGCAATTCCACCCCCATAACAAATATCTGCAACAATAACTCCAAATTTTGGGTTTATGCCTGCTAAACATTCTTCTAATTCCATTCCGCACATACTGCCATAAGGCAGAACTACCTCTGTAATCCTTTTATATTCCCCGGTATTCCTATCCCTGACACCTGTTCTCTTTCCATGATCTCCAATATAAACTACCAGTATATCCTCTTTATCCACCTTTTTTCGCAGGTGATAGAACAGGGTTTTAATATTAATTTTATGCGCAATATCATCAGCAGGGTAGAGGAAATCTTCTTTTCCATTTTCATCTAAAATATAGGTATTTTCTTTTTTGAAACCACTCTCTAAAAGAATTTGATATACTATGCTGATGCTTGTTTTAAAACGCCTCTCGTTTCTTCCATTTATAAGGACTGCATATTTATCTGGTTTTCCGTTTGGCTCTGCAACTTCGCGAGAAAGCCTTTCTTCTAATGTTTGTGAAGGCTTAGGAAGATGCGGAAGAGAGGGAAA
>CAZGZA010000011.1:0-19039 GCA_964529655.1 uncultured Methanosarcinales archaeon | reverse complement strand
CGCTAATGAGCTAGCCGCTAAAAATGCTAGCCCTCTTAACTTTTTGGCTGCGCTCATTTTATGGTTTATGCTAAATATAAACCCGCGGTTTATAAAATTATTGGGAAGAATAGCATGGTTAGCCGGCTATATACTAAATATACTCCCCTTCGTAAATATTTATAAACCGCTCTTATTTCTAATGCTACATTATGGCCAAAACCATTGCAGCTCTTTTGTGCGGAGGAGCTTTGTTTCTTGCCGCAGAGGCGTACGGCCAGGAAACTGCTGTTCCGGCAAACATTCCAAACAGCGTTGTCTGCTTACGAAACACAACAATCAGGAAAAAACCCGTCTATGACAACAACGGAAACCTTACTTTTGTCAAGGAGGCAGAGCAGAGCTACGGCACTGGCTTTGTTTACATGGAAAAGGAGGGCTACTATTACATTGCCACAAACCACCATGTTGCCTGCGGGGATAAAATGTCAGATGGCACTAAAAAGGTTAAGGACCTTGTGGAGATTGTAGATAGCATAGAAGATTCTGACCCAAAAGATGACATTCTTCTCGAGCCTGTTGCTGTGGCTAAATCAAAGGATATTGCAATACTAAAAGTCTCTAAACCAGTGGTTACAGCCTACCACAAACAGTTTGGAATTTTAATTGAAGCATATCACGGGAGATGGGGCAATAGTGATACCCTGCAAAAGGGGCAAAAAATTGTTATTGAGGGTTTCCCGTTCGGCAAATTTAAGGCTACAACAGAGGGTGTTGTAAGCAACCCTAAATATATGCATAAAAATAGGGCCACAGGCGCTAACCATAGCTGTGTTGTTTATGATGCTGCAACTAATCCTGGCAACAGCGGAAGCCCTGCTTTTAGAAAAAACAGCGATGGCAGCTTTGAGTTGATGGGGCAGGTTCATGCAGGCTTTACTGCCGAGGGCATGAAACTTTTTGTTGCAATTAATGAATACCAGAGCATGCTGCTTTCATTAGCATCAGAGCTGGAACAGGTGGGAACAACGCCCGCCAAAGGGGATATTGAAACAATCTTAAAACATTTAAGCTCTAATAATATTGATAATCTTTTTAGCTTAAATGAACAAATATCCTTTTTGTTTTTTGTTGGTGTTAAAAAAACATTTTGCAGTGCAAACAAACATCCAGACGGCATTGAATTTGTTGTTTACCGCAATAATTTTCCAAATAATTCAAAACCCGCAATTAAATTGATTGATAAAGCTGAAAACAGCTATGGCACTGTGGATAGCATTGGTCTTTCAAGCGATATCTACGGCGACTTTGCGCTTGAAAGAGAGAACATTCCGTCAGATATGCGCACGCAATTTGATGGTTTGTTTGAGCACATGACCGAGCTTTATGCAATTGTGAGCGAATACAAAACGCTTGTTAAGAAAGCCGATAAAACCTTTGATGAGAGTGAGAGAGCGGCTAAACTTTCAGACCAGATAGGCCAGCTCCAGAGAAACAAATCAGTTTTTATCACGGAATTCAATAAAAGCCTTGCAGTATTTCTGCTGGAATACTATGCCAGCCAGCAAAAAGAAAGGGCAACAGCAAAAGAAAAATGAGATAGCCCTTGTCCGCAGGACTAAGAAATTCTTTATTTATCACAACGAAAGAATCTTTCTCGCTTCGCTCGGGCTTGCTATATCTCTTTTGTATTCTTTGGAAATCCTTACAATCCTTTCTACTAAGCCCGCGTTCGTTGCCAGCACTCCTTTTTCCATGTAGATATTGTCTTCAAGCCCTGTCCTCACATGCCCGTTATGATATATAGCGTACCGGTTCATATCAAGCTGATATCTTCCAATGCCTGAAACACACCATGTTGAATTTTCAGGTATTGAATCAATCAGAAATTTTAAATTGCGCTCATTTGCCGGCAATGCCCCTGTCATGCCCATCACAAAGTTGAAGTGTATGGGTGCCTTTATTAGGCCTGCTTCATAAAGCAGGATTGCATTGCTAATCATTGCACTGTCAAATATCTCACATTCAGGCTTTATGCTGTATTTTTTCATCTGTTCTGCAAGGTAGTCAATCAATTCAGGCGGGTTTGCGTAAACCATGTTTGAAAAGTTCACAGAGCCTGTTGTCAATGAAGCCATCTCAGGCTTTAGCTTTAATGCAGAGCCTCTTTTTTTCCCGGAGCGCCCTCTGCCGCCTGTTGAAATCTGTATAATCATTTCAGGGCATCTTTGTTTTACTTCATCAATAATCTCTTTGAATATCTTGATGCCAGAGGCAGGCTTCCCATTATCTCTTGCGTGAATGTGTATGATAGAAGCCCCTGCATTATAGCATCTTAATGCGTCTTCGCCTATCTCTTTCGGAGTTAACGGGACATGGGGCGTCATTTCCTTTGTAGGCACACTGCCTGTTGGAGCTACTGTAATAATCAACTTGTCCATAATAGCTATAAAAAAACAGGGATTTATAAGGATTTTGAAAGAGAATCTTCAAATATTCTTAGAATTTCATCTGCCTGGCCTTTGGTTGTAACCAATGGTGGAGCAATCAACAAGCAGTCCGCGCCTGAAGCCCTTCCTGCATCGTAAAGCAATAAGCCGTTTTCCATGCACGTTTCAATAATTTTTTTTGCCCTGCCCTCTGATGCCTGTTTTGACTTTTTATCTTTTACAAACTCAACGCTTATTAAAAGCCCTTTTCCTCTTATATCCCCAATGAATTCATGCCCCTCTTTTAATTCATTAAGCCTTTTCATTATATAGTTTCCAATCTTCTCTGCATTTTCGTGCAACTTGTGTTTCAAAATATAATTAACAACCGCATAGCCTGCTGCGCATGAAACAGGATTTCCTGTGTAAGTTGTGCCGTGAACAAAATTACCTGAGCCTTTTGCTATTGCATCTACTATTTTTTCTGAAGCGATACAGGCTGCTAGAGGAGAATAGCCAGAGGTAAGCCCCTTGCCTGTGGTGATTATGTCTGCCGCGGCATTGAAATGCTGCATTGCAAACATCTTTCCTGCCCTTCCAAAGCCAGTCATTACCTCATCTGCAATCAAAAGTATATTGTATTTGCTGCAAATCTCGCGTATGATTTTAAAATAATCCTTGTGAGGCACTAATGCACCCCCTGTAGCTCCAACAATTGGCTCTGCAATAAAAGCAGACACTGTTTCAGCGCCCTGGTTTTTTATTTCCCGTTCCAATTCAAAAGCACACTCGCAAGAACATAATTCTTTTGTTTTATTGAAAGGGCACCTGTAGCAATAGCACGGCTCTATCTGTGGGAAAGAAAGCAATAAAGGTGTATAGAGCTTCCTGTTTGATTCGTCGCCTGAAGCTGACAATGAGCCGAGCGTGTTGCCGTGAAAGCTTATCTTTCTTGAAATTATTTTCCACCTTTTTTCATCCCTGTTTTCAATATGGTACTGCCTTGCAAGCTTTATTGCTGTTTCATTTGCATCTGTCCCGCTTGAGACAAAATAAGAAAGCCCTTTATTGGGAGTTATTTCATTTAACAGCACTGCAAGCTTTTCCTGCCATTCGTTTGTAAAGCGCGCTGTATGCGCAAAAGACACTTTCTGCATCTGGGAATTCATCGCTTCAACCACTTCCTTAACCCCGTGCCCTATGTTTACTACTACAGCTCCGCTTGAGCCGTCAATGTATCTCCTGTTGTTTGCGTAGATATAGATGCCCTCAGCTCTTTCAACAAGTGGATAGTTCTTCCTGAAGCTCCTGTAAAACACCTTGCTCTGCATGCAGAAGAGGGGGTAATTGCAAGGATATAAATGTTATTGAAGGCGGTTAAGCTTGTATAATTTGATTATTAGTTTACAATTCGGAAATTAGGTTACAGTTTTTCTTGGTATACCTTTTCAGGTGTTTTATAGTCGAGAGCCGAAGGCTCGGAGGAGTTCAGGCTGAGCGAAAGAGTTATTAATAAAAGGAATATTATTCTTATTATGGCAATAAAGGTTTACCTGCCTATTAAAACAAAAGCCAACATTACACAAGGGACAAAGTCAGATAAAGAAGGAAGTCATAGACTTTTCAAAGAAGCTAAATTTGACGACACTTATTCTGTTGATTTTGATCTTACAATCGGTACATCCGTATATGCTGTATTAAATGGGATTGTTGAAGAAGTAATTGATATCCATAAAGGAAACTATACAGGAAGTGATTGGAAGAAAGGGTACAAAGCATACCTTAAAACTAATTATATTATTATAAAACATGAGAATAAAATTTATTCACTATACCACCATTTAAAGTATAAGGGTGCTGCCGTCAAAAAAGGACAAAGAGTTAAATCAGGCCAACTGATTGGTTACTCGGGCAATACGGGTTGGTCAATAAGACCTCATCTGCATTTTAGCTTGTTCAAAAAACAAAAAAGTCGGATTAGAAAAACTATTTCTTTTAGATTCATTGACTACAATAAATCTCTAGAAGACAAATATTACACAGTTAAAAGGAGAAAATTGAGCGAGGCCTGAATTGGACTTAACAACTAACAACCGTCCTTTTATTACGTTTAATCCCCACTATTTGGCAGAAAAAGCGAAAAGCTTATAAATATCTATCTACTGCTATAGATATCTTTTAGGTGATAAAGATAATATTTGAAGATTTGTACTGGAAAGGCAAGTTGTTAGTATTCACGTGGCATTTTAAAGAAGAGTTTGATGCATTTAAAAAACCATTAGAATTTGTATTAGGCGCGTTAGACGGCGGAGAGCATGTATTAGTTTCCAAAAACCAGAGTAAATACAACGTGTTTTATCCGTTCAGAAGAAAATATTTGTGTTTATCATATGTTGAGCATGAGAATATCGTTTTGATTCATATAAAGCCAACAACCAAAAAACTGGAGGGAAAAAGAAAATGAAAAAATTCATGAAAACTTGCTATAAATGTGGAACAGATGTTAAGATAGGCAAATGTGTAAAAGAAGGGATTGCTCTAGATTGCTTAAAATGCCCTAAATGTGGCGAAGAGTACTTCACTTCCAGCGAACTTATTAAATTTGATATCAAAACTGGAAGAAGGCAGCTTGTTAGAAAATTTGGACTTCTTGGCGACTCAATGGTAATGAGATTCCCAACAAGAGTTATTAAAGATTTTGATATTAAGCCTGGAGATTATGGTGTATTTGAGAAGAAACCAGAAGGAATTCTGATAAAGCCCATACACGCAAAAGAAATCGGCTAGTTATGAAAAAAATTCTCGTTTGTTCAAGAAATTCGAGTCTCAATTGCGTATAATAATCCCCAGTGCAAGTTAAGTGTTTAAATCTCACAATAACTAAACAAGCTCCCTAATATAAAAGGGAGAAAACCACAAAAATTTTTAAATTTTTGGGTCCCAAAAAACCGGAAAGGGTTTTTTGTGGAAATAAAAATCAGATAGTTTCTATCCCCAGTTCATCATTCACTCTTAATGATTCGGGTGCTGGCTTTCTTGAATCAATCTTTCCAAGAATCCAGGGGGATTTAACTCCTGTAATAATTGTCATTACAGTAACCCTGCCGCGCATGTCATCAGTAACCCTTGCTCCCCAGATAACATTTGCATCAGCATCCATTGACTCGGTAACAAGTTCGCCAATCCTGTTGATTTCTTCAAGCGTTAAGTCAGGTCCGCCGTGCACATGAATGATTGCCCCGGTTGCACCCTCATAATTAATGTCAAGCAATGGATTTTCCAGAGCGCCCTTAACAGCCTCCTCAACCCTTCTTTCTGTGTCTGAAACACCAATTCCAATAGCAGCTACTCCGCCGTCCTTCATTATTGCCTTGACATCTGCGTAGTCAAGATTAACCAAGCTTGGGATTGAGATTGTCTCAACAATGCCCTTAATCATTGTTGCAACCAACTCGTTAGCAACGGCAAATGCCTGCTGTACAGGAAGATTTCCTGCAATCTGCACAAGCCGGTTATTATCAATAACAATGACAGTATCCGAAACCTGCCTCAACTGCTGCAGGCCAAACTCTGCCTTGTCAACCCTGGCACGCTCTATCTTAAACGGCATTGTTACAGTGCCTATAACTATAGAGCCTGTATCACGGGCAACCTGTGCTATAATCGGTGCAGCGCCTGTTCCTGTGCCTCCGCCCATGCCTGCGCAGATAAAAACCATATCAGAATTTTTCATGGATTCTTTTATCCTGACAAGGCTTTCCTGTGCAGCTTCTGCGCCCTTTGTAGGGAAGCCGCCGCAGCCAAGACCTCTCGTAACCTCCTCGCCAATTAAAAATTTTTTGTGACTTGAGGAAATATCAAGATGCTGTTTGTCTGTATTGCACGCTATAATCTCAGCCCCTTGAATCCCCTTTTTATAGAGCCAGCTGACCATATTATTTCCAGCCCCGCCAACTCCAATAACTTTAATATTAGCCTGCCCAACTTCCCTTCCCTCCTCTAAAAAATTCATATTTTCAACCTCCGCCGTTAATATACTTTTTAATATACCAATATGATTAATGAACAATTTAGTATATAAATGTTTTGTTTTATATCCTAACCTACAAATTTATAGCAATATTTATATATAAGCAACATGCCTATAGGAGTATACAAAATGGTAATACTCTTCGATAGATACAATCTTTCTGAAGACATTTTTGAGATAGTTTTCGCTACAGGCCAGCAGAAGATTGTTGCAAAAGAGCTGATAAAATTTATGATAGGCCTCAAGGGTGAGATCACAAAATCAGAAATGAGCCTTTTTGCAACCCAGCTTCACGAGGGCAAATACGAAACTTCTATCGAGGAGCCGGGCTATAAAGGAAAAAAAGTAAAGTTAGCATACAACAAAAGGCAGTTCTATGACAGAATATTAACTCCCATGAAATCCATGGGGCTTGTTGATTATGACCTATACAAAAAGACCTATAGGCTGTCTATCAAGCTACAGAATGACTTATTGAAGATAGGTCTTATGTGGAAGCAGACGCTCAAGAAGATGGGTGCTGATGTGGCATAAGATTTCTTGATTAAAGACATCCATACTACTTTAGTATTCTGAAGTGTGATAAAAAATTCTATTTTTATAGATGCACGCAGAAATGTGTTTTTCTCATGTTTCTGCTGCGGTCTACCGCCAAGCCTAGCTCAAAGCTAGGCTTGATTACATTTTCTCCCCCTACGCAAGGCGAGGGGGAGAAAATTTAATCTTGGCAAAGCCAAGACATGGAGACAGCAGCAAACTATTTACTTCAGAAAGCTAAATAATTACAGGCATCCGCCAGCTTTTTAAAGCACAGAATTTTGCAGTTTCTGCATGAAAAAGGTTATTTTAATGCCGTATGAGCTGGCTGATGCCTATGCTCTCAAAACACTTTATGATTATATAACCTCCAAATCCGCTGATACAAGATTTGCCTCTGCATTCCTTCATAAGACTAATACTGACAGCAGAACCAAGGAACTTTTAAGGCACACAGCTCAAGATGGTGATGACAATACGAATCTTTATGTTACCTGCTATAGTGATATCAATAAATTCCCGTATGACCCATTTTCAGCCGCGTCATTAAATGTTGATATCTGCCTTCTGAAAAATGCAGTTACCCCATTATCCAAAGAGCAAAAAAATGCGTTAAGAAATAAATATAAGATTCCATTAAAACAGCCTTTGGCTGTTATAAGCTATGTTAACTCAGTAGAGCATCCCGATATCCGGCAGCTGGTTAAGGCTTTAGCTAAAGATTCGCTTGTCTGCCTTGTCGGAGAATTTTCACCATTCGGCTTAATGAAAACTCCTGGCTTCAGGCCTGTTACAGAGCATGGCGTTCTTAAAGATTATTACGCCATGGCGGATTTAGCGGTAAATGCGGCAAATCTTCAAGTAGACTATAAGAATATGCATAATTTTGTTGAGGCAACAGAGGGCGGCCCATTATTCATGGTCGAACCATACTATACTGGCCAGTACGGCTATAGAGAGCTTGTTTCAGTCGGCGCAATCAGGAAATGCAATAATCTGGATGATATTATTAACAAAGCTGTAAAGCATCTTAAGGCATTTAGTGGTAATGATTGTATTCTAGAAGCGAGAAGCCGACACCTTGAACATTGCAGGCAAACCTATCTGCCTGTAATATACAACACTATTCTTTACATTCTTGGTGAATTGCCAACATCGCCTAAATCAGACTTAAAATGCGAACAACGCCATCGCTGGAATAACCTCCCAGAACCAAAAAAACTAAACTTAGTCCATCCTGATACTAACTGGTATTAATCATCACACTCTTTTGTCAGCACTTTTGTCCTGTCGCCGATATAAAGAGTATGCTCTGCCTGGCTTACAATGCCACCTGCCTTTTCTGTCAGCGGTGGAAATGAATGGATACAGCCGGCTCTTGCAAGCTCGCGCAATGCAAAATTAAGCTTAAACAAAGGAAACTTTTTAACAAGCCAGCGGGTTGTAAACGGCAGCTCATCATAGTTTTGAATTTCCGCCAAAACTTCCCTCGCAACAGCGCTTCTGACAGGAGTTTTTGCAACAAAAGAGAAGATATTTGCCCGTTCTGTTTCCTGAATCATACCAACACCGGTTGTTGCAAACGGCTCAATTGCAATAATCATATCTTTTTCAAGGGTTTCATTACTCATATCATCATAATTCGGGATTGTTGGCGCATCATGAATATTATAAGGGCTTAGGCCATGGCCTGAAAGATTTCTTACAGGCATAAGATTGTAGCTTGCAATAACTTCATTGATAGTTTTGCCTATCTCCCTTAGTTCAACACCCGCATTCGCAATTTTGATTGCAGCGTTTAATGCCTCCTCACTTGCCTTTACCAAGTCAGAATGGCTGCCGCTTAAATCAACTGTACCAGCACAATCACCAATACAGCCATCAACATGCACCCCTACATCCAGAGAGGCAACCTGATTCTGGAATATAATAGAATCATCCGGATCAGCACAGTAGTGCGCTGCAATATTATCACAGCTAATCTGCACTGGAAAGGCCAGGCCGCCGCCTAATGCCCTTATTTTTTCTTCGATAAGATTGCTTGCCTCAAGAAGAGAGGAATTCTTTTTAATAAGGCCTTTTCCATAAGCGAGCGCTTTTGCAGCTATAGCTCCTGCCCTCTCCCACTTGTCCAAATTTTCCATTTGGAATTTAAAAGATGAGAATTATTTAAGTGTTTCTGTTAATTTAATGGTTAGGTGAATAATCAAACTTAACATACTTCATCAAATTAAAGGCGGGTTTATGGATTTGGAAAGGTTTATAAAAAAACAAAACCCAAAGCAAAATTGATGAGGGCAATTGATGATAAAAACATGCTGGATGAGTTCTGCACTAAATTCTGTTCAGTAATAGAAAAACACTGCGGCTATATAATTGTTTCAGGATTTGTGGCAATCAGCTCAGGAAGAGCCAGGGCAACAGAAGACATAGACATGATAATCGAAAAAATCGATTTGGGCAGATTCAAAAAACTTCATCAGGAACTAACAAAAGAGGAATTTGTATGCATGCAGTCCGCCTCCCATGATGAAATATACCGCTATTTGCGGGATAATCTTGCAGTCAGGTACACATTAAAAAATCAGCCACTGCCTGAAATGGAAATCAAGTTCGCAAAAGACGAGTTGGATGAATTACAGCTAAGAACAAGAACAAAACTGCCGCTAACCGGGCTTGATGTATGGTTCAGCAGCATAGACATGAATATCGCATTCAAAGAAGAGCTTTTAAAATCCGAGAAAGACCTAAAAGATGCAGAGCACCTGAGAAAAGTCTATGCTGAACAGGTAAATGAAGGGGAAATAACTCATATAAAAAAAATGATAAAAAAACTGAGGTTATCGTGAGCGAAGAAATTGACCGGTGGGTAAAATATATAAAAGATAATCCAGATAAATGGAAGAAGATTCATACAAAGTTTATCAACGCACAATTTAGCAAAACATATAAATTCATTGAGCGGCTGCTAAAAGAGCCTAAAGGGCGGGAAAAGGTCATTGATGCGTACGGAATAAAAAATTTAAGCGGGTACGCTGAACTTCTTGGCAAAGCCTGATTTCAGAAAACTTATTGGCCGGAATAAATGAAAAAATCGCTCTTTTATACTGATTGTTTAGGCTTAGAGAATCTGTTTCTTAATGAGTTATATGTTCCTTTCATCAGATTGTAGGAATAGCTCATAATTCTGTTGCCGATAAAAAAGCCAGCTACTGCAACCGGGAGGGCAAGCAGCAATTCTGTGTTTTCCGGAGTTTTATCATAACCAACCACTTGGCTTACTAAATCAGAACACTGATAGAGCATAATTCTCCCGGTGTTCCAAAAATCTCCAATAACGCCGCCGGTATGACCTCCTACAATACCCGCCCCAACAGTAAACAATGCGGCATTCTTGCGCTTTAGCCCTGAATAAAACATGGCAATCCCTGCAGGAGTAAGGCAGTATGGAGCTATCAGCGTTAACATATGGCTTAATCTGTTTGCCGGCTCTATATTAACATAGCCGCCGATAAGCGGGAAGAGCCATTTAGCCTGAACCTCAGGGATAATGCTAGCCCATAGTGAGCCGCCAAAGAATTTGTTTAACACAATCTCTTTATTCACACCGCTGGTTAGTATATTAACGCCTGCATGAATAAGCTCGTGAGGAAGCGCGCTGACACCAAATGCTGCTATTGCGCTTGAAAAATAAGCTAATTTAGCAATCCTTGGATATTTATTTTTTGCCGCTCTTGCATCAATAAACCCTCCAAACTCGTTTGCCATATCCCAAAATGCAGCTTTTGAATATTTTTTTGGGTCTCTTAAAACCTTATCCAGAGTTAGTTCAGGCGCTCTTTTAATCTTGATTAAGCTATGCGCAAGCCTAAATTTTTTTCTTGTGGTTCTGCCAAAAAGATGGGCGTAGCATGCTGCTGCATCTGCAAAAGCGGTTTCATCTTTTTCTGAAAGGTTTTCAATAATACCCTCCAGGTCGGCATTGCTGCGGTTCGCTATCTGCCCAAGCAATATCTCTCCACGTGTTTCATCCCCGTGTTTGTTCTCCATACAACTGCTGTAAAGGCGCCAGATTATAAAGATATGCTCCCTAAGAAGGTGTTGATATTGGTGAGGGTAGCAGTTAATTTCGTCTTATTTTTTATATACTTTTCGCTTTGGAAAATGGGTTTTCAGGTTTTACATTAAATGGCCGAATAACAAATTTCAGAAAAGGCGTTATTGCTACTGCTCAGTAGCGAAACATTTATAAATGGCCGAATTTTCGGATTTCACATGCTTAAACGGCTTATAGTGCTCATCTTTATCGTTTTCGGACTTGGATGGCTGTCCCATCTTTTATATGGCCAGCTCTCCAATAATAATGCAGAATTGCCTATCTCTGATTTACTGGAATTTTCTGCAAAGGAAAGAGCATCCCCATATGACTGGGTTAAGGAAAACCAGATTACTATCAGCAAAGACAACATAAGTATTGACATTCAAAATCCGCAGTGGGCAATATTTACAAACACAAACTCCATGGACCCCATCATAGACGAAACATCCCATGCAATACAGGTAATTCCGCAAAAAGAGGAGGACATCCATGTCGGGGATATTATTTCTTTTGCCTCAAATGAAATTGATGGAATAGTAATCCATCGTGTTGTTGATATCGGAAATGACGGTGAGTGGTATGCCTTAACAAAAGGCGACAACAATACAATGGCAGACCCACAAAGAGTAAGATTTACCCAAATAGAGCGAGTGCTGGTAGCGATTATATATTAATATGGTGGTTAAAACAAAAACCATATAAACAACTGCTGATTTATATTTCTAATGCTTGAGGAGGAATTAGCAAAAACAGTGCAGGCTATTGACCCGACGCTTAGCTATGTTTGCAGCTATCCTGGCTTTCTCTACGTATGCATGGTTGAAAGAAATGGCCAGCCATACATTTTCAAGATGTTTGACTCAAAGGCCATGCCTGACTGCCGCGACCAACTGTCAGTAGGGAGAGAACACTTTGATAACGAGCGCAGGGCTTTAGAGCTGCTGGTAAACACCCATGGAATCCCGCAATTAAATAAAATATACACCACTAACAGATTCCATGTGTTGCTCAGGGAATTTATTGATGGCGGGGAATGCACACAGCTTGGAGGAGCAAAAGCAGTGGTTGCATCGCGATTAACCGCACTTTATTCTGAAATGATGCACCATGGTGTTGCTCTAATGGATACGAGGCATGAAGATATTATTGTTGCGAGCAGAAATGACCCGTATATTGTTGATTTTGGGCACAGCATGTTTTTCAGTGATTTAAAAACCGCTAAATTAAGGGCGAGCGTACGAACTTCTGCGTGTTCTATGTTGCATAAGTTTTTAGAGAATCTCAGCTAGCTTAATATTTCTTAGCCTTTTATGCTTATCAACGGCCTTAGCCTAACGACCTTTCTTGCAATATCTGCATTGTGCATAATATTAATGATTTCCTCAACATCCTTGTATGCTCCGGGAGCCTCCTCGGCAATGCCTGCTTTGCTATGTCCTTTTATTATCATTCCTTTCTGGCCCAGCTCCTTTACGAGACTATCTCCCCAGAAATTTCTTTTTGCCTGGTTTCGCGACATTATGCGGCCTGCGCCATGGCAGGCGCTTCCAAATGTTTCATCCATCCCTCTTGCAGTGCCATGAAGTATAAAGCTTGCAGTGCCCATTGTTCCTCCGACAATAACAGGCTGGCCTATAGCTGAATAAGCGTCTGGAACTTCCTTTCTTCCGGGCCCAAAAGCCCTTGTTGCGCCCTTTCTATGAACTATCAATGATTTTTCTTTGCCATCAACCATATGCTTTTCAACCTTTGCTGTATTATGGCCGACTTCGTATAATGTCTTGATTTCCTTTTCCCCTGTTCCCAGCACCTGATTAAATGCAGTTCTTGTCAGATGTGCCAGAGCCTGCCTGTTTGCAAAGGCGCAGTTTATTCCGCAGTTCATTGCTGTATAATACCTTTGCCCCTCAGGAGAGCTAAACGGCGCTGAAACAAGTTCTTTGTCGTTTATTGGAATCTTATATTTGCGGCTTGCCTCCTCAAGTATTTTAAGGTAGTCTGTTCCAATCTGATGGCCAAGAGCCCGGCTGCCGCAATGTATTGATACCAACACCTGATTTTGTTTCAGGCCAAATGTTTTAGCGGCTTTTTCGTCATAAATTTCATCAACATACTGGACTTCCAGATAGTGGTTCCCTGAACCTAAGGTCCCTACCTGCTTAAACTGCCTATGTTTGGCAGTGTCGCTAACATTTGACGGCTCTGCGTTTTTAATCCTGCCATTCTCCTCAATAAACTCAAGGTCGTCCTTAAAGCCATAGCCGTTTTCAACACAGAATTCTGCGCCCTTAACCAGCACTTCATCAATCTGGTCTTTTGTAAGCTTTAGCTCGCCAGTGCTTCCCAGCCCAGCAGGTATAATCCTGAAAAGCGCGTCTGCCAGCTTTAGCTTATCCTTTTCTATATCATCCCTGCTAAGTGTGGTTTTTAAAGTTCTCACACCGCAGTTGACATCAAAGCCAACACCGGCAACATTTATTACCCCTGTTTCAGTGTCAAAAGCGCCAATGCCACCTATTGGAAAGCCATAGCCTGGATGAACATCCGGCATTGCAAGGCTGTATTTTTGTATTCCCGGCAGGCACGCAACATTATAAAGCTGTTTCAGAGAGCTCCACTCCTCGCTTTCACCGTGCATTAATGGAGCTATAACCTCCTGATTTCCATAAATTCTGGCAGGCACAAGCATCTGGCCCTCTCGCGGCAGTTCATAAATATATTCAGAAATCTTTTTCAGCTTAAATTTTGTTTCAGTTGCTGTAGCTGTCATTGTTCATCCGGATAGTTTGTTATACGTCACAAACGCATTGGACGTAAAATCTGCTGTTTTTTCTCTCAACCTTTAATCCTGAATAGGTGGCTGCCTTTACCTCTATTTTCGGGTTGTGCTTTTCAGGATTAAATGTTTCACCGCAGGCAACCGCTTTTAGCTTCAATATCTGATTTTGTTTTTTAATCTTTTCTATTTTAAACGAGGAAAACATCATCTCTTTAATATCCTTTTCAGCTAACAGTTTATTCAGCCATTCGACAAATAACAAATCCTCTGCTCGCGCCTCAGCGATTATTTCCACTTTTTCTTTGCATTCCACATTTTTAATATCAACCATAATATTAAACAGGGCTTTTGCGCCCTCCTCAAACGCCTCCTCAAGGGTAGCTCCAATGCCGACTAGAATAGTGTCTGCCTTATGCTCGAGATATCTGTAGGCCATTGCAGAATAAACTATTCAGGGGTATATTAAAATGTTGCGGATGATTAAGATTAAGAACGCCGTGAAAGAAAACCGTCCAGAACAACCTTTTTAAATTCACTCAATATCATGCGGATATGTTGCCTTTTGAGAAAGAAAAACGGGAAACAATCGTTAAAAAGGCGATTTCCCCTAACCCGTCTTACGGGTGTGACCCCTGCAAACGAACTGTGGCTGAGCTCCTTAATCTTGGCATAGTCAACCTTAACAAGCCAAGCGGGCCAACATCGCATCAGGTTTCTGACTATGTTAAAAAGGTTCTTGGCATTGAAAAAGCCGGCCATAGCGGAACACTTGACCCCGGAGTCATTGGGGTGCTGCCTGTGGCCCTGGGTGATGGGACAAAGGTGGTACAGGCGCTTATTTCTGCGGGTAAGGAATACATCTGCTTTATGCACCTGCACAAGCTGGTTGATGAAGCTACGATTAGAAAGGTGTTAAGCTTATTTGTTGGCAAAATAAAGCAGCTGCCTCCTGTTAAATCCGCGATTAAGCGAGAGGTGCGTGAAAAAGAAATTTATTATATTGATGTGCTTGAAATAGCTGGCCAGGATATCCTGATGCGTATTGGCTGCCAGGCAGGCACTTACATAAGAAAGCTATGCCATGATATGGGCCAAAAATTTGGTGTCGGCGCGCATATGCAGGAGCTTGTAAGGACCAAAGCAGGGCCGTTTAGCCTTAATGAAACAATAACATTACAGGAGCTTACAGACGCTTTATGGTATTTCAACAATGAGAATAATGAAAAATATATTCGGCACTGCATCAGACCTGTTGAAGAGGGCATAAGGCATCTGCCAAAAATTTGGGTTGCTGATACAGCTGTAGACAGCATTTGCCATGGCGCAGCGCTGGCTGTTCCAGGCATTGCCAAGCTTGAGTCAGGCATAACACCCGGAAGATTAGTGGCGGTGCTGACCTTAAAAGACGAGCTTGTTAGCCTTTCAATCGCGAGAATGCCATCCGATGCTATTCTTAAAGCCGAGAGTGGCATAGCTGCAAAGACAGAACGGGTTTTCCTAAAAATCGGGGCATACCCGAAAAATTGCTGACAGCTATAATCCGTGCGCTATATTCAATGCTTTGATTTTGCGGTAGAATGTTTCCGGCCTCAGCCCTGCTTTTTCTGCTGCTTTATGCACGCTGTTTTTGTTGCTCTTTAGCATTTCCTGAAGATAGCGTTTTTCAAACTCCATCTCTGCATCTTTAAGGCTGATTGTTTCGTCAGGCAGCTCCTCTAAAATCTGCTGGGAGAGGGATGGAATGTCTCTGTAAAAGTCCTCCAGCCTTTTTTGCCTGATGGTTGGTTCATAGTGCCGCAGAGTGTCCTCTATTAATGATGAGATTGCTGTTTTTTTAACATAGTCTCTTTTGATAAGGTTAGCCCTTAAACCTTTTATATCTATGCTGTAACAGCGGATTAAACGATGGATAGTTCTGCGGGTGATTTGAAGCTTGCGTGCTGCCTCAGAGATATTGCCGCAGTTTAGCCGCAGCATCTTGATTAATATCCATTTCCGGAAGCTGTTCCTTGCCTTTTTGTAGGGGAGCTTTGAGTCTATCACCATGTCAATAAGCGGTGTTTTGAGAAGGCTGTCTGAGATATCTGATGTAATCTCATTTACTGTAATCCCCAGATTTTTCTGCATAGCCCTTTCTAGCAGCGGCTTAATTTTAGCTCCTATTGCAGTTTCAAGGTCGCTGGACATAACAGGTTTTATGCCACTCAGGTTTATAAAGATTATGATTAAAATGTCCCACATTTTAAGTTGGTTGCAGGTTAATATACAAATATGGATACCAATATATATTTAGTGACTGCCAAAAATGATCACCAAACCGAAAGGTTTATAAAGTAGTCATCACTTTATAGTAATAACAAAACTGATTTTAATGGAGGTCAAAAATGGGGGCATACAAAGAATATAAAGGCAGGATTGAGGCGGTTGAAAGTGTAAACGCCGGACTTGATTATGCTCTATTAAGGGCAGGCACTGAGGTTTGCGAGGCTGCAAAAAGGCCTGACGGAAGCATTGATTTCAAGAAAATTGGCGAGAAACCACAGGACTACACCGCACCATTCAACACGTCAATGGATAGCTATTTAATGGCACGCCTTAAAATAACAGCTGAAAATTGGGCAAAATACTTTTCACAGGAGGTAAAATCCAGACTTTTACGTTCCTTCGGGATTGCGCCGAAGCTTGTTGATCATGTTATCGGCAGGGTAATTGCTGGTGGCAAGCTAATGAATTTCGGGGCGGTAATGCAGGAAGATGAAGCATTCCAGCCGTACCGTGTTAATCAGGAAGAGGACATGCAGGATGTAGCAAAGATACTGGAAGAGGGATATAAAAATAACAGGGTTGGAACAGTTGAAGAGGCGCTTGGTGATATGAAACTAGGAGAGCTAGTCAAACCCGAGGCTGTTGGATTAAAGGACCTTGGTTTCCTTTCCCAGATAGCATCAAAGGTTCCGGCTGACAAGCTTGAGGAAACTATCAGAAAGCTAGAGCCAAGATTGCTGGCATCATCTTACAAATAATTTTAGCTTTTGTTGGATTTTTTAGCTGATTAAAATGACAGAACAGGATATATGCACGGATTTCGCAAAAATAGAGCAGCACATTAAAGCTCGCCTTAGTTCAGAACCCATGATTAGCCTAGAAACACTGCTATGCAGTGCTCTAAAGGATAGCGGTTTTGAACACCGCAAAATGTGGGATAAACTCCTGTTCCACAATCATCTGGGAATAATGAAAAAACCAGAGAGGGAATGTATGTGGCTCGAGATAGAAGCGTATAAATCAATGGAACAAAAACAGCCACTTCCGCGGGAATGCCTTGGATGCAGGAAAATAATTGTCCATCCAAAAAAAGACATGGTTTCTTATGCCACAGTTTTCTCCGCAGTTGCAGACAATCTTGCACGGCTAAAATGGGTGCTCCCTGTTTTAGGAAATGTTTCGATAGCCGCGCCACAAAACGCAGCTTTGCGGGACAGAATAACCCTCAGCACATATGAGAGCAAAGAAATGCTTAATGTGCTGCATAATGTTTATACAGCTCTTATCGGTGCAGAGGCCTATAAAAGCGATGAAGAACCCCCGCTTTTTGCAATTAATTTTATGCAGAACTTTGGCAGTCTTGTGTATGTGCGCTGTGGCTGCCCTCAATTGCGCAGCTTTGCCAAGCAGCTCAAACAGTTTGAGCATTATTTCAGCGATGAAACAGGATGTTGTTTCAGGCACTAAACATTTTAGAGTTAATTTTTAATTCTTTAAACAGCAGTAAGATTCAGTTGCTGCAGGACTTTCATAGCATTTGTAGCCTGAACCCTCAAACTCCGACAGGTATTCTGGGGGGACATTATAGCCCTGCAGGCCAATCTCTGCGCAGGGATTCGGCTCAACAAGCCTGCCTGTTAACCCTCCATTGACAAACCATACAATGCTGATAATAACAAGAATTGAAAGAAGGGTTGTAATTGTATAATTCCACTGTTTCATACAGCTAAGCTGGTTTTTTATTTTTATAAAACTATCGAAATTTTCAGCTGGCGCTTTCCCATATGCAATCTAGAAATATTTATATAGTTACTCTGCTTGTTGCATCCCAAGTTTTGCCTGTTTAAGGGGCAAACACAGGGAGGTTAAAAATGAAGGTGCAATCATATTTTGAGGATGATGACGACAGCGATTCTGATGACAGCTCTGATGATAGTGATTTTGATTAAATAGCTTCTTCTTTTTTTATTTTTAGGGCGCCTAATACTAAACTTTTGCATTTTATAAATATGCTATAGGCAAAAGTTTAGTGAAGTTAACTTTTGCACGATGTCAAAATCCGAAAACGCAAAAGTTAACTAATAGAAAAACTGCAGTTTGGCCTCTTCTTTTTCCCCCTCTTCTTTTATGGAATTTGAATCTATGGGCGGAGAGGTTGTTGAGGCAGAGTCGCCAAACAAAGCTGTAAAGGCATTGCCGCTGTTTCCTATCGGTTTGTTATCCCCGAAAATGTCTTTGTTTACAGCAATAGCTGTGCCATCGCCCAACAGGGTGGAAAGAAAATGTATTATACGCTTTATCTCCTCTCTAGAATCCTCTTTTGTGTCAATGGTAATCCGCATAACAAATTAAAGAGAAAAATCAGTTTAAATATTTTACTAAAAAATTACCTCTTCTTTTTTTTCTTTGGAGCGCAACATCCGCAAGTCATAGTTTCACCTCTTCTTTTTTTGTTCCTCAACCTCTTTTTTGCCGGCAGCTAACTCCTTAACCTGCTCTTTATCCTTTTCCAGCAGTAATGCCTGAAACTCACCAATATGGGTTTTTTCCTCTTTGGCAATATCAAGAAGAACATTTTTAATGTCTTTATTCCTCGCCAAAGCAGCCATCTGCTCATACAAACTTACTGCATCAAGCTCGGCTGTCATTCCAAGCCTGAGAATCTCTTTGTCAATCATATCCTTTTTAACTCGCGAAAGATTTACCGGAATTGCTGAAAGCATGGTTCACCTCATAAAATTTAGGGTTTTTGTTGTATTTAAGCTTTTTTAGTTAAGCCAGATAGCACGGGTTGCATGCACTAACTTGGCAGTTAGGCGGCCTGAACAGAATTTTTCCCACGTAACTTTACTTTACCGATAGTGCGGCTTTGTCCGGAATCTCGGATATTTGAAATGTCAAAAATCGCCATTCGCAATCTC
>CAZGZA010000010.1:19382-23495 GCA_964529655.1 uncultured Methanosarcinales archaeon | reverse complement strand
AAAAAACTAGAGGAGTTGCTGAATCTGGTTTAATGCTGTTTGCCGGCGTTTTTGTGACTCTTGAAAAATTATCAAATAATTTTTCAAGATGTCGCTCTTTTTGATTGAACTTTTTGTTAAAAGTTCAGTGGATAATGTTCCAATTGCCAAAAAACTAGAGGAGTTGCTGAATCTGGTTTAATGCTGTTTGCCGGCTTTTGTATAATCCTCATAAACTTGTTTTAAATCAACACAATTTCTTGCTCTCCATTTAGCTATTGGAACGCCTGTCTCAAGCTCAACAGCCTGCCATGACTGGGTATAAAGATGCAGTCCTTGAGAGTCAGCAATCATGCCGCCGTCATTAACTCCAATCCGCTCTGCCATAAACTCCTTGACAAGCTGCAACCCCGCTAAATTAGAAGGCATTCCCCCCCATAAGTCCCATGAGCGCCAGTCTGTAATAAAGTGCAGTTTTCCATAGCGGACTCTGCAGAATATCTTTCTTAGGCATGGAGGGTCTCTTTTTAGTATATCTAGCGGGCTGGCGATTTGGATAACCTCCTGATTTGAGTTAAATCCTTTTGTTTTAAAATTTTCAATTACTCTCTCCATCTGGTTTAGATTTTTAGCTTCATCCTTTAATCTGAATGGCCCGTTAATAAGCTCATCTAGGAATTTTGCAGGATTAACATTGCGTTCTCCGTAAGTGTAGTCCTCGCCAGAGCCTCTTTCTTCACTGACAAGTTTATTCAAGTAGGTTTTTTCAACAAAGGCTATGTCAGTGGGTGGCGGCACTAATTCCCTTGTTGTTGGAACTATAGGCCTTCTGTCAGGGTGCGCAATATTAATAACTATATGGTCAAATTCCAGGCGATATTCAACCTGTTCATAGCTTCCTTTATCAATTTTATAGACATAGCCGTTTCCGTTAATCAGCGCGAATAAGCATTGATGCCACGCATCATCCAAGTCTCTGGCGTGAATAACAACTGTTTTCAGAATATCCTCTTCTACATCAAGGCTTTTTGTTGTAAAATCTGCCATAATATCCACCTCTTTTTTTTATTGTATATAAAGTATGAAATACTTTATATGCTTAAAAAATTATTTATAATTTTTTATTGTTTCTTTTTTATGCCATCTCCTGCTAAAATCCCGCTGACAGCAGCTCCAACTATGCCGCGCGATTTTCCGCAGCCATCTCCGGCAACAAATAAATTTTCAATGTTTGTTTCCATGTTCTGCGATGTCGGGATATCAATCGCAAATGAGTTTTTTGCCTCAGGCGCCGCAAGGCATGTTGAGGGATGCAGGATATTTGGCGCTAATTCACCTAAGACATTAATAAAAAAATGCTTTATTCCCTTTAGTTCATTATATGAAAACACCCATCCAAGGTCTCCTGGTGTTAAAATTTTTCCAACCTTAAATGTAGGCTGTATTAGCCCCTTTCCCTTGCTGCCACCATCATTAAAGGCAGTCAGCCAGCTTCTTCGCTCTCTTTCCATATCCCCCCATCTTTGAACTACTGGTTTGCCCCCGCCATGCCGGTAGGTTTTAACAATAAAATCCCTTGCTGCCTTGACGTTGTCAGTGTCTGGTTCTGTCAACCCATATTTTATTAGGATTGCAAAATTTGTGTTTTTGCTGTGTTTGTTGGTTAGCGCATGCCCGTTCAGGCAACGCAGGAATTTGTCTTTGTATTTTAGTGTCTGTGAATCAAAACGCAAAAAGCCTTTGGGGTTTGTGCAAAAAGTTCTGCATTCATCCCCTCTTGGTGTCTTGGCATATATTTTTGCATCATATAAAACATCCGTGATGTGGTCATAAAATTCGTGAAATACCTCTACCCTGACCCCGACCTGCACAAATCCATTAGTTTTATAATTTAGGCCTAGCTTTTCCGCCTGTTTCAAAAACCAGTATGAGCCTATCTCGCTTCTGCCTGGCGCAACAATAAGGTATTTTGCGTTATAATCCGCAGCAGTTGCTTTAAGGCTAAAGTTTTTATCAGGGTTAACTAATATTTCATTTACCAGCACGCCTAAATCAAATTTTATGCCTTTTGCCTCAAGGTCTTTTTTGAAGTTTGCTCTTACAAGCTTGCTGTTGTTTGTTCCAACATGCCTCACCGGGCATGGAATTATCCATGCTCCAACCTTTTGCGCCTTTTTCATTAGTGGAGCTATTCTCTTTCTATCAACACCATAATAGTGGGAGAATGGCCCATGCTCGCAAAACTTTGCGTCAATGAAATTAATGTACTCCTGCGCCTGCTTTTTTGTAAGCCCAAGATAGCCATAATCCATGCTTACCTCTGGGTGCAGCGTTAGCTTGCAGTCATTCATCAATCCGCCTGAGCTGTACCTGTTTTGGTCGATAATCACTACATTCAAGCCAGAATCAGCAAGGGTATATGCTGCAAACAATCCAGCCGGGCCAGAGCCGATAATAGCAACATCATAGTTGTGTGCCATTTGCTTCCTGAAAACAAGGCGGATTTTTATAGTTTTGGGTTCTGGCGCTTTCCGCATACCTGTTATAGAAAACTTATTAAATGTTAAGGCCTTCCTTTTATTGCATGCCGGATGAAACTGAACTGATAAAAGAGCGCCTGAGAAAATTAACCGAGCTGACTGAAAAAGGCATCAACCCTTATCCATACAGGTTTGATAAAAAACAGATGGTTTCGGATGTTTGCTCACAATTTTTAGAGGCAAAGGAACAGTCAGCAACAGAAGCCTCAACCGCAGGCAGGATAGTGGCTTTAAGGCGTATGGGCAGGGCTACTTTTGCTCATCTGCAGGATGAAAGTGGAAGGCTGCAGCTTTATCTCAGAGAGGATATTGTAGGAAAGGATAGCTATGTTTTCCTAAAAAATTTTGATATCGGAGATTTTCTTGGAGTAACAGGAAAGGTATTCAGGACAAAAACAGGGGAGCTAACCCTGATGGTTTCGCGCTTTGAACTGCTATGCAAATCCTTAAGGCCTTTTCCTGAAAAATTTCATGGCCTGAAAGACCCGGAATTAAGGCACAGAAAGAGATATCTTGACCTGATAGTGAACCCTGAGGTTAAAGAGGTTTTTATTAAAAGGACAAAAATTGTAAACTCAATCAGGGATACTCTTAATAAACAGGGATTTTTAGAGGTTGAAACTCCAGTCCTCCAACCAATTTATGGCGGGGCAAATGCTAAACCCTTTAAATCGCATCTAAATGAGCTGGATATGGTGGTTTACCTGCGCATTGCAAATGAGCTATACCTTAAAAGATTGCTTGTGGGCGGGTTTGAGCGCATATATGAGTTTGCAAAGGACTTTCGTAATGAGGGGATAGACAGGACGCACAATCCTGAGTTCACTCAAGTGGAGATTTATCAGGCTTATGCGGACTATAACAATATTATGGTGCTAGTGCAGGATGTTATTATAAATGCCGCCAGAACCATTCTTGGCGCAGAAAAACTTATGTTTCTTAATCATGAGATAAGCCTGGCAAAGCCATGGGCGAGGATAACCATGAAGGATGCGCTTAAACAATTTGCAGATATTAATGTTGACGAATATTCTGACGAGGAGTTATTTGACCTGCGGCATACCTACAATCTTGAATGCCGTGGCGATCTTACCCGTGGTATAATGATTCAGCTCCTGTTTGAGGCGCTTGTAGAGGAAAAGCTTATCCAGCCTACTTTTGTAATAGAACATCCGCTGGAGACAACTCCTCTGTGCAAACAGTCCAGAACTGACCCGAGATTTGTGGAGAGGGCTGAACTTTACATAGGCGGGTTTGAAATGGCAAATATGTACTCTGAACAAAATGACCCAATTATCCAAAGAAGGCTGCTTGAGGAGCAGGCGAATCTGCTCAGGGGCGGGAGCGAGGAGGCGCATCCAATGGATGAAGATTTTTGTGATGCAATGGATTATGGGATGCCTCCGGCAGGTGGTGTTGGGATTGGTATTGACCGGATTGTAATGCTGCTCACTGGCAAGGACTCAATAAGAGAGGTAATATTTTTTCCGTTCATGAAGCCGCAGGAAGGAAAGTGAATGGCACTAACTAGAAGCATAATACTCTATACGAGAAGACTTTAATATTATTATAAAATTTGTTAAAGTCTTCTCTA
>CAZGZA010000010.1:0-19372 GCA_964529655.1 uncultured Methanosarcinales archaeon | reverse complement strand
TAGGCAAGGAAATATATACGAAAACTAATGTTCTTGCCTATAAATCCTGAAGTATCGCGGAAGTTGCTTTTCTTGCATTTCTGTTGTTCTATTCGTGAAAACTAATTAGGTAACCTTGTTCTAGACTACTGAATACTGTTTCTTTCCCAACTAATCCCTGCCCAAGCCATGCATGATTTTCTTTCTCCCCTCACCTGTGAGGGGAGAAAGAAAATCAGTCTATACAGCAAGAGCGGGTGAGATACGCATAAACTAGTGGCACGATAATTTTTCAATGCGGCTCAATTTTCAGAAAGTTAAATAACTACTCAGAATCTGTTTGTGATTGAATTATAAGCAAATCCTCTGTTGTAATCTTTTGTCCGCTTTTTAGCTTTTCCTGCACATGAACTTGTTTTTCCTTAAGGCTTTGATTTAGCTGTTCCTTTCTTTTCTGTTTTTTATCCTGTTTTGGCTCGTAGAACGGTTGTTTGCCAAGCCCGGTCAGTTTTTCCTTAAGAAGGTCATTAATCTGATTGAATTCTTTTTTCTTCTCAGCAAACTTCTCATTGAGTTGCTTTTCCTCTATTTTTAGTTCATCAATCTTTTTTGAGATGTCAAGAACAATCTCATGCTGTTCCTGAGAAACCTTTGCTTTCTCCTGAATGTATGTATGTTTTTGGTTGGCGCCAATCTTTAAGGTATCAATTTCTTTTGAGAGAGTGCCTACCTCATCCCAGACAGAACTTACCTTAACCAGCTCGTCGTAACGCTTCTTAAGCTCTTTTATCTGTTTCATAGTCTGTTGTTCCTTTTCAAAGCTGATTACCTCTGTCTCAATCTTTTCATTTAGTCGGTTAATCCTTTCCTTTATATCCTGCGGGTTTTCCCGCACATTCAAGCGTCTGCCTGTTTTAAGGCATTGCTCTTTTAGGGCCTTTATCTCATCAATTTTTGTTCTAATTTGAAGGTTTAAATCCCCCCTTTGCGTCTTTTCCTCTTTTACAGAATCAGTAAGCTTGTTCCTTTTCTCTCGTTTAGCTCTTACTATGCTGATTAATTCTTTTATTTTGCCTGAAACAATCTTTTTTTTGGAGAATAAAGCTTCCTTTTGGTCATTAAGCTGATTAAGTTTGTTTCTCAATTCTATAATTTCTCTGTCTGAAACATAGATATGATTAGTTAAATCCTTCTGTTTGTTGTCTTGCATGCTCTACCATTTTTAAGTTGATGAAAGCACAAAAATCTTTTCTAAAGATTTTTGGCTCAAAAAAATGCTTTGCATTTTTTTGAAACAAAAAAGCTTAACCGAACAAAGCGCCTAATCCTGCTGCTGCTTCATCAGCGGATTTCTTCTCTTCCTTTTTTTCTTCTTTTTTATCCTCTTTCTTTGATTCGGTTGAGGCCTGAGCTACAGGGGCTTGCACTGCCGCTGCCTTTTTAACAGCTTCATCAATGTTAACGCCCTCTAAACTGGCTATCAGCGCTTTTACGCGCATTTCATTAACCTTAACTCCAGCAGCCTCCAATACTTTTTTTACAGATGCCTCATCAACCTTTCCACCTGCTTTGTGGATTAGCATTGCGGCATATACATATTCCATTTTTAGATACCTCCATGATTATTAAGTGAACTCATTTGTTCAGGATAACCAATCGCAGCAAGCTGCAGGTATCCTGAACATTGAAAAAGCCAAGCGCTTTCTTTCCATTTTTTCCTTTCCATTGATACCCCTCGATTTTGGGTGATTGGGTTTCCACAAAAACCTTGTTTCCACAAAAAACTTTTGTTTGCACAAAAACTTTGTTTTTGGGAGCCAAAAATCTTTTTGGATTTTTGTGGTTTGGGCGCCAAAAATCCCTCGGGATTTTTGTGCTTTCATTTTTGCGCGGCTTTTCTGCCTAACTCCTGTAGTAGGTTCGCTGACTCTTTTTGTTTGCGAACTTCTGAGTATTTAACATCCTTGATGTTCTTGTCTATTTCCATGCGATGCTCATCCTCTGATTTAACCTCATCCAAGAGTGTTGTCGCTGTAGGGATTTTGCCAGTGGTTTTGTCCCTAACCTGTTTGACCATTTTTTCAACTTTTTCCTCTGTTAAAAGTGGTTTTTTAGCATGGGCCTTAGCAACCGTTGGCTCTTCCTTTATTTTTTGCCCCCTGTGCGCCGCACTCTGTGCGGGTTTTTCATCAGCGCCGTATTTATCTTGTGCAGGTATTGCAGCCTCTTTCAAGGCAGTTTCGCCCTCAGCCATCGATATAGCTGCATCTGTTAAAATTTTTCCCTCAAGAGCAAGCGCTTTAGCCTCTCGAGATGCTTTTTGGAGCAGCAGCTCATTATTTTCGGCTGTCGGGTAAGCAGCTTCAACCGCAAGATTAAATGCGCACTGGATTGCCTCGGCAAGAGTTGCCATAAACTTATCTTCATCAATATCCAGAATATCTTTTGTGAATATTTCACCTTTTTCATAAACTGCGACAACATCCAATCCAATTTCCATAGGCAGGATATTCAACTTTGCAAGCATTGAGGCAAGCTGCGGCGAGATTTCCTCACCTGCCTCGCATACAACTGTATCCTGTATAATTGCAATTTTTCCATTCTCAACTTTTGACTTAATTCCCAACATTCCAAGCTCGCCAATAACCGGGCCGGGTGCAAATGGTGTTGGGCCTGCCGCAATCTTAATATCATGTGGAGCTGGCTGTCCTGCCTTTGCTGGCGCCTTTGACTTGTTTTTTTTGATTATTTTAAAAAGTAGGAATGGATTTTCATTTGTAAACAATAAAGCAGGAATTCCTTTGAAGTATGAAACAAGATGTGAAACACCCTTTTTTCTATCCCCTACAGCATCAAAAGCGCGTTTGAGAAGCCTCTTTTTGGTCATCGCAATTTTAATCTGCCCCTTAAGCCTCCCTCGCATCTGCTGAAGCTGGGATCCAGGTAAATTCTCCATGTTAACAACGCCGATAATTGGATATTCTTCTATAAGAGAAACAAATTCCTTAACAATTGCTTTCTTTTTCTCTGAAACCTTTGTTTGCCGTGCCATTTTTACTCCTTAACAGGCTCTACCTTCAGACGCTTTGCTTTAGGTTCTTTTTTCTGTTTGCCTTGCTTAATCTCTTTGGCTGGTTTGCCGAACTGAAAGCTTGGACCCATTGCCAGCTTCAAAAGTACATTCTTAACATTATGTTCCTCCTTAGGAAGCGCAAGAATTACCTGGCTGTAGATTGTGTTGATATTATCAAAAAGATGCTCCTCAGGCAGGTCATCTCTTCCAATGCGAATCTGAAGGTTTGGTGCGTTTTTGGTCTGCACCCTTACAGTATTCTTTAGTTTTGCGCATAATACCTCAAAATTAGTATTTGTTGGAACAACACATCCAGCTTTGGGATTTGGCATTCTCCCCCTTGGCCCAAAATACCTTCCAAATATTTTTGCAATCTTAGCCATTAAAGGAACCTGTGCAATAAAATAATCATATTGTTGGGCTAATTTTTTAACATCCTTTTTCTTTCCTTCATAAGCGGCGAAGCCATCCTCAAGAATAACCTTATCGCAGAATTTCGATGCCTGTTCTCCCATTTCAGGCCCGACCAGGGCACAAACCTTAACATCCCTGCCTGTTGGGTGAGGCAGTGCGATAAACAAATCAACCCGCTCCTCTGGCTTTTTCAGGTCAATCTCCTTTAGGTTGATTATTAATTCCACGCTTTGCTTAAACTTCCGTTTGGGGGACGTCTTTAGCACTGCCTTAAGTGTTTGAATAATCTCTTCCTTTTTCATCAGCTAAATCCTCCCAACGAATTGGTAAAGCTATTGGATTTAGGCATATAAAAACGCTTTTTATTTATAAGCTTTGCGGAGAAACGGTCGCGTCTATTGTTCCAACACCACCCCCAAAATCTTTTTATATCTTTAACAATACACACAGCCTATGAGCAATCTTGAGGATAAAATTTTAGAGATTAGCGATGGCAAGGCTATGCTTAAGATAGTTGAGATTTTATTGGTAAAGAGCGGGTTGAAAAGATTCCTTTCAGGGTTAAGGAACGGACCGTCAACTACGGATATTGCGCTCTTTAACCTGCTGGATATGTCGGGCCAGATGGATTCAACTGTTGAGGCAGATTTTTTTAAGGCTATGCAGCCAATCCCCGCAAGAAAAGATACAAAGGCAAGGGCGCTTCATAACAAGGAGTACGGCAGATTTTATGGCTATCCTGAATGCTGCATCGAGGCCTTTACGCTTTATGACATGCCCTCTCTATTATTTGACACCAAATTTTTCAGCAAGCCTCTTTCATTTATTGTTGAGAGGATGTATCATGCCTATGCATTCCATGTGCCGTGCGATATCGAGTGTGAAAAAACCAGGCAGCTTGCCGGCGGATACCAAACTTATATCCGGGAAAATTTTCCAAAGATAGCCTCCTGTTTTGAGGCAAAATACCTCTGGTGCCGCGAAATCTTTTTAAAAACGCCAAAGCCTGTTGTAAAGCATATCATTGTTCGAAGCCCTTAAGTCTGCCAAAATTATAGATTCTGTCGGCAACGATAAAAGCATGGAAATTTGCAAGGTTGCCCTGAAGATAGGAGCTGATGGTTTTTTCCTTTAAGATGTCTGTGCCGTCCACAACAAGATTAAAGGATGGCTGCACTATAAGTGTAAAGTTTTTTCCGTTTTGAGATATTTTGCCCTTAAGAAATGCCTTGAACTTCTCGACCCTTGAACCCTCATGTAGGCTGATTGCAGGGTGCTCGTGGCCGATAATAACAATCTTTGTTGGATTGCTATGGCGCTTATGGCCGTGTAGAATTGTGATATCCCCCAATTGGAGGGAGTTGCGTATCTCAACCTTTCTCTTATCTGCGATTGGTCCAATTAGTGTGTCATGATTCCCCCTGAGCAGAATAATTTTTTTGCAGCGCTGCTTTAGGTAGTCAATAAGCTTTAATGTTTCCCGCCATTCCTGCTGAGAAACCAGACCAAACTCATGCTTTATATCTCCATTAATAACAATTGTTTCTACATTTTTGGCCTGGCTTAATATCTGGTCAAGTTTTAGGATAATATTCTTAAACTGGAATCTTGGAATAAGCACACCCTGCCTATTAAGCGCTTCCTCATAACCGAGATGGAAATCCGCCAAAACAAGGGTTTTATAGTCAACCAGATATAATCCCAGGTCAATAAGCTTAATTCCCGGGTGAATATCCATAAATTCAGAAAAACATTCCCAACTTTATAAAGCTGGCTTTTCCTCTGTTGGTTGCTCTTTTGCTGCAACCTGTTTTGGGGCTCCCCTGAGCTTTTCAAGTGCCTTGCCAACAACGCCCTTTCTCTCCTCTTTTTTTATCTCAGGTAGGGGCTTTCCGGAGAGCTCTGCAACAACTTTATTGTTTTCCTTAAGAACATCAACTTTAATATGGTGCGGTGGATTTTGCATTCCTCTTTTCCATATTGCTTCATTAAGGTAGCGGCCAAGATGGACATCGTCGCTTTTCATATGGTGCTGTAAAAATTCTCTGAGTGCTGTAACCGCCTTTTTGGCGCGCTTATACTTTTGGGCCTTCAGCCACTCTTTCCTCAATGGAACATTGTATGTGCGCTGGATTTTTTCTGTCGTCATTTTATGCTTTTATTTTTGTTCTCCTCCAGCTTCGCTTAATAGAGGTGTGCCTTCCTGGATGAACCCTTCTTCCTGCGCCATATATTTTTGGAACAGTCCAGAATGGAGCCCATCTAGTTTGTTTTGATTTCTTCCCTAATCGCTTCTTCTTGCTTGGGTGTTTGTACCTTGCCATGTTTAGTCTCTTTGCTTAGCTTAGCTGAACATTTGTCCAGCAAAGAAATCCCTTTTGGTGTGAGAATCCTGCCTTTATGAACTTTTTTTTGCGCCTGCTTAAGGAATCCTGCGGTTTCGAGCTGCTGCAGAATCTTTCTTATATGATTCCCGGCGGATTTTTCAGTTCTTTCCTCGGCCATAGAGCCGCTGCCCTTGCCGCCGTAAACTGTCCTAAGCTTAAAAGTGCCTATCGGCCCAAGGCGTGAAACCTTTCTTAAAATAGATGCAGCCCGCATGTACCACCAGTCCTTATCAACAGGCGGCCGTTCCTTAAAATTTGCTGTTTTGCAGAACCTTGCCCATGCTGGAGGCTTTATTTCTGTAATCTTCTTTAGCTCATCGGCTATCAGCGCAAGCAGCTTTGCCGGTGTAATATCATAAGTCGAAACCATTTTATCAACTAATTTGTTAGCAGTTTAAAAACTTTTTGGAAGCTCCATGAAAAGCCGCGAGCGGGAGGTGAAGTAAAGTTAAGTGGGAAAAATTCTGTTCAGGCTGCCTCCCTGTCTTAAGCCAAGCTTAAGATTGATTTTATCTCCCCACGCTAGCGAGGGGAGATAACGAAAATCGCACTAATCGTCGTGCGATTTTCGGGATTAAAAATTGTCGGACTAAAATCCTAAATATCGAATCAACAATTTTTAATAAAATCAACCAAGTCTTGAATTAGACAAGACTTGGCGGGGAGGCGGCCTGAACAAAATCTTTCACACTTAAGTTGACAGTACCATCGGCAAGAAAGTGTTATAAATATAAGCTTATTTCATGCTTGTATGCCAAATCGCATGCCTGATTTAAACCATCTGGAAATTGCTTTGTATTTGTTAAACTCAATTAAGTCTTCTGAAAAAAGGATTGATGCGGATTGTATTGCCAGTAGATTTATGAGACTTCATGCCTTTAATTCTATTGACCAAGAGGGGATGTATATGGCAATTGCAATTGCCAAACGTTACGGTGAGTATTCAAAACAAACTGCTTTAGAGGCAGAGAGAGTTCCACTGCCATTAAGAGAGACGATTGATGTTCTTGTTGCAACAGTTTAATGCCTATTATAATTCTTATGTCCTATTTTAAAAAATCCCGAACATTCTTTTCAGCCGGTTTTTGCTGCAGATTCTTCTGAGGCGCTGTTCAAGCACTGGCTGGTTTGGGAATAATGCCTCTTTTTCCCTGAAAAGTTTTGTGTGCGACCTTATCTTGCCGTAGCGTGATTTGAATTTTAGCTGTTTATGGAGAAGCTCATGGTGCATTACATAGTCCAATAGCTCAAAGTCTTCTCTAAGGCATTTGCTGATTGTTATAGTGTCTGTACCGAACTCGTAAGAGCCTACCCTATTGAGAGATTTTGACCAGCAGAGGTTTGGCTTTTCTATAACATCATAAAAAAAATTTTCATTAACCCTGATAAATGATGATTCAAGTAATGGCTCGGTTTTTGTTTTAGGGGCAGTTAGATGCACGCTTTTAATAAAGTGGTTGTATAACTCCATATTGAGCGTGTTAATCTTCTTTTTGAACAGTTTTACAATAAGCTCCTGAATTAATCCTATCTGAATCTGCCTGTCAATAGGTTTCCATTTTTTGCTCAGCGCAAGAATTAATCTTCCGCCCCTGAGTTGTATGTTAGCGTTATAGCCTTTAAACCTGCTATTATACCCAATCTGTGCGGCATAAGAAAATGGTTTATCAGACAGGCCTTTGTAAGCATCTTCAATAATGCCCATTTTAGGTTTCCAGCTCAAACCTTAGAAGTGCGGCTATCTTGCCCATGTCCCTGAGCTGTACACCCTCTCTTGTTTCTGTGGATATTATGCGCACCTCTGTTTTAAACTGTTCTGCGGTTTTTTCTAGTTCCTCAACAATCTTGGAGTCAAGAGCTTCAGAAAGCAGTAAAATATCAACAACTCCCATCTCAAGAGCTTTCCTGACCGCGGCTTCACCATAAGCAACCATATTTTGTTTTGTTGCCAGCAGGTCAAAAAATCTTCCCATGATTTTTTTCTCCTCGCTGACCTCCTCCTCGGCTAACAAATCAGCGCTTTTGTCAAGCAGCTCCTGAAGCCCGAAGTCACCGGTGTACCCTAAATCCTTTGTTCCAAGAATCTTTTTCTTTAAGTCACCGGTTAAGTAGTCCCTTCCCATAAATTCATTAACTGTAGTGCTTGGCCCTCCGATGATGATGCCTTTAAGCTCTTTTAAGGGCAGAAGCTCCTCTTTCATGTACTCTGCAATTTTCTTGTAGTGGTCTTTGATAGCGCCCTCCCGTATTCTTGCAAAACGCTGTGCTGATTGGCCTCCTGCGCGCATCTTTCCTGGAACTTCTGAATGTGTTTTTCTGATAGGGATTATTGTTTTTCCTTTAAGCAGCGCAATTGTTGCATCCCTTCTGTCCATAACAATCAGCCCGTACACCTCTTTCTCTTCGATTATATCCCGCAAGGGGTCAATAACAAAGGTTTTGTCGCATCGGTACAGCCTGATTTTTAGGGGTATCGGAGGTTCAATGCTCCACACTTTGATGTCAGAATTTCCCTCTTTTTCAGCTATATTGCCTGAAAAAACCGCTAATCCATTTTGTGGCGTTCTCTTAAACAATCGCAGGTGGTGCAGCATTCTCTCAAGAGCGTCTACAACATTCTTTCTTGTGGAGGTGGATTTTATGTTAGAAGCTGTGCCGCCCTCCTGCTGCAGATGGTCGGTAATCTTGTTAAGCTCGTAGCCTGCCGGGATATATACACTAACCAGTTCAGTGTGGCGCCCGCGATAGTGCTCAAGCTCTTTTATTGCCTTTTTTAGCTCATAGCGCTGTTTAGAGGTTACCTTTAATTTTTCCTCCGCCATAACTGTTTACTAAAAAAGTAAGCTTTATAAATCTTATTCAAATTCTCTAGTCAGACGGAAAGGATTTTATATTAACTCCGATAGCACCATTTTAGAAACCTTAAAAAAGGATGCAACTATACTATAACATAAAATTGGGGCTATGGGGTAGCTTGGTTTATCCTTTCTGGTTTGGGACGCAGCAAAAAACCAGAAGACTCCGGTTCAAAACAGTTTTTGAATAAAAACTGGGAAAGTCCGGGTAGCCCCAGTTTATATTAACCAGCGCATTTTAAAAATGGCGGAAAAACAAATCAAGATTGGCAGGGGAGGGAAATTTGGTGCAAGGTATGGCAGAAGGCTAAGGGTTAAAGTAGCCTTAATCGAAGCTGAAAAAAGGGCTTCAACAAAATGCCCGTATTGCAACTATGAACAGGTAAAGAGGCTCGCTTCAGGAATCTGGTTCTGCAAGAAATGTTCATCAAAATTCAGCGGTATGGCCTATACCTTTAGGTCAAAAATTAATTTTGAAAAAGAGGCGGAAAAACCAGAAGCATTATCAAGAAAGCGTATTAAAGCCGCTGCTGATAAAAGCAAGGAAGTTGCAGAGGTTTATGATGATTTAATGCACACTCTCTCTAATACAGGACAAATCACTGTAAAGGAATCTGAGTTGGAGGAGAGTGTGTCTGAGGATGAACAGGAAGAGGTGGCTGGTAAAAATGGCGACTTATAAATGTCTGGAGTGTAACAAGAAAGTTGCTGACTCATTGTTAAGCAGAAGAGTCAGATGCCCGTATTGCGGGAGCAAAATGCTGTACAAGCCCAGGCTAACAATAACAAAAGTTAGGGCGTTATGAGCGAGGAGATAGAGCTTCAGGAAAATCTCGGAAAACTTCAGTTGTATGAACAAAATCTCCAGCAGATGAGCCTGCAAAAGCAGCAGTTTCAGGTGCAGCTGCTTGAGATAGATGCTGCGCTTAAAGAGCTTGAAACGACAAAAAAGGCATATAAAATTGTTGGAAATATTATGGTTTCCTCGGATAGGGATTCACTTAAAAATGAGTTAGGGGAAAAAAAAGAGCTGATGAACCTTCGCATTAGCGCTATTGAAAAGCAAGAATCACAGCTGCGGGAAAAAGCCATGGCTCTGAAATCTGATGTTATGGGCAAGCTAAAGAAAAGTGATTAAAAATGGATTTTGGATTGGCAGTTTCTACACTTAAAGAGATTGAGGACGATGCTTACGTGCCTAAAAATGTACGGGCAAAGGTTGTTGAGGTTATCCGTATTCTTGAAAAAGGTGATGAACCCTCTCTTCGGGTCTGCAAGGCTTTGCATGAGCTTGAGGATATCACAGATGATGTGAATGTACAGGCAGACACAAGGATGAGGCTTTACCAGATTGCCAGTCTGCTGGAAAGAAACAGCTCAATAAAAGCACAAAAAATCTCTAAAAGATTTTTTGGCTCCCAAAAACAAAGTTTTTGTGGAAATTATAAATAATTTTTTAAGCATATAAAGTATTTCATACTTTATACACAATCAAAAAACAGTAAGAATTGCCGGAATCAGTTTCCTTTTGCTACATGTTCAAGGTCTTCATATTCCTTCTTGAGTTTGAGGTATAAATCACGCTTGGCGGGGTTAATCTGTCCGTGCTCGTAATCCCACCTTAATGTCATTAGTTTGTCTCTTATCTCCACCATTCTGCCTCTTGCCTTCTGCTGTTCTGGAGTTACCTCAATCTTTGTGGTATCCTTTTCTTTGAGTATTTCTCTGAAGGGATTTACCTCTTTTTTTTTGGGTTTCGCCCCTGTTTCAGCCGGTTTTTCTTCTGAGAAATCCGTATTTTCATCAAAGTCGGCTGTGTCGCTGTCATCTGCGTCAGCAGGACTTTCGTCAGAAGTTGTGCTGTCTTTGTTTTCATCTTGAGGCTTATCAGCAGATTCTGTTGCATCCTCATCCTGCTCATCACCGGATAGCTCCTTTAACTCGTTTTTTGGAGCTGCTTCCAGAGGGGCATCATCTGCTTCAAGCTGGCCAGCATTGTTTTCATCAGTATTATCTTCCGCCATTAATGCACCTTTGCACGGCAAGGTGGAAATTGTAAAGCTTTATAAAACCTTCTTTTGCCGCGCCTGTGCAATGTTTTTTTTAGATGCTGCTGATTCAATAGCCTCTTCAGGAATTCCTATATCAGCCACAACCTGTATTGGATAGTCTTTTATTCCGGTCTTCTTGTCGTGAAATGTAATAAGAAGGTCATAATCCTGGATGTAGCAGTTTATTTTAGCGCCGTCGTCAGCTCCGATGCCCGAGGGAATATCCACTACAGCTTTATAGCCGTTCATTTCATTAAACAGTCCTATTGCGGTAACTATTGGCTCCCGCACAGCACCCTTAAAACCAGCGCCTAACAAGGCATCAACCAGAACAAGGCTTCTGGCTGGAAGCTTTTTAAGGTGGTCAATATTAAATTTGTTAATGTCTTTCAGGCGGATTATTTCAATGCCCGGATTGTTCTGGATTCTTGAAAAATTTGCCGCAGTTTCATACTTTAGCTTTTCCTCCTCGCCAAAAAAAAGAACAAAGATAAAACATTTTCTCGCAAAATACCTTGCAGCAACAAAGCCATCCCCTGCATTGTTGCCCTGGCCTGCGAAAACAATTACTGTCTTTTTTTGAAGGTCAACCCTTCTGTCCACATTTTCGAAAACAGCCCTGCCGGCATGCTCCATAAGCATAAGTTTTGTAACACCAAACTCCTCGCTTTTTTCCTCAAGTTTTTGCATCTCTTTTAATGTTATCATCTGTGAAATTTCTAGTTTGAATAGCTTTTAATTCTGCAGCCTCCTGCCGGCAGCGCCCTGATAATCGCATCAAGGTCGCCTCCAATCCTTTTCTTGATTTCCTTTGCGATTGTGCTGGTTTTTTCATTGCCCTGCTCGAGAATAATATAGTCCTTGCAATGCGCCTTTACCGCTTCTGCTGGAGCTGCCATAACCCCGTCTTTATCAATTCCAACCGCCAGATTAACCTTATTTTGGGAATAGTTTGTTTTGCCGATAATCATAAAAGCGCCCTTTTGGAGATACTCTCCAGTCATAGGTGTTTTTGTAATCTGCTCGGGCCTTACATAAAATACATCCTGGCTTCCAAGGCCCAGCTTCCATGCTCTGCTGAAGGTGCAGGTTGCATCGGCTGTCTCCCTGATTGCGGTTTCGGTTATTTCCCTCCCATCGGATTTTACGACAAAAAACGGGCTTCCGGCCATATCGGTATGGAATACCAGGTCAGAGGGCTCTGTTTTCTTTTTGATGACAATTTCGTTGGTTGTCGCATCCCTTCCGCCTATTACAAGGAAGTTATCGCTCGTCCGGAACCACCTGAATGTATGGAACCATTTTTTTGGAATAAGCGTCTTTGTTTTGAGGCATGCTGTCCCAATTTCAACAAGCTGTTTTTCAAGTTTTTTAAGTTCATCCTGCCATTTTTGTATTGCCTGCTTAGCCCCGTGAATCTTTTTTTTTGCTTTTTTTGCTCTCTCAAAATAATCGGCTGCATTGGCCTCAATTGTTTTTTTAAGGTTTAGGGTAACACTAACCATACTATTGTCTTGTGTTTACAGGCTATAAAAAGATTATGCAACAGTGTCAGCATCTAGGAATCGGGCTTTCAATAATAATAGTTTTATCTGTGCAGTACTGCCTTGTTTTGTCAATCAGCAGAATTGGGATAAGCTTAATTTGTTGGATTTCGCCTGCCTCTCCGGCTTCAAATTCAAGAGTAAATCCTGCCGGCGCGGTTAAAGGCGTTGAGAGCATTTTTGTGTAGGCGCCCGCAGTTCCAGCTATTCTGGCTTCAATATCATCCATTCTTGAGTTTTGGTTGTTTTCCAGAAGAACCCGCACTTTGTTGCCGTCGGTGCAGTATTGCGGCAGGCCTCCAACCCTCCAAAGCCCCCATTGGATATTATTGCACCCGATAGGGACTGCCTTTGCCTGGCCTACAAACTCTGCCCGTTCCTCTATGTATCCTCTTCCCCAGCTCATTACTACCGCTCCTAACCCGATTGAAAGAGCAATTAGAATTAATGTTGACAATAGTGGAGATATTGCCTTTTTGTCCATAACATAATCCTCGGATTTTGGTTTTTAAAAATGTTTTGATTGTATGGGCAGAAACTTATTTAAACATACAGGGCTAAGCTTTATTATGCCTCAGCCAACAGAACAGGAACGTGTGCAGTTAGAGGAGAAACTGAAGCAGATGGGCCCCGAGGAGCTGTCTGAGTTCCAAAAAAAGAACTGCATTTTTTGTAATATTATCAATGGCAAAATTCCCTCAAAAAAAGTATATGAAGACTCAGATTGTGTTGCAATTCTTGATATACATCCCGCAAATCCAGGCCATATTCTTGTACTGCCAAAGGAGCATTATGCTGTAATGCCCCAGCTGCCTATAGATATACTCCAGCACTGTTTTGTTGTCGCAAAAGCCATGTCAAAGGTAATGCTGCAGGCGCTTAATGCTCAGGGTACGAATATATTAGTTGCAAATGGCCCTGCAGCCGGCCAAAAAGCCAACCACTTTCTGATTCATCTGATTCCAAGAAAGACAGAGGATGGCATTAATCTTAGCTGGCACGAACAGGAACTTAGTGCGGATGATATCTCCAAGCTAAAATCATTGTTTAGGGTGGCTGTTGCAAAAATGTTTGGCGCACAAAAAGAAACTCCAGGTGATGAAAAGATGGCTGCGCCTAAAACTAGTAACAACACTAAAAAACAGGATGACCTGAACCTAGATGAAATTGCAAAACTACTTTCAAAATGACCTGCGGAATTTGTAATCTGTTAAGCGCGAAAGCAAACATCGTTTATGAAGATGAAAGGATATTTGCTTATATACCTGAAAAGGTTGCTGTTCCAGGGCATATCATCGTTGCGCCTAAAACTCACTATCCAATAATCGAACAGGTGCCTGATGATATTATTGAAAGCCTGTTCAATACAGCCAATAAGCTTTCTCTGATAATTTTTGAACTTTTTCAGGCAGAGGGGACAAATATCTTTGTGCAGAATGGAACAGCCGCCGGCCAGATAGTTGCCCATACGGTTGTGCACATTCTGCCGCGAAAGCATAAAGACAGCCTTAGCCTTGAATGGGCATCAAAGGAATTTTCTGAAGATGAGATGTCAACAGTTGCCCTGCTGATTAAAGAAAAAGCTGAAAAGATAGTTTTCGAAAAAGAAAAGGCCAAACCTATTGAGGTTAAAGAAACAGCAGAGGAAATTAAAGAGAGGGCGGACGAAACGAATTATCTTATTAAACAGCTTGAAAGGATTCCTTGACAAATACGAGAAAGGATTGATTAGCACAGGGCTTCAAACAACAGCTATAGTTACCATACCTCAATTTTCAGGCCGCGAATGTTAGCAAAATGCTTTGGGTTTCTTGTTACAAGCATCACTCCGTGTGCTGCCGCAATGCATCCTATCATAAGGTCAATTTCCTGGGTATTCTTTCCTAATTTTTTCAGCTCCACGAATTTCTGCCCAAAAATTTTGCATGCGCTTTCTGAAAAATCTACAATCTCAACACTGTGGGCAAAATCCTCAACCAGCTTTAAGGCATCCTGTTGGCGCTCAGCAAGATATGCACCTTTGAACAGTTCAGCTAGCACCAAAGGGGTAATGCAGAATGTCTCTTCACCCTGAAGTTTGTCACGAAGAGTTGTGTCTCCGCGAAGAATGTCAATAACAACACTCGAATCAAGGCAATACATCTAAAATGCAACCTCGCGCGTCCTAAATCGTTTGCGGTCTTTTTCTAGAATGTGTCTGATGCGTTTTGCTTCCTCATCTTTTCCAGGCCATTTACCAAAGAAGTCCATTAAAGGGCGCTGTCTGGCCTTATCTACAAACTTCATTACAACATCCGAAAAAGAGTCTCCAGGCTGTTTTAAAGATTTCATTTCCTCATATGCAGAGTTGGATAACGATATTACCTTTGTCATGTCTATATACATATGCATATGTATATATAAACTTTTTGTTAAAAAACGCCGGGCCCGGATATTCACCAAATCTTTACAAAAGATTTGATAGAAAGTGGGCGACATAAAACTGTTGTTACAGTTTTAGTCCCCCTAACGCCGCCGCCCGGATTTGAACCGAGATACCCTTGCGGGAACGGGCTCTCAAGGCCCGCGCAGTACCGAGTTGTGCCACGGCGGCGCAGTGTATGCCATACCGGCATTTGGCAATAAAAAATTATAAATAATTTTTTAAGCATATAAAGTATTTCATATTTTATATACAATTAAAAATAGATGTGAAGAATATTTAAAGTTATTGAAAATTGTTGGGTTTTTGATACCTCCTACTTTAGTCCGACAATTTTCAATCCCGAGAATCGCACTAATCACCATGCGATTTTCGTTATCTCTAAACTAAGGGCTATTTTATATTTATGCAATTAAACCGATGGTAGACATCCTTTGCGAATTCAAGCTTTTCCTTGCTTTCAGAATAGATTGTAAATAACAAATCCCCCTTTCTTACTCTGTCTTTTTCGTGCTTGTAAAGATAAATCCCGGCAGATTTGTCTAATGGCGCGCCGGCAATTCTCGCTATTCTTGCTATGCTTTTTGTGTTAATATCAGTTATTTTTCCGGATTTGGCTGCACGCGCATGATAAGTATAGCGGCCTAGCTTTAGTTTGTCAGGGTTGGTGTGCGGGTCTCCACCCTGGGCTTTTATAATATCCTGCATTTTTGCATAGGCAAGGCCGCTTTCCAGAATTTTTCCCGCTTTTTTAACGCCGTTTTTGACGCCGGCAATCTCCAGTAGTTTACCTGACAAAAGAATAGCTTTACGCTCAAGGTCAAGAGGCCTTTTTGAGTCCCTCCTAAGGACATAAAGAACGTCTCTTGCCTCTAAAACAGGCCCAACACCATTGCCTATAGGTTCCTGTCCATTTGTTGTAACAACATAGGTTTTCATCTTTAGCTGTTTTCCAACAATTCTAAACAATCGCTTAAGCCTCTCAGCTTGGGCTTTTGTTCTAATTTTAGTATGCCGTCCAATCGGCAGGTCTATAAGGATGTGCGTGGCGCCTACAGCCATTTTTTTGGCCATAATGCTTGAGATAAGCATCCCATCTGGGTCTATGCTCAACGGTTGCCTAACCCTTATCAGTTTATCATCTGCTGACGCTAAATTCATCCCGCCGCCCCATACAATGCAGCCATTGGTTTTGTTCACTATTTTTTTAATCTCGCTAACCGGCAAGGTAACATTCGTTAGCACCTCCATCACATCCGCTGTTCCAGCGGCAGATGTTATGCCTCGAGAACTTGTTTTGGGTATTGTAAAACCAGCAGCTGCGATAATCGGAACAATAAGCATTGTTGTTCTGTTTCCGGGAATCCCGCCAGAGCAGTGCTTGTCGAGCACCATCGGCCTGTTAAAATCAAGTCTGTCACCGTTGATGACAATTGATTTGGTAAGAGCGATTATCTCCTTGATGGACATGCCTCTTGTAAAACATGCTGAAACAAAATAGGTAAGTTCGCCGTCAGTCAGCTCATCCTCAACAACACTGGAGACAATGGAATTTATTGAAGAGAAAGACAGCTTTTTTCCATCGAGCTTTTCTCTTATGAAATGAATGGCATCCGGCTTGCGGGCGAAAGAAATATCAACTGTTTCACCTTCAACAACCCCCACCTTGTCAAGCACCTCCTCAAAACAACCCACTTGGCCTCTTTTAATGTGTTTGGATGACTCTGCAATATCAACAATTGCAATTGTTTTTCCTACACTGTTCTTCACCAAAACCCTGTCTCCTGCACTTAGGTCAAGTTTATGCGCATCCTCTTGGTTAAGAACAACTACAAGAATGCCGCCTGTTGCAATATCCAGGTCTTTAACCTTAAATCTCATTTTAAAATCAGCGATTTTTCTTTTTCATACACCTGCAGGAAAGCTTCAAATAACGCTAAAATCAAGGGACCGATAATAAATCCCACAAAGCCGAGGAATATTAAGCCGCCAAGAACTCCTAGCAACACCAAAACTGGATGTACCTTTGCTCTGGCACCGATAAGCTTCGGCTTGAGTATATTATCGATAGAGGCAACAACAAGCGCTCCAAAAAGCAGGAGGCCGATGCCGCGCACTAACACGCCTGTCTGATTGTCAACTAGGCCGTCAATAATTAAAAGCAGCGACATCGGAGCCCATATTACTGTAGTTCCAAGAAATGGAATTAAAGCAAAGATGCTCATTAATACACCCCAAAGGATAGGCGAGCTTATGCCGAATACAAAAAAACCAACCGCTCCAAGCGAACCCTGAATTAAAGCTACAATAATTGAACCGTAAATAACTGCGTATGTTATCTGGTCAATTTTGTGGAATATCTCTCTCTGAAAAGCCGGCTTAAGCGGCAAAACATTTTTTAGTCTTTCAATCAGCTTATTTCCGTCCTTAAACAGGTAAAAGCTTACAAAAAAGGCAACAAACATCTGCAATAATACCCCGGGCAAAGCAAAAACAAAATCAGATGCCTGGTTCAAAACAAAATTTGAAAGCCGCGAGACCACATCCTCCGCATAGTCCCGAAACGAGGGGTTTGAAACCCATTCTTTAAGTTTGGTGATTGCAGAACATAGTACACCAACTTCGCACTGCACATCAAAAATATTGCCTGTTGCAAGCTTTTGCTTGGCTCTTAAGTAAAAAAATCTTGCTTCGTTGGCCATATTGTCAGCAAGAACAAGCAGAGGGATAGTTACCAAAAGAATAATGACAACTGAAACAAGAAAAGCGCTTAGATTAGTGTTTTTAAGATATTTATTAACCTGCCGGTATAATGGATGAAAAATATAAGCAATAATGCATCCCGCAAACACTGCGCTTAAAAACGGCTTAACCGTCAAGAAAGCTAGGTAGGTGATTAACACAAAAAAGATTACAAAAAAGTACTTGAAATAGCCTTTAATAGGAGCTCACCTCTTTTTAACCCCTAACCAAAGGTGTTGTTGGAAGGGATTTTTCATAACACCTTTCAAAATAACGCTCACATAGCTGGTTGCATAGCTGCCTTCCGTTAAAATTGTAGGGGGTGTATAAACATTTCCTGCATTGTATCCTTAAGCCGATGCAATTTGAAATAGAGTTGTCAATACTTTTTTCGTAGCTAAATGCTCCTGTTAAGGAAGTATTTTCTACAACCATGGCTAATATAGATATAAGAAGAATGCCTATCACCGCGCCAAATGCAAATATATCCAGCTTCCAAGCCATTTTTATCAACCTCTTTGTATATTAAAAGTGGGATTTCTGCTTTATAAATATTTCGAGATGTTCCCTATAACTTTTTTGCAGGCCAAAAACTAAAAGTATTTAAAATCCGGAATATGCTGCTAAACAAGATGAGGCCTGCGACAGAACACAGAAAAGAGATAGAAGACGAATTAGGCTATATGGAGGGGGTGTTTAAGCAACAATTCAAGTTCACCTCAAAGAGGCCGTCTATGATGAACAGCTCTGAACTAGAGCATGCCGCAGACAATCTTACTCCAGTATTAGATAAATGCGCAGAAGATGTTGAAATAAAGGGTGAACGTTTATTCCATGCACTGAGGCATACAGGTCTTGGAACAGGAAAGCTAATGAAACTAAAAAAAAGCACAAAAGAGATTGTAGCATCACTAAAAGAACTTCGCGATTATTTCAGTTATCTCAAAAAATCAAGAGGAAAGCTACCTCAATTCATTCCCGCGGCTACATTAGGCAGAATCCTCAGCCTCGGAATTTATAAAGGAACAAATAGGCTAGTAAAGTTAAATGATGAACCAATGATGGTTTATGTTAATGGGCTTAATCGCACATTTATTAAAACCATTAATAAAGTAATGGCTACATTTTGAGGCTGTACAAAGAAAATGGGCCCGTCCGGATATTCACCAGATTTTTAGGAAAATGCACAAAAATCCTTTGGATTCCACAAAAAGCTCTTGCTTTTTGGGAGCCAAAAATCTTCGGAGATTTTTGTGCTTTTGGCACAAAAAAATGTTTTGCATTTTTTGTGCAATAAATCCTATTAGGATTTATTTGCATCCTGGAAATCAGTAGATTTCCATGAATCTGGTAAAAACTAGGCGATTAAACCCGCTAACGCAGCTTTAATCCCCTTAAAGCAACTGCGAACAAATAATGGGCCCGTCCGGATATTCACCAGATTTTTAAAAAAAATCTGGTAAAAACTAGGCGATTAAACCCGCTAACGCAGCTTTAATCCCCTTAAAGCAACTGCGAACAAATAATGGGCCCGTCCGGATTTGAACCGGAGACCTTCTCGACGTCAACGAGACGTTCTGCCGCTGAACTACGAGCCCCCCTAAATCATTCTTTTACGACGATAAAAGCCTGAAAAGAAATGGAAGTTTATAAAAATTTCGGCACTAAAATCACAATCTGATTTCAATCCCGGCGCTAAACTTTAATTTTTCTCCCTCTCCTTTTATCTTGTTTTCCATCAGGTCGTCGTCATTATATTCAATTTTTCCAGTAAGCGCAACTCCAGACATTGTCGTCTGCACAGTCGCTTTTTTAGCTCCAAAAAGCAGGCCTCCCAATACTATTCCCCTGATTAAAGTTTTCTTTCCAATACTTTCAATTAAATTATTGAAAATTGTAATGGTT
>CAZGZA010000009.1:9088-28518 GCA_964529655.1 uncultured Methanosarcinales archaeon | reverse complement strand
CTTTTAAACATATCATCATAAACACCCTTCAACCCACCAGCTAACTTGCCCTCCAAACCATCAATCAACAAACCAAAAACTTCCTGAGGCCTTGGATGACGCTCAAAACCAGCACTCTTCAAACGAGAAAGACTAGCATCAAAAGACAACAAAGCCTTATCTGATTTTCCAGGCTCTCTGTACGCCAACGACTCAAACACCACATCCTTATAAGAAGAACCAATAGAATCAGGATTAACCGAATCAACAGGCATACTCAACAACTCCTCAAGTATCCTCCTCGCCTCCTCACCAGTAGGAATAAGATTATCCGGAATTAAACCCATATTAAACACCTAATTACCTGCAACATAGGCAATAAGAGCGCTTTATAAAGCTATTGGATTTTCACTACTAAAAGGTGATGGTGTTATCGGCTGGGCTTTCCACATACCTCCTGCTAAGCAATATAATCAGTAGCCTCTCTGTCAGCACATTGCAGCGCGGTTATTGCTGGGCACACAATCTTGAGTTTTGGCTCTACTGTTTCGTATTCCTTGTCAAACATGCCCATATGCCATCTGATTAACAATGCTTCTGTATCAGTCAGATGAACAAACTGCTCAATAACCCTGACAGAATTTTCTCCGTGCCCAAATGGGAAGTCTGTATTAACCTTATAGGGTTTTGCCTCAGACAAAGCACCGCTCTTTAACAGATTTGGCTCATACTTTCCAATCTTATCAAAATCATGGCCAATAGCTGCCAAAACTAATGAGTCAACAGAAAGTCCAAGATGATAATCCTCATTCTTTTGCCTGAAAGCTTCATAAACTGCATAGCTGTGCTTTGCCAAGCCTCCCTCATAATTTCCATGAAACATAGTTGAGGCAGGCGCGGAAAAAAAATCACTCGCAAGCAAAAAGCTGATTAAGCCATCAATGCCCTGCCTTTGAACCTTTTTCAGTTCAGCCATAACCTTTTTTTTATTTGCCTCCATCTCTGCCTTTGTCAACCTTTCTTCGAGCTTACTCATGGTCCTCGCCTCCATACATTTTATAGAGCCTCTCAACCTCACCTAAAGGAGTGGATTGGCTCACATTTTTGTCGTATCTAATGCCCTTTGTCCAGCCTATTCTTAAAGAGTAGGCGGTTTTTCCGTCATAATCACAGCTGTGCCAGTTTTTTCCCCTTGTAATATTCAGCGCCTTAACCTCAAGCACAATGGATTTTTCAGGACTGACAAAAAAAGCAGGCCAGTTAATGCTATCTGCCTTTAATGCAGGATTAACTATAGTGTTTGCTGGCTTGCTTTTTCTTTTCTTCCTAGCCAAAACAGCAGCAACATCATTATTAATACCCTCACGCTTAAGATTAACCTTTGCCAGGGTTTCATAACCATTTTTTGCAGGGTTATAACAGCCAACAAGCGCCTGAGTCAACTCACCAGCCTCTTCGTATAAGCCCAAAACAACCAAATCCAGGGTTTCAAAAGTCTTTAGCTTAATCCAATTGGGGTTATGGCCCGGAATGTAAACCGAATCAAGATTTTTGACAACCAAACCCTCCTGTTTTTGAGCGATTGTTGCATCAAACAGGGTTTTAAGAGCATCCGGGTCTGTTACAATAAACTGGGTGGTTGGCTTGATTTTTTCCTCAGCTATTGCCTCAACCCTTTTTCTTCTTTCATGAAGGGGCCTGTTAAAGTAATCAACACCCTCAAAATGCAGCACATCAAATACACTAAGGCTTAGGGGCTGCTCCTCAACAATGCCTGAAGCAAGATAACTCTCAAGGGATTTTTTGCTGATTTTAAACCTAAATCTCTTTCTCACCTTCTCAAAATCCTTTTTTTGCCCGCCCCCATTTAGCTCACAATCCAGAACGCAATCAGGAAGATGCCTGATAGATAGCATAAGCTCAGGGTATAACTCCATAATATAAGGATTAAACTCCCTGGTAAATGCTGCAACTATATCCCCTTTTTTATGAAGCTGAAACCTATAGCCATCGTATTTTATCTCAGCCCCTGCCTTTCCTCCAAAGTTGTTCAGAACATCCTGAACCTCCTTTTGATAGTCACTCTCCCAGTCAATCCTTGAATATACTGGGTTCATTGACTCAACAGGAACCCCAACTGTAATATTGGTAAGCTGTTTTGCACTTTGATTGTTATTTACCATTTTAACCTCCGTCCATCACCTAACACAAGTAAAAAGCCTGAACAATTTAAATATGTGTGGTGACTAATGTTACCACAAGCTTTAAATATATTTGATTGTTAAATAGCGCTATGGAAAATGAGCTAATGGAAGCTGGCCTAACCAGAATTGAGGCAAAACTTTATGCGGAGTTAGTAGAGCATGGCAAATCACAGGCAGGAGAGCTGTCAAGAAAAACCGGTATTCATAGAAGGAATGTGTATGATGCACTTGAAAGATTAATCAAAAAAGGGATTGTCTCCTTTATAAAAGAAAATAACCAGCGGTTTTACCTGCCGGAATCCCCGGAACACATCAAAAGCATTATCGAGGAAAAAAAGGCGGCTATTGAAAAGATACTGCCGGAACTTAGGCTAAAATTTGGCGAACATAAAACCAAGCAACAAACACTGTTCTACAGGGGAATTAATGGCATCAAATCAATCCTGGATGACCAGCTAAGAACAGCAAAACCCGTGTATATCATTGGAGGGGAGAGGGATATTAAAACACCCCTGAAGTTTTATGCAACAAAATACAAACAGGAAAGGGTAAAACAAAAAATTCCATTGCATATTATATTCAGCGGAAAAAAGCCGGAGTTTAAGATTCCCCTTGCAAAAATAAGAACAATAGCCCGGGAATTGTCTCCGGTATCAACAAATATATACGGAGATAATGTTGCAGTAATCACCTGGACAAGAGAGCCGATTGCAATTCTTATAAAAAGCCGGGAAATCGCAAAAACCTACAAATCATATTTTGATATTATATGGGAATACGCTTCTAAATCAAAAACTTAATAAGCAACGAAAAAATTAATGATGCTAAAGGGGACATCGTATAACTTGGCTATTATAATCGGCTCCAGCCATGGAGCGACGAGTCCATAGGGGCAATGACCAAATAGCTTTGGAAGAAACCGATTAATCGGGGTTCAAATCCCCGTGTCCCCAGTTTTAGGGGGATTAAAGCCGCATCAGCGGGTTTAATCGCCCACTTTTTATCGAATTTTTTGTAAAAATTCGGTGAATATCCACCCGTGTCACCACTATCTATTTTTAGGCGCAGGTATACTATGCAAAAAACTTTTGTAGATGCCGTAACCACAACTTTTTTCTATAGAATAAAAAATGAGGTTACCTAAAGCGTGGGGGGTTGGGATGCCCATTACATGTCTTGCCTCGTTTTCAACAGCATCAATAAACGTTTTAACCCCTGTCAGATTTTTTTTCGGAGTTAAACCCATTTCCTTGCAGCGCCATTTATAGATACTTTTAAACTCGCCTACAAGGAATTGCTGGTCAAAATACAAAAATGCAGGGTTGTTTTCCTCTACAAAGCAATTAGAAGACATTTTTCTAGCCACTCCACGGGCGTGGCCCTCTGTAAGAATTTCAGCGGATAAATTTCTTGCTGGCAGCAGATATGTGTCAGGGTGCTTAAGCCCATAAACATGATGAGTATACTCATGGCATAAAGTTCCGAAAATGCTTGCTTTGCTGTTCCTTCTTATTTGTATGATTAAAGAATTATCAGAAGTTAGCAGATATTTATCCCCTGATTGTATTTTTATTTGATGGCTACGAAGCGTTGCAAACAGCAACAGTCCAACAGAGCCTAACAAAGGCAATAAAACCCATGAAGGCAAAAAAGGGGAAAAAACCACAGTTTCTGAAAGCATCAAACCTGTTAAGGCATACCTGCCAGCTAAATAAGGCATAGCTGTCTGCGGGAAATAGCGATAACATTGTAGAGATGGGGGTGTTATTTCAGAAACACCAAGAAATTGGTTTACTTTACTGCAGACCTCTGGAAAAAGCATGTGTTCTAGGCTGTCTCTACTAAGAACTTTACCAAACTTAAGATGTCTTTTGTCTTTGAGCGCATTTAGCTCCTGCAATTTTTTATTTTCAGCATCTAAGATATCCTCAAGAACAGGCAGCGTGCTTTTGTCAAGCTCAAACGGGTTTAATAGACCAATATCCATAACTAATATTATAAAGGAGAATTATTTAAAGGTTAGCGAATAGAAAAGAACTAATCCCTCTTCAGCTCAAAAAGCGCCAGAACAGCTATAACCATAACTATCCCCAAAAGAAAGTATTTGATAAAGGGCTTAAATGAGGCAAAGAACTGCTGTATTTGCACTCTTTCAGGAGCTGGCTCAACAATAAGCTCAACAAGATTGCTGGAGGCTGTTGCACCATCGCTGTCTGTTGCCTTGAAAATAACTGTTGTTTTGCCGTTCCAGCTAAAGTCCGGAGCCAGAATAGCGGTATTTTTCTCAAATCTTATGCTGATATGCTCAACAGGGGAGGCAGAAAATATAAGGTCTTCATTGTCCGGGTCATTAAAATAGTTCGCAAGGCCTAGCCTTTGCTCGGTATTTTCTATCCACCGCTGCGATGGAATTCCTGCACCCATATTTGAGGCAAGCCCGGCAACATAGTTGGTAACCTCCTCAATTTGGGTAATACCCTCAATGTTTAATGGCTCCTGCGGCGCTGCAAACTGCATTGAGTAAAAGGCAGTGCTGATAACTACAGCAACAAGAAGCAGTGAAACAGCAAAAATGAAGTAATGCAGCTTCTTTTTCCCGACAGGAGGTTCACTCTCATCAGGTATGCCGGATGAAAGCTGCTGTTCCGGCTGTTTTTCTATTTCACCGATTTTTTGCTGGGACGCTGATTTGGTGGCGATTGCAAAAATAGCATCTAAGCTATTAATATAAGCTTCGTAATAAAAGAATTTTTCATCTTCGCTTGCCTTTGCTGCCGGCACATTAACCCATCTGTCTGTAAACTGCATCAGCTTTGGCCTATCCGATTCTAGCCAGGATTTTTTTATTGAAAAAAAGCATTTAGCTTCCTTGATTGGAAGGTTATGCGACTCAATCTCAAAATATTGGTATACTCTATCGCCTGGCTTTTCAGCGAATTTGGTAAATTTCCTGACTAAAAGCGCAGCATGCTCCAACTTTGAGGACGGCGAAAATGCAAGCTTATGCAGGCCTCCAAGCCACTCCAATGAAACAGCTAGCTGCTTTTTGGCCTGAAGCTGTCCAAAAAAGAACCTTGCTGTATTTTTAAGGTATAAACAATGGCGAAGCGTTGCAAAAATAATGCTAAAAACAGCCGGCACCAGCAATCCAAACCCAAGAAGATTGAAAATTGGCATGCTATAAACAGGTGACAAAACAAAAAAGGACAGGACAGACATGCTGATAAAAAAGGATGCAGCCCCTAGCCAGAATATCCATTGCCCTGAGCCAAACTTTCTAACAACAGATTTATGTATAAGATTATAGTCTGCGAAAAGCTTATCCTTAATCTCGCGCTTTATCTTTTCAGCATCAACAGCCAACAGCCTTGCTTTAATGCGCCTGGATTTAATAGTGCGCACAAGAAAAAACATGGCTGAACATAACAGCAGAACCGAGAGCGCTGAAATTGCATACAACTTAAAGTATAGGATAGCATCATAAAAGGCATAGGCAAGATAGCCAACGCCAGCGAAAAGCAGAACAAACAGCATAAATCCAAATGATTTTATTATGTTTAAGCTCTGGATTCTTGGAATAAATTTAAATTCCTTCCTTAGCTCTCTCCTGAGAATTGGGACAGCTTTTTTTCTGAGATTATTATAAGCAAGGTTTTCTGCTTCACGCTTTTGCGATTCTATCTGCCTTTGCTGCTCAATATTATTTCTAAGCTTTTCCTGTTTTTGTTTTTCACTATCCTTTTGCCTCTGCTCTTTTATTTCTTTTCTGATTTCCTTTGTTGCACTGCGCCATATAAAAAACAGGACAAACGCTGGAACCACAAAAATAACAACAGCGATAGCCAGCAAAATCTTCCACCAGTAGCTGGCAAAAAAATGCAGAACAGAAGCTACTTTCGCCTCAAGGTATGAGTTAAAATCCGGATTTTTGAGCATAACCCTTAATGTTTTGGCGTACTCCCTTCCTGAATCAACTTTTGCCACGACTGTTGCTTCATAAATCCCCTCCTCAGCAGTTTGGGGCGGGAGAACAAACAGTTTTGCTGACTGGAATGAGCCTGCTGGTATTGTTATTAACTCTGGCTTAAGTTTTATCCAGTCAACCGCTGTCTCCAAAGACAAATTGTAGGTTGTGTCCCGAGGGCCTATATTATTTAAAGAAAGCTCAACAAAAGAGGGTTCGTAGCCTGCTTTCACTTTGCTGACTGCCGGTGCAATAAGCAGGACATCATTTGGAATAATATTCAGCTTTGAAACCTCGCTAAAGAGGGCTTCTAAGGATTTAGACTGAGCAAGAAGGCTAACCTCAAAATCGCCGTAGACCGCACAGTCCGGAGTAATATAAACTTTCACAACCTGCGGGAGAGATGGCTTGAGGACGATGGTGTTTCTGCTAAGCCTTGCATTTCCGGCAAATGGATCAACCCCAAGATAGAATGTATCCTCGATTGAACCAATATTTGTAAGCCTGAACTCAAAGGTGGCTGCCTCACAGGGCGAGATTTCAACAGATTGCGTCAGGGCTTCAATATACAGATTGTCAACCTGAATATCCACCGGTTCATTGGCGTTAACAAGCGGTATAGCTAGTAAAAACACCAATAAAAAAATCCTGAACAGCCTCAACTTTTATCCCCCGGTTTAGTAATAAGTATTAATCTGCTGCTTTTTTGATTCCACACTGTCTTTGGAGTGGTTATTAATCTTTCTGAAAAACAACAAAGCAGCTAACAAAGCCAAAATAATAATGCCTGCAATTGCAACAGCAAAGTAAGGAATATCCTGGCTTGTTGGCAAAACATTGACAGTTAGTGGAATCTGCTTAAGTGCTTTTCCCCCTGTATAAAAATTAACAGTAAACACTCTTGTTCCAGCCTCAACACCCCTATTGGGGGTTAAAATAACAGCAAATTGCGCTGTTTCACCAGACTCTAATAGCGCAGTATTAACAGGATTAATTTCAGCATCAGCCCAGCCGTCAACACCCTCAACAGCCAAAGTAAAAGCCTGGGCGCGGAGATTGTTTGTCAGACTAACAGGAAAAATGCCGGGCTTTGCAGCTGAGGCTGATTCAATCTGCGAACCAACCACAATAACTGTCTTTGGCCCGCTAAGAGCTTTAGCATTATTTTTAACGCTGAAAGTTGCTGAGCTGAAAACAGATGCGTGCCTGTTATCATAGTCTGCCCTTACATTTAATGTGTAAACTCCTGGCTTTGCATCAGTTGGAATCCTAAGTAAAAGCTCCTCAGAACTCTCTTCGTCCTCTGCTGCAATCTCATCAATATACTCAACCTGCATTAAGCCAAGCTCTGGAACAGAAAGCTCTACCCTAATATCCTCCTCATCATCCTCGCCAAGATTTGCGAGCCTGATAACTGCTGTTAAGACATTACCTGCCTCTAATATTTCCTGCGAAAGAATAATATCAACAATCTCAACAGCATTCTTAACAGGGTCAAGCTTTAGATTGTAATCCTTAATTAAGGTGTCTCCATCTCTGTCTGAAAATAGCACTCTTATCTTATAGGAATCCTCCTCAACATCCTTTGGAATTCTTATGCTTAAGGTTCTCTTATAGGTGATGTTAGCATCATAATCATCCGCAGGGGTACCATCACTGATTTTATCATCATAATTGTATTCATAACCGGAAATAAAAGCCTCTAACTCAAGGTTTTCAATGGCTTGCTGCGGAGTGAACTGAATCTCAACAGAGTATTCTGCATTTCTATCAAGAGAAACACGATTAGCGCCTGATGTTAAGGTAATATCATCAATCTGAACTTCATTGACTGTCAGCGGCAACGCAAAAGCCGTTCCTATAGAAATAAGGGATAATGCTAAGATTAATCCGATTAAAATATATTTTTTCATTTCAAGACCTCTAGTTAAGTAACTATCGTCCAGTAATAACCACATCTATTTAAAGATTACGGAGGCTAGACTTTTGCGTTTTTTGTTTGAATAGTGGGCAAAAGGCTAGCTCCGTAAATTTTGCCTGTTTGTATATAAACCGCAAAAATTTGCGGAAGGCCTAAAAAGATTTATTAATGCAATCTGTTCTATTGCTTTGTGAAAATTCTTGTTGATATGGATGATGTGCTTGCAGATTATGAACAGGGATTTATAGACCGATGGGTGGAAAGGCATCCTGACAAGCCGTATGTTCCAATTGAAAAAAGAGCATCGTTCACCTTTAAAGGCGACTATCCAAAAGAGCTGCATCCACTAGTAGATGAAATCAGATGCGTGCCTGAATTTAACTACCTGCTGAAACCAATCACAGGCGGTCTTGAGGCAATAACAAAAATGCAGGATTTAGGGCATGCAGTTTTTATCTGCACCTCACCATTTTTGCCATATCAAAACTGCGTTCTTGACAAATACCGATGGACAGAAAAGCATTTAGGAGCTGACTGGCTTGAACGCCTGATAATAACCCGGGATAAAACAATGATAAGAGGGGATATCCTAATAGACGACAACCCCTGCGTTAAAGGCATAGAAATCCCAACATGGGAGCAAATACTTTACGACCAGCCATTCAACCGGAAGATTACCGGGAAAAGAAGGATGACATGGGCGAATTGGGAGACAGTGCTGAAAGAACTATTTAAGGTGCTAAAAAATTAAATATAGCTGAGCTTTTAGTTATGCTATGAACGAGAACTCAATCTTTTTGGAAGTCGTGGGCGACAGCCCCCGCATGAGAATATTGCAGTATTTGATTGAGGGCAGGGATTTTGATTATACTTTGACTGATGTGCTTAATGCCGGCGTGAGCTGGGGCACCCTGCATTCAGAATTCCCTGCGTTATTGAAGCTTGGGATTATTGTGAAGGTCAGGGAGGTTGGAAGGGCTAAATTGTATAAGATTAACCGAGAAAGTTTGATAGCCAAGAAACTGATAGATTTGTATGATTCTCTTATACTGAAAGAGCTTGTAAGCAAAAGGGAAGTACTGGTTGAGGTTTGATTTCTGAAGATAGAGTATACGGAAAGCTCGTTCGCGGGTGTTTAATTTTTAGGAACAAAAAAGAAGAAAAAGAGGTAATTTAAAAAAATCCACCTTCATATTGCCCGATGGAAATTTTTTGCGCGACTAACGACGTACCCCGCGACGCCCCATTGCTGTAGTAGTAGCTGCCGACATTGAACCTGCCGTTGAAGAAGCCACGAGCCACAGGCCGCACAACACCCTCAGAAGGCAAATAAACCCGTGCTCTTAAATTTCCTTCCCGCATTATTTCAGGCAATTGATTAAAAGAACGGCTATACATAAACTTAACAAACTTATCCTCAAATTGTTTCAAATCAATCCAAGTCTCTGATTGCTTCCCTTTTATACTAAAAGTTTCTTTACCAACACAATCAACCTGACCACCACAAACAATATAGTTATTACTACCTTTATCAAAAACTAAATTTTTAGGATCAACATAAGCAACCAAAACATCACCCTCACGCTTCACCGCCAAACTCAACCACTCACCATAACTTAAAAGCATATCATCATAAACACCCTTAAAACCACCAGCCAATTTACCCTCCAAACCATCAACAATTAAACCAAAAACTTCCTGAGGCCTAGCATGACGCTCAAAACCAGCCTGCTTCAAACGAACAAGACTAGCATCAAAAGAAAAAAGTGCTTTATCCATCACTCCAGGATCGCGATAAGCAACCGACTCAAACATTATATCCTTATAAGAAGTTGCAATAACACTATCCTTAGCAGGCTCAGGCGTTCCTTTAAGCAAATCCTCAATTATCCTCCTCGCCTCCTCAGGAGAGGGCATAAGATTATCCGGAATTAAACCCATATTACACCAATCATATTACTTGAAACAGAATAAAAACCAGCTATTTAAATAACTTAGCCTTAAAAACAAATAACACAGCTAATTTTTTAATAACCCGCTTTCTAAACACTTTTTATAAACTTGCATTCATCTTTTTCAGCGTTTATGCTCTGTATTTTTTTAAGAATTGCTGTTGTGGAAAAGTTTGTTGGGCTGATTCTTGGAACAAAATAAAGCTGCCCGTATTTTCTGACTGTTTCTGCCTCAATACAATTTTCACCATATTCTGTACCAGTAACATGAACATGAGGCCGAATAGCCTCGATAAAATTAATCGGGTGAATCTCATCAAAAAAGGTTATGTAATCAACATCTGCAAAAGCTGACAGAAGCTCTGCCCTGTCCCTTTCTGAATTAATGGGTCGGTCTGCACCCTTATAAGCTTTAATAGAACTGTCGCTGTTCAATCCAAGAATCAGAATATCACCCTGCTTTTTGGCTTCCCTTATAATATAAGCGTGGCCTGGGTGCAAAACATCAAAGCTGCCATTAAGAGTAACAATCTTCCTAGCCTGCTTCTTAAGCTCTGCCACCACACTTTTAAGCTCGTCAAGAGGCCTTATTTTTTTTGAAGATTCGACAATAACCCTTGCAGCGGCGGCCAGGTCAGCAACAATATAGGCAGGAACAGCATCACACTTCTTATCAGTGCCTGCGGCGCCAGTCCTGACTAACAAACTCCTGCAGCCAATGTCGTTGCCAAGCTTTATATCAGAGGTTTTATCGCCAACAAAAAAGGAATACCTTAAATCAATATCAAGCTTTACCAGAACTTCATCAATCATGCCGCGGTTTGGCTTCCTGCATGCACACCCCTCATCTGGCTTATGCGGGCAGTATTGAACAGCGCCAAAACAAATACCTCTTCTTTCAAGCTCTGCAAGCATATAATTTGTTACCCTCCTAAATTCATCATGAGTGTATTTGCCAACGCCAATCCCGGACTGATTGGTAACAAGAATTAATAGGTAATTATTTTTTTGCAACAGCTTCAAAGCCTCGAAAACACCTGGCAGAAAATGAAAGTCGGCAATATTGGAAATATATCCCCTGTCTTCATTGATAACTCCGTCCCTGTCAAGGAAAACTGCTTTTTGCTTCATTTTTTAACAAACTCGTTATCCAAAAGTTCGCAAATTATGTGAATCAAAACCATATGAGTTTCCTGAATTCTGGGAGTATTATCTGATGGGACAATAAGGCAGACATCACATACACCAGGCATTAAACCGCCATCCTTGCCTGTTAAACCAATAGTTTTAGCGCCCAGCTCTTTAGCACAGCGCAAGCCATTTATAACATTAGGCGATTTCCCGCTTGTAGTAATGCCCACAACAACATCACCTGGCTGGACAGCTGCCTCTACCTGCCTTTCAAAAATCTTGTCATAACCATAGTCATTTGCAATTGCTGTGACAACAGCTGAATCGCATGTCAAGGCCATTGCCGGAAAAGCTTTGCGTTCATTCTTAAACCTGCCAACAATCTCCCCTACCAGATGCTGGGCATCGGTTGCACTGCCGCCATTGCCAAAAGCCAGAACCTTATGATGATTTTTATAGGCTTCAATAAAGATTTTAGCAATCATATCAATTTTATCGGTCTGGGTCTGCATAACCCTCTGCTTAATCTCAATACCCTCCTTAAGAAATTCGCTGATATCCTCACGATAAATGCTTTTCAGCTCATCAATAGTCAGTGTTGATGTTCCAGGCTTCTGTACAACCAAGCCGCCTGCCTTATTTGCAAGCCTGGCTGTATCAAACAGATTCATTCCGCACGCCATAGCAAGAGCTGAGACAGCTACAACAGTATCTCCGGCGCCACTAACATCAAACACCTGAATTTTTCTTGTTGGAATATGCTCAAAAGAGCCATTTTTCTCAAACACTGAAATGCCATTTGCGCCTCTTGTTATAAAAATGTTGGAGTGGAGTTTAGCAACAAGATAGCGGCCCATGCGCTGCACTGTCTCGGCATTTGAACCCTTTATTTTGGCAATCACACCTGCCTCTTTCACATTAGGAGCAAGCAGGTCAAAATCTCTGAAAAAATCAGCATTTTTCGGCTTCATATCCCCTACTATGGGTTTCTTGCGAAGCTTTGCAAGCTTGACTATCTCACGAACAAGGCGCTCGCTAAGCATACCCTTAGCATAGTCGCTGACCACAATCCCATCAACTTTAGTGATAGAGGATTTAACAAAATCCAAAACCTTTTGCTCAAGCTCCTCACTAATATGCTCAGTTTTCTCATAATCAATACGAAGCAGCTGATAGTTTCCGCTCATCACCCGCTGCTTAACAATAGTCGGCCTTGTTTCATCAACAAACAGTCCAGAGGTATCAATATTAGCCAGCTTCAGCTTTTCAAAAAGCAGCTCTTTGTTTTCATCACTGCCAACAACACCACATAATATTGCCTTTGCACCAAGAGAGACAATATTATTTGCGACATTAGCTGCGCCGCCAGGAACACAGGAAGATTTGGTATATCTCAGAACCTGCACTGGAGCTTCTGGAGAAACCCTTTCAACAGTGCCATGCAGATATTTGTCTAGCATAACATCGCCAATAACCACAATTGTTTTTGCCTTGAACTGGTCTATCATAACCTATCCTCAACCTGCATAACTGAAGCATATAAATCAGGGATTGAATCCTGATGTTTGGCGATAATTATATAACTTTCCCCGCCAAATGCCTGAATCGGCCTTTGAACAACATTAATTCTTGGCCTGTAATGGTCTAGCTGGTCAAAATTAGCGGTAGTGATATTTGAGATATTAAAGTTCAGGTTTCGGGCAACTGTTAGCGCCTTAAGAAAAACTTCAGGCAGAATTACTGAAGAGCCGATATTCAGGCAAACGCCCTTATCAAGCTTAGCGACTGAATCAACAAAAATTTTAAAATCATTGTAGCTTGCATTTCCCAAAGCACTGCCATCACACGATGGATGCTGATGAATGATATCTGTGCCAATAGCAACATGAACTGTAGCCGGAATATTAAGCTTGTAAGCATTCCATAGCACACTAAACTCTTTATAAGGATTGTTAAGCTCATCAATCTTTTTCCCGATAGCTTTGCCGTAGCCAAGATTCTGGTATTGTTTGATTGCACTGTTCATCAGCCCTCCGGTTTCCTCAGCCATGCCGAAACTGCCATCTTTTAGGTTGGCTGCAACATCCTCACTGGTTGCCCCAATAAGGGAAATCTCAAAATCATGAATTGAAAAGGCGCCGTTAACGGCAATGTGGGTTATTAGCCCCCTTTTCATTAAATCTATTATATAGGGGGTTTGGCCTGTCTTGACAACATGGGCGCCGCACATAAGAATTATTTGTGAGTTAGTTTTTTTAGCTTTGATAACCTTATTAGCTATTTTTGGCATATCAGGATGATGGAATTTGGTCGGTATAGTGATATTCGCAAAATCATTTAGGGTTACAATATTCTTTCTTCTGTGTATAGAATATGTTTTAATTCGTGAAAACTCAACCATCTGAAAACCTAAAAAAGAGAACAATTTTATAAATTTTATTAACCGGCAGTCTGGATTCGAACGTTTAGTTAATCTTTTCGCTTTAAGAAAATATCAATATACACCATTACTTTCTCGGCCATGTCAACATTTATTGATAGCTGCTCACCATAGCTTGTAGGTTTAGTTTTGAGAATTCCCTCTTTTTTAAGTTCACGCACAAGATATTTAACTCTTCCTGCCAAGTCTTTTGGGAACCCCTTTTGCAAATGTTCAATAGCAGTATGGCTGTGTTCAAACTTACCGAAACGAGCCAGTTTGTGCAGGATTTTTCCCTTGATTTCTTCGTCGCTCCATATCATGAGTCTATCAAAATAGACTTTGAAAGGTAAGATTTATATACTTTTCTTTTTCTTATGGTTATTATGAGCGAAAAGTCATTATTGCTGCAGCTAACCGGTGACATGCCACTATTTAAAATACTAGACTTTCTTGTTGACAACAAAGGAATGGACTTCACAAAAAAGGATATTGAAGCTGGTGCAGGCATATCAAAGGCATCGCTCTTTAATTACTGGCCTGAACTAGAAAAATACCAGATTGTTAAAATCACAAGAACTTTTGGCAAAACAAAACTTTTCACTCTCAACGCAGAAAGCCCTATTACCAAAAAAATTCTTGAACTTGAATCAACACTTATAAAACAAGCAATGGTGCAATCAGTTCACAAGCAGGAAATAACAGTTACAGCATAAACCCAAAACCAAATAGCGCCTGACAACGACAAGAATTTATTGCAGAATTCTCTTTGGGAGGAGCTCTTCATAAACTTTAAGATAACCATCTAGGTTTGTCTTCCAGCCAAAAACCTTTTTTTCAGAAAACTGAATGTTTTTTCCCTTGCTGACGCTGATTACTGCATCTGCTATAGCTTTTGGATTCCTAGGCTCAACAAGGATATAACTGCCGCTGATAACCTCTGGTATAGAGGCAATATCAGAGGCAACAACAGGCACACCCATTGCATTTGCCTCAACAATATTATAGCCAAAGCCCTCGGATAAGGATGGGACAACAACACAATCAGCTGCCTTAATAAAAGCAGGAAGCTTATCCCATGGCTGAGGCGGAAGCAATAAGACTTTATCCTGAATGCTCAAATTTTTTATCAAAGCTATAAGCTTTTGATAATGCTTTTTATATTGCTTTTCCCTGCTTAAAATAAGAATCAGCTTTGCATTAAACAGCTTATTTGAAATTTGTGGCACAGCTTCCAAAAGATAGCTGTAGCCTTTGCTGATGCCGGGCCTGCCATAAGCAAGATAGATAAAGTCATCCTGCAAACAGTACCTTTCCCTGATTTCAGCTGCATCATATTTTTCTGGATTAAAATGTGAATAATCCATGCCATTATAAACAACAGAAATGGCAGATTCAGGGATTTTCAATTTAAGCAATTGTTTTTTTGTTGCGTGAGAAACACAAATGTATTTGTTATAGCTAATTTTGTATATTGCTTTTTCCAGAATATTGTGGATAAAGCTGCTGAAACTTCCCATATCCGCCAATTTATTCCATACACCAGTCCAAACCTCGTGTACTGTGATGACTACCGGCCTTTTTCTCAGCTTAAAAGCAAGCCAGGCAGGAGGAGCTCCATTAAAAGTTGTAGTATGGATAATATCACAATCCTTAGCCAAAGAGAGGGCTTTTGGAATTGCAAAAAAGGTGAAAAGATAGCGACTGCCAAAACAGGAAACACGATGAACACGCACTCCATTAATAACCTCAAAGCTCTGCGTGCCTTTAAGCTTGTGTGTGACAACATCAACAGCATGGCCCTGCTTAATAAGCCCTTCAGCAAGATTGCGAAAAACAGTTTCAACACCACCAACATGCGGCAGGTAGTTTTCAAGCACAAAAAGGAGTTTCATTCTTTTTTTTCCAGCGCAATTCTGCGGACAATCTCCTCAACCTTATTCTGATTTTTCCTGACAATGTTATAAGTATAAAACGAGAGAACAATCAAAAACAAAAAACCGCCAATAATCAACACATCCAATGGTCTAGAAAACTGAAATCTTACCACAATCGGATCGAGAATATTCGGAAATAACGACAGCAGCATAAAAGCAATCCAGACAAGCATCCAGACAAAATACTCCTTAGCGGTATACTCCTTTCTCTTGGCATGCAAAAAAGTAAGATACACCATAAAAACACCAATCAAAACACCTGCAATTTGAATTGCTAAAACCATCTTAACCTCCAAAAGAGCATGTTAATCACAATTTTAATACCGTCCAACACAGTTGTGCCCTTATATTTGTCTGAATAGATTGTTTGAATTGGGATTTCTGAGTATTTCAGGCTGTGCCTGCCAACATTTGCAATTGCCTCTGACTCCATGCTGTAGTCGCTCGCCCGCCAACGTATCATTTTGTAGGCATCAGACGTAAAAGCCCTATAGCCACATTGAGTATCATGCAGCTTAATGTTATAGAGCAGCTTCACAAACAAGCCAATGCCCCAATTGCCGATTTTTAAAATAAAAGGCATGTTCTTATTAAACTTTCTGTAGCCAAAAACAATGCCAGCGCCTTTATTGAGTTCACTAATAAAATTTGGAATCTCATCAGGGTCGTGCTGGGCATCAGCATCAATCGCAATAAGCATTCCAGCACCATGATTGACTGCAAAATCACAGCCGGTTTTTAATGCACAGCCCTTGCCAAGATTGACAATATGCCTAAGAACCCTGACTTTGGCTTTTTCGCCTATTAAAGCAGTGTGGTCGCTGCTGCCATCATCAACAAGCACAATATTATGGCAGTGCCTCTTAACACCGGCTATAACACTGCCTACATTCTTTTCTTCATTATGGGCTGGGATGACTACCCAAACGCTTTTTGAATGCATTTTAGAATGGTTAAACAAAAGAAGTTTAATAATCTTAGTCTGGCCAGGTTATTTTATAGGCCTTAATTGCCTCTCTGTTAAATGCCCTAGCGCTGTAGAATGGCTTAAAATAACTTGATCCAGCGCCGTTGAAATACATAAGCTTAACAAACAGGCTGTCGGCAAGATTCCCCGAGGCAATCTGCAGTTTGTATTGGCCTGAATCCGCAAAAAGGATAAGCGAATATTCAAATGTAGCATTCTCAAAGTTTATAGCAGTAATGTTATTATTAAAATAAACTAATCTTTTAGGTGTCAGCACATAGTTCTTAAAAAGGATTTTAGCGGAAAGGGTTTGTTTGTCAATCAGGACATTAATATTTCCATCCAGAATATTGCTTTTGCAGGACAGCACCCCTGCACTTTCAGTGCACGTTTCCGGAAGTTTAGAGTTAAACAATGAAGCAGTGGAAATCCAATTGTTAATCTCTTTTTGAGAATGTGTATTAATCCACTCTCGGGTTTTAGCGGCAGTATCAGAGGAAACTCCGGCGGATTCAGCAAGAGCAATGAACTCCTGCTTGCCTGCATGCCTTGACAGGAAAGCTCTTGTAAAATTCCAGCTACCACTAAAACCCCATGCGCTTGCCTTACCAACCATATCTTCAGAGGCAATCACAACTGCTTCTGGTGGGGTGCAGTGTGTTAGTGAGATAAGCTTGCCTGACTGTTCTTTACTAAAAAGGGAGTTATAATACTCGTTTGCTTTTTGCCTGTCCATGAACACGGCTTTGTTTAGAATCTTAATAGACTGCAAAAAATTGCCGCTCCAGCTAAAGAGATTATCAAATGCAGAATTAGAACCGCAATCAAGCATTCTAAGAATTCCAATCGCCTCGGTTTCATTATTTGAAAGAAAAAACCTTCCAACCCAGTAGGATACCGGCAGATGCTGAGAGGCTCCATCAAAAGTAACAGGCCTATCAGCATAAAATTCAAACCAATGCCCAAAATCCCACCATGAGGTAATAATTGCTGTTGAATTGGTATTCTCCCTTATAAAATCCAGCGCTGAAACCCACTCATCGCTTATAAAAGGCAGAGTCCGGGAAACAGCTAACGCAGAGGTAAAAAGTGATGGGGACAGAGGCAGATTAAAAAAAAGAAGCGTAAGGCATAGACCAAATACAAAAAGCTGAATTGCATATTTTACAAATCTGGGTTTTGATGTGCGAACCGCGATTTTAGCAAAAAAGTCAATACACTCAGCAAAAGCATAACCAACAATTATTGAGAAAGGTGTGGCAAAAAGAAAGATAAATCGCATTCCTTTTGTTGTGCCATACAATGTAAAAAGAGTCCAGAACAAAAAAAAGAACAACAGAGTCATTCTTCTTTTCTTGAAAAGATTAATTAACAAAACAGCAAGGCCTGCAACAAAAACAAAAAATAGGATGAAGCCCCCTAAACCGCTAATAATATCGCCAAAAGAAGACAGCTGTAATTCAGAAACAGTTGACAAAATATTCGGCCATAGCATATCCGGAGAAAGTTTTCCAGTCTTTATGGATAAAAATGTAAAAACTCCGTTATATAAGTTGTAAAGAGGCAAAAACCTTAATTTGCCGCCTAAGAGGAAATCCAAAAGAGTAATGCTTATAGCAGAGGAGATTAAAAAACTAAAAAATAGTGCAACATGAGCTTTTACTGTTGGAAGATGATACTCTCTTTTTTTAATCCTGTTGTATCCGAACAAAAAAAGATGAAAACCAGCGGCAAAAATAAAGGAATACATCAAAACATGAAAAATAAAAATCCAGCCGCTCCACAAAACAGAGTAAAGACCAGAAAGAAAACCAATCAGCAAAACAAAAAAAAACCTGCGCTTAAATGAAAACTGCTGAAACAAAAGAATGAAGCAAACAGCAATAAGCAGAGGCATCAAAATATTATAAGGGTCTGTATCAAAAAACCCGCCGAATGTCCTTTCTAAAAGTTTTGGGTGTATTGCTACAAGCATGGCGGAAAAAAATCCGGCTATATCATTTTTGAGCATTTTCCCGACAAAAAAGGCGGCAACAACTGCAAAAACTGATAAAATAATTGGGATATAAGACAACACAAAAATTAATGGAATTTCTGGATTAAATAAACGCATCAACTTAAATGCAAAAGCCCCAATCTGAATATTAAGATTTGGTTCAGAGAGCTTGCCAACTGGAGCAAGCTGATGATTATTGTATAGCACCCCATCCCTCACTTCATCGGCAATAGCGCCTTTGGCAATAAGGTTGCGCACGAGCCTGGCGTAATAATAACCATCTACCTCTAAAAGATACGGATGGCTGGAATCATCTCTAAACCGCTCTTTCAGCTGGCTTGAGACTTCTGCATTTCTTTTCTTGATAGTTTCAGAATTGCTTTGTTTAAATTCTGCCTCCCTTTTTTCAATCAGCCTGATTTTGCGCTCATCAGGGAGCGTGGGATTATTATTGTAGACCTCTGCAGCTATATTTTGTTTTATTATGCGTTCAACCGTGTTTTCAGCAACCATATCAGTTCCGGAGAGATAAAGAGGCAGAATTCGCAGAAAAACAGCAAAAAAAATCGGGATAAGAATTAAGAAAGGTGTTAATTTTTTGAATTTGAGATAGTTTACAGCAATAGAGGGAACACTCATTTTAATCAGCTGTTGGCTTTTCAGGATTCCAATCCACTTTATATGCAATAATCCTCTGGCCAAAAACTGTATAAAGGTCGCTGATCTTCCTAAAATGTTTTAAACCCCTGGCTTCAAAATAAAACAGCTTTGAAAACATGCTTGGGCCAAGCGGAGGAAGCGCAACCTGGCTTATAAAACCAGAACCCTCAGGAATCAACATAAATGAAAGGTCAACATTTGCAATCTTTGTTGTGCGAGGGTAGAGCATTTCAACAATATTTCCCATAGCATCAGCATAAACCAAAGAGTAGGGAATTCCAACAGCATTCTGCTGATAAA
>CAZGZA010000009.1:0-9078 GCA_964529655.1 uncultured Methanosarcinales archaeon | reverse complement strand
TAGTCTTTTTCTTCGGATTGGAACATCGAATCTCAATCCATTTTTTTTTCAATTGAATCATCAATTATCTTGTCATCATATTTTTTTTCTCTCTTGTGCTCTAAAATTGGTTTTATTCAAAACAAGGCCATCCGCACAGATAACCTGAAATGACTGGTTCAGGCAGGAAACCGGCTTCTGGGAGGCATAGCTTGGCCAGGGTGAAATCCAGTTATTGGCATCAGTGCTAAAGCCAAGATTCTTAACAAGGCTATAAGTTTTTTCTATTTCAATAGGGTCAGAAAGATTAAGCTTAGCAATAGCAAACTTGGCAAATTCATCTTTTCCCTGCTGCGCCTTGTTTACCATCGCTGCCCTTGTAAAATTCCAGCCACCAAAATGCGCCCAGACACCTGACTTCTGCACCATGTCCTCAGAGGCAATCACAACTGCCTCGGGCGGATTTAGGCAATGGCTTGAATCAAGCACAAAAGCTGATTGGGATTTTTCAAAGAAATGATTATAAAATTTTTCAGCATCCTCACGGCTCAAAAGAATTGCCTGCCTTAGTATATTTAATGCTTCAATAGTATCATTCGTAAGGTTATAGAGCTTGTCAAAAGCGCGATTGCCATCACAATCAAGCATCCTTAGTATCCCTACTGCTTCCTTTTCATTATCCGTAAGGAAAAACCTGCCTATCCAATGCGCCTGAGGAGTATCCTGGGATGCACCATCAAAAGTAACCGGACGATCGGCAACATAGGCAAACCAGTGGCCAAAATCCCACCATGAACTTATAATTGCACTCTCATTTGTTGATTCCTTAATAGTAGTCAGGGTTTCCCACCACGCATCCTCAATACTGGGGATTTGAACCCTAGCGGCATTCAGCGATGCCCGAAAAGGGGCGGAATATACATGCGGGACATCCACAACAAAGAACAGACAAAACAAGATAACCAATATTGTTTTACAGAGAGTTAAATTAATTGAGATTGCCCCGGATATCCTTTTGCTGAAGTTGTTATAAAGGAAACCAACAACAACCGCCAGTGCAAAGGCAAATGGCGGGATAAGCAGTAGCGTAAACCTAATGCCCTTTGTTGTAGCATAAAATGTTCCAGCAGACCACACAGAAATAAAGATTGCGTATTTCAAATTTGACTTCCAATCCTTTGTCCTTAAAAGGAGAAGAACAATCCCTAATATCGCAAGATAAAACAGGATTTTACCCCCAAGAATAGACATAACATCCCTTGCCGAACCTGGATTAAGCTCAGCGACTGTTGTAAGCACATTCGGCCACAACTTAGCAATGCCAACAGACTTCAAATGCACTATTTTTATAGGAAGACTGAAAAATATTGCAGATAAATGATGTATGGACTTAATGAAAGAGCTTCTATAAAGCACCCATCCCATTATTGAAAGCGAGATTGTTGTAGAGACAAGCACTAAAAACATAGGAAGCAGATAGCTTAGGGAAAGGGATTTGATATGCTGCTTAACACCCACCCTTTTGATTAGATTAAGCAGCAGCCCGGCTATAAAACATAACCCTAATGCCACTAATACAAAATTTAAGATAAACCACCATCCGGTCCAAAAAAATGCATAAACTCCAAGAAGCAGGCCGCTCAGGGAGATATAAGCAACCTGCAGATAGGTTTTTTTTGCCTCTAAAGCCATAAAAAACAGCCAGACAACAACTAGCGGCAGTAATATATTATAGGAATCTGTGTCAGAGAAACCTCCAAATGTCCTGTTTAAAAAAGCAGGATGGATAACAATAAGCACCGAGGCAAACAACCCGCCAATATCCCCGCCAAAGCGCCTGCCAATAAAAAAAGCAGGAATTGCCGAAAGCATCGCTAAAAGAACCGGGACATAAAAGATAACATGCAGCAGGCCTGCATTTGGATTAAAGAGCCGAATAAATTTGTAGATATACGCCTCAACCCACATATGAAGGTTTGCCTCTGAAAATTTTCCAATAGGCGCAAGCTGATGATTATTATAGGGTCGGCCATTCCGCAGCTCATCACCAATATTGCCCTTGCTGACAAGATTTTGGACCTGCCTGGCATAATAATAAGGGTCAATCTCAGCCAAATAGGTATGGCCTGTGCTGTCCTGCAGGCGCGACTTGAAATAGCTAGACTGGGATTTAATCTGCTCCTCAAGCGCCTGTTTATTGCTGACTAAGATATCGCTAAACTGCTTATTAATGAGCTCCTGCTTTTGGTCATCCCTTAGATTAGGATATTGGGATTCAATCTGTGAGGCCAGATTAAAGCGGATTGAATTATAGACAGTCTCCTGCGCCCAGTCATCGGTGACAGGCAGGAAGGTTGGCTGAATTCTCAAATAAACAGATAAAGCCATGGGAATAAGGAGAAGAAGAAAAATCTTATATGACAAAACAAAATCCTTTAGCCTGCTCCAATTGAAGTTTATATTTTCTTCCTCAACAGAATGGTGGGGCTGGCTCTTGCTAAAAGCCCCCTGAAAGAATGCCTTGGCTTTTGATAAGCTTATCGCCGGGCTTGCATCAGCATTGTCCGGCTCTGAAAACAGTTTTTTTACAAACTGCTTGATTTTGTTAAAGTCAATATTAAATTCGTCTGAAGACCTCTCTACCGCCATTCAAAATCCCCTTAAATATTAGCTGGAGAAATCCAAGGTTTATTTATAAAATCTTTGTTTTTAGGGTTAAGTAAAGTTGGCGGTGTTGAGCAAAATCGTCTTGGCCGTTCGCTCAACCAATTTCCTAAATAACGCTTTTATACAGGGAAATTGGTTCCAACCTTTAGCTTTGCCGTTAATGTTTCGCTCACAAATTGGCCCAGACGACGATTTTCCCACTTAACTTTACTTAACCTGTTTTTAGGTATGCAGAAAGCTCGTTCACAGGGATGTTAAAACACACTCTGAGATTAGAACGCCCTCGCTTTGCGCTCGGGCGGGCGGTGGCTAGAACACACTCACTTTGCGCTAGTGCGGGTACCCGCTCGTCTGGGTTGCAGCAAGCGTCAGACTCGCTACGCTCGTCTGGGTACCTGACACTTTCCACATGTCTGGTTCCAGAAGATTTTTATAATTAAAGCGCACATTGAAAGAGGTGAATTACAAACCCCTCCTGAAAAGTGTATTGGCTGAAATAAAGCCTGTTAACAGCGCTAAAGAGGTTAAAGGGTTTGTTTATGTTCTTAGCCAACGCCTTAAAAAATGCAGGGTAAAGGCAAAGGTTACGGTTGGCGGCAGTTTTGCTAAGAATACACATTTAAGAAATAAGCATGATGTTGATATATTTGTCTGTTTTGACCTAAAATACAAAGAAACAGATATCAGCAGAATTCTGAAAAGGGCTCTATCCGGGCTTAGACCCACTATTGTTCACGGCTCAAGAGACTACTACCAAATCAAACGCGGCGACCTTTCTTTTGAGGTGGTTCCTGTCCTAAGAATCAAACGCCCGGCAGATGCGAGAAATGTTACGGACTTTTCACCACGGCATGTTAAATGGGTACAGGCGAATGTAAAAAATCTTTGCGATGATATACGCCTTGCAAAAAAATTCTGCCAGGCACAAAAGGTCTATGGCGCTGAATCTTATATCATGGGATTTTCCGGCCATGTTCTTGATATTCTTGTTATTTATTACAGTGGGTTTATACCTTTCTTAAAAGCTGCGGTAAAATGGAAACAAAAGGAGATTATTGATTTTTATAATAAATACCGCGGCAGAGCTTTGGAAATGCTTAACTTATCTAAAATATATGGGCCCTTAATCGTCATCGACCCGGTACAGCCCGAAAGAAATGCATCATCCGCACTCGGCCTGGAAAAATTTAATATTTTCAGGAAAGCCGCGGCCAATTTTCTAAAAAAACCATCAGTAGCCTATTTTGAGGAAGAAAAGCCTGATTTTGATGCCATGAAAAAGAGGTTTGGAAACAGATTTATTCTTATTAAAGCGATTCCTCTTGAGGGAAAGGTTGATATTATAGGAGGCAAACTGCTAAAAATCTTTGAGTTTGTAAGAAGGCAGCTGGATGAGTTTGAGGTTTTAAATTCTGGCTGGAGCTGGGATATAGGCGATAATGCCTCTTTTTGGTTTGTAGCCAGCAAAAAAGAGCTTGGACATGAGTTAGTGCAAAGGGGTCCTCCACTAAACCAGGCTGAAAATAGCGTGCGTTTCAGGCGAAAACACAGGCTTACCTTTGTTAAGGATGGAATTTTGTACGCAAAAACCAAACGAAGATTTATAAAGCCACGGCAATTGCTTTTGCATCTGTTTAAAGACGCCTATATTGCAGAGCGGATTAAAAAATGCTGTATAATATCCTAACACTAATTTTTTTGACACTGGTCCCTTTTTTGGAGCTCAGGGCGAGCATTCCATTCGGCATTTTCAAAACAAATATACACTGGGTTTTGGTTTTTCTCATTTGCACAGCCGCTAATACCTTTCTTGGCATTGGCTTATACCTAACATTAGATATTATTGTTAAGGCCGCCACAAAAGTTGGCTTTGCCAAAAGAGCATATGAAATTTATGTCAGAAAAAACCAGCAGAGAATAAAGGGATATTTAGACCGCTACGGCCTCTTGGGTGTTGCTGTCTTTATTGGCATTCCGCTGCCTGGAAGCGGTGTTTATTCTGCTGCACTCGGAGCATATGCCTTAGGAATGACATTCAAAAGGTTTATTGCTGCAACAGTTATAGGAGTATTAATTGCCGGAATTATTGTCACACTAATCAGCCTTAGCGGAATAGCTGCCTTTGATTTTTTCATAAAAAAATTATAAAAAATTGCGCAGGATCTAAAACCTCACACTTTAGTGCGCAATTTTTTATCCCGAAAGCACAGAAATTACGTTGTAATTTTTGTGCTTTCGTTATAAATAATTTTTAAGCATATAATGCATTTCATACCTTATATGTATCAAGAAGATTTAACTCAAAAATAGGCTTATTACTTTTCCTTTCCCTTGAATTCAGTGTAGTGGCATCTGCCGCAGTACAGCCTGTCTTTGTGCGCGGCAAGAAAAACACCTGAACCGCATTTCGGGCAGGATTTATTCTTTTTAGCAGCTAGGTTGTTCTTAATTTCATAAATTGTATGAATTTTATTTACATGTTTTTTGCTTGGTTTTCTTTTTGCCATACAAAAATGCCGGCACCACTAGCTGCTTTTGGATGCGGGTGTATCCTCCTTTTTTGTTTCAGAAGCTTGCTTTTTTTTAGGCTCAAACCTATCCATGTCCTCTTTTGTATTATAGGTGTATACCAAAAAATCTGCAGCAGACCTTCCAAAATATGTGTAAATATGTTTCGTGACTACAAGCTCCTCAGGAGCTTTAAGGAGTCCGGCAAGCTCCTTTCTGACAGAATCATTTGATGGAGTTGCCTGGTCGAAAACTATTGTGCCTTTAATTTCCCGCCTTCCCAACAAGGGCATGGCATTCTCAGTTTTTATCTCAGCTTTCATTTTAGATTTTTATTGCGTATTCCCCTTTTGCTGTAAGTGACAATTTTTGCGCAATCAGCGACCTGTTTGGATTAAGGATATAAAATCTTCCCTTCCAGTTAGATGCAAACTGATTGCCTCTGCAGAGCGGGCATTCCTCTGCCTCAACAAATAATTTGCATTTGGTGCAGATCTTTTTTTTCATTTGATTATATTACCTCATTGCTTTTTGCTTTTTGGCTTTCCACAAAAACTTGACGGTTTTTGGGACCCAAAAATCTTTTTATATTTTTGTGGTTTTGCCTCTTTTTTTTCATTTGGCTTTATCTTTTTCTCAACCGCCTCCTCAAGCCACTCAAGTTTTCCAAGCCTCTCCTGCCGCATGGTTAGCCCGAGCTTCGGATTTGTTACATCCCGGAATGAAACAGCAATGATTCTCGCACGGCACACATCCCCTATTTTAAGGATATGATTTTTCTCCCTGCCGCTTAGGACCTTGTCCTTTGTGAAGCTTACAAAATCGTCCATTGTCTGCGAGATATGAACCATTCCCTCAATCGGTCCGAGGGATATAAACGCTCCAAAATCAGCAATATCTTTTATCTTGCCTGTAACAACCTCCTGCATTTCTGGCTTAAATGCCAGGACTGTAAAAACAGTTTCATAGTATGCAGCGCCATCACCTGGGATTACCACCCCTTCGTTAATATCATCAACATCAGTTACATCAATAACAATCCCAAGCTCTGGCTCAATGTAACCTTCATACTTTTTCTTAACAGATTTTAGCACTGCCTCTTTGATATTAACCCCAAAATCCTTTGGAGAAACCCTTATGTGATCCTTTAGCTGTGTTCTATAAAACATATCAGCCATTAGGAGATGCATGGTATTTTTAAAGGTTTCGGGCAGAACGCATAAGCTCTGCAAAAATTAAAGGCAGCTACGGACTTTCTACAGAGCCGGACAGAAAGCAGAGAATTTGTGGGGCTGCCGGATTATTATGGGAAGAATTCCTGACAGTTGTTTTTCCCTCGATATAACGAAAATCGCACTAATCCCTGGGCTGAATCCAGAAGATTATGCGATTTTCGGGATTAAAAATTTCGCACTAAATGCGGAGTTTTAGACGCTGTGAAATTTTTAATAATAAGAAAAGATTTAAATAGTCAATTTACACCTTGTTCTCAAGTGGGGATTTATGGACTGGAAACGAAGAAAGGAGCTAACTAGGGACATTAATCGTTACCTTGCCAGCCGCAAGAGAAAAAAGATTGATTTTAAGAAGCTTTTTCGCATGCCTCTTGAACTGAAACCCCTATTCACAAAACAAGCTGCAACAGAATCAAAAAAAGAGGAGAGTTACTACGAAAAGCATGCTGAGCAGAGTTCAGTAAAATCCTTTTTTGGAGGCCTAAAGAAAATGTTTTGGAAGAAGCCGTCAGAGGAATATGTAGCCTGCCAGAGCCTTGGCACAGAAATGCCGGCTGAACAGGTTAGTGAACAAAAACATGAATTTGAGCCTTCCTACAAGAAAGGGTGGCTTAAAGAGTTCATCGATATCTTTAAATCTTCTGAAGAGCCAGAATACATTCATCTTGATGAGAATATCAAACTTGACCTTAGCGGAACAGAGCGCGAGGATGTCTCCATGATTAAGGATGACCTTAAAGAAGTTGCAAAGATTGCACTGAACACACTGAAGAGCCTTCCAAAAAACGAAATTGAATCCTTCAAAAAAACTGAGAGTTTTACACGATTTAAAGATATTCTTAAACGGTATAACCTTATAAAATGAGCAAGATGATATTAATTATTCTATTTCTTTTTATCCTGCTGATTGCCGGCTGCAGCCAACAACCTCAGGAAAAGGAAGAGTCAGATGACTGCTTTTGCATTACTATATTTGAGCCAGTTTGCGCAGATGGGGCAACTTACTCAAACTCATGCTTTGCTGAATGCGCCGGAAAAACAGTTTATACCAAAGGCGCATGCCCTGAATAAGAAGGGTGTGCGCAACAAAGCGTATGTAGAAAGTTCGCGAGTGTTTAATTTTCAGCGATCAAAAATAGGAGAAATGTATGTTTAGTTCTTGCTGGATTGTTTGAAAGAGCTGGTTTCTTAGTTTGTAGGTGTTTCCTTGCATTGCGTAGGCGTTCCATCCTTGGAGTGTTTCTTGAATATCTTCAGCATCTATACATTTTGTTTTGTAGAGTTTAAGCCTCTCTTTCAGTTTGTTGCGGATTTTTCTGAGGTTTCTTTGCAGGATTAGTTTGTGGCGGCAGAATATTCTGAAGCCAAGAAATGATATTCCCCTCTTTAGCGGGATTATTTTGCATTTGTCCGGATGCAATTCAAGTTTAAGCTTTTGCAGGAAGTTTTTGATTTGTTTTTCATACCCTATGAGAACTGTTTTGTTTGGATGCAGGATTACAAAATCATCAACATATCTAATATAATATTTTGCTTTTAGCTGATGCTTGATGAACTGGTCTAGTTCATTTAAATAGATGTTTGCGAAGAACTGGCTTGTCCAGTTGCCTAGAGGCATTCCCCTGCCAGAAGCTCCTGACTTATAGTTATCAAGAATAACTTTGGTTAGCCACAAGACTTTTTCGTCTTTTATTCTTTTGGTAAGAATATTCAATAGAGTTTTATGGTCGACAGTATCAAAATAATGCTTGATGTCTGCCTTTAGTGCGTAGCCTTGAATGTCGTTGGCATTTCTTGCGTTAGAGATTAGTTTGCCGTTCTTCGTAACTTTTTTCACAAATGTGTCAAAACGTTTGATTGCCGGGAGTGTTCCTTTTCCTCGCCTGCTTGCATAGCTGTTATAAATAAAACGCGGCTCGAAAATCGGCTGAAGAATATTGACAAGTGCATGGTGTATTATCCTGTCCCTGAACTGGCTGACGCATATTGTTCTTGTTTTTGGGTCTCTAAGAATAAACTTCTTGAGCGGCTGTGGCTTATAGGTTTGTTCGCTGAGTTCTTTTATCAATAAGCATAAATTTAGTCGCCAGTGTTCTTCAAATTCTTTGACAGCAGGCATAGTTGTTTTATGGTGTTTGGCTTTTTCATAAGCTAATTGGAGGTTTTCAAAAGAATAAAGTTTATTGTAAAGATTTTTGTAGGTTTTCATTGCTATTAATCCCCAAGCCAGGAGAAAGGCTATTCCACAGGAGGCCCTGTTGTTGTAGTTGTAGCTGTTGACATTGAACCTGTTGTTGAAGTTGCCACGAGCCACAGGCCGCACTCAGTAGCCCTGCACACCCTTAACTATCTCACTGCCGCTTCAAGACGTTCGCTCATTGCTGAGTTACCAGCTGTTGCGGCTGTATTTCATACCAATGCCTCGTTTAAAGGTCTCTTGGCTTGATGGCAGGACGTGTAGTCCCCTCCTAGCCTAAGCCGCAAGCTGTAAGCTGTGCAACCTTTTGAATTTGGGGACAACTAATAAAAAAAGAAACAACTTAAAAAGTTTTCCGCCTTTGTTTCCTGTGGAAAAAAAATTTGCGCGACTAACGACGACGTACCCCACGGGAGGCCCTGACGTCGCAGCAGCCGTCGACATCGAACCTGTCGACGAAGTAGCCACGAGCCACAGGCCGCACAACACCAT
>CAZGZA010000008.1:28169-31337 GCA_964529655.1 uncultured Methanosarcinales archaeon | reverse complement strand
CCTGCCTTGCGTTCTCAAGCGCTTTTTTTGCAGCTATACCATAGTCATGCAGGCTTGAGGCGTTTCCATAAAAATCCGTAAAAAAGGGTTTTATGGCTTCAACTACTTCATCCGCAACCTTAGTGGTTGCTCCATTGTCAAGGTAAACAGGTTTCATTTTGTTAGGCATTTTGTGCAGTTTTGCGGGACTTTATTCCTTTTTTTGTATTCAGGGCATGGCTCAATCTCGTTGTGTATTCCGCAAAATTTTACTTTGTTGCTGCTATTCTTTTTTTGCATAAGGTCTCTCAGCATGGCTATTTTCAGGAAGCCCTCTTTGGTGAGATGCTTTTTATCTTTAATCATCTGGATGCAATTTTTCCATATATCAAATTCCGCCCTTTTCTTTTTGGATTGAAAGCTCATCCAGTCCAGCATCTCTGCTATTTTGCCTACCCCCTCAAGTTTTGTAGCTTTGAGAGTGATGGATGTTCTGTCAGGATAAAGGTTTCCGGCATCCCCAATCTCTGTTTTGATTGCCTGAGCTAACTCCCTATCCGCCAGCGGCATCTTTATAGAGAATGACGGCGTTACCTGCTTATAGCTGTTGTTTCTTTTGATAACTACCGAAAAGCACCCCTGCGCCTCTATAAATCCCAATAGCCAGTTTCTATCCATATTAAGTTACTAGGGGGTAACTTATTTATAAAGGTTTCGGCAATTTATTCTTGTAACTTATACCCTAAATTTGGCAAAAAAAGAAATCTATGGCAGCCACGACTTCGGATTCTGCAGTTTTTCAGGCAGGTAGTCTGATATGACAAAGTTTAGTCCGTGCTTTGCCAGCGCCTGCTGCTCGGCTCTTTAAAGTTACTAAATCGTGAAGCGCTCTCTGCCATTCCTTATAGTGCTGGACAAAGGGGTCGTTTTTTATGCCGTCCTTGACTCTTTTTATGTCTACATCAAGGAGTGCGTGCGTCGGTAGCTTATAATCAATAATATCCTTTGCTGTTATGCCGAAGAATTTTGCATTCGGGACGCAAAAGTATTTGTTGATGTGGGCGGCATTTCCGCTTCCAACCTTGAGTGTACGATAAATATTTAGCCATCCGTATGGGTCTCCGTCAGTGAATGCATAGACCGGGATTTTTGCCTCGTCGCTTAGCCGCCTGATGAACCTTCTGCAGGCTCTTGTTGGAACCCCTCCTAATTCTACCAGTATACAGTTTGCTTTTTTCCAGAAGCCGTGGTTATTAAGCCGCTGGAACATACCGCCGGTTTCGATTGCAAGAATGAAGTCCGCTGATGTCTCAAATTTCAGGTGCTCAACAGATGTTGGGATTGAATAAGCTCCTGAGCCGAATTTTGTGCAGTCAATTTTCTCCTCCATTCCAGTGGATGTATTAGCATCAATTACCGTAAGCTTTCCGGCAACAGCGCCTCCCTTTTCCTCTGGATAAAATTTAATCTGTTCACGGTTTACCATCAGCATTGCCTCTATATCATCCATAACTGCGTCTGACTCAGGCTGCTCCCTGAATTTGGCATCCTCCCAGTTCTTGCTGACATAATAAATTTCTCTTTTGGTTGCCATATCATTAGTCTTGATTAGCTCTTTTGATAGTGCCATCATTTTGAGTGTTTGCGCAAATGTTCTTATTGTTGAGGCAGTCAGCGTTCTTGTTTTTGTCTTTCCGACAAGCTCAAAAAATCCATCGTTTGAATCATACTTAACATTGGATAGCGCTCGCAATGGCATTACCAGCTCCGGCTGTTTTTTCCTGATTATTGATTTGTAGATATCCTCGCTTATTCCCTTGATTTTAGCCAGAACATCCTCTTGTTTATTCTTCGTCATCTTGGTTACCCTCTTCCTTTCCGATTGAAGCCAGCTCTTCATCATATTCTTTGTTTTTTTCAGGGTCAAAGTCCAGCTCCTCTATTAGGCCCCTTCTTTTTTCAAGTATCTCCTTTAGCAGAGTTTTTATTCTTCCAATCTCGCTTTTTTGAAGTTCAACAAGCTCTACTAATGCCTCGCTTACATGCGGAATAAATGTTTCTATATAGTCCCTTTTTTGTGATTCAGCATGCACCTTTCTTTTTTTAGCAATGTATACCGCAAGTTTTCTGCCAACCTCCTGCAACGCCAGCTTAATTTCCCTGATGATTTCCGGATAGTGTGCAATTGCCTCCTTGCTTTCTGAGGTAAAAGGCACCCAGACCGATGCAATATGGACAGCCAGTGTTAACGGCCCGATTGGCAAAGCTCCTGCGCTCTGGCTTAGCTGGTATGATTTCCAGTTTGTTTTAGCAACTGATTTTGTTACAGCACATGCCCCCTGCTGGTATAACAGCGGAACTTTATTGGCAAACCTTAATACTGATATTGGAGCATCAGCTGGCTGCTGTCCGCCGTACGCAAGAGCACACTCAATAACAAACGGGTTGCCTCTGTAAACAGCCGGGCTTCTGGAGACTGCACTATAAAACTCAGCATTCACCTCCTTTCTGAGCCCTTTTTCAAGAGCATCCTCCCCTATGGGCACAACACAGTCAGCCGGAGGGCTGATAAGCTTGGTTTTTTTTATGCCTGACATTAACTGTTCTGTCTGTTCCCTTGATAATTCATGCGGTTTTGAGTTTGGAAGAAGGGCTGCATTACTGCAAATCTGTTTGGCGGTTTCAGCGCCCACTCTGGAGAATTCATTTGAAAGAAACGCCTGTAGCGTGCGAGAGGAGGTGTTCTTAAGCATGGCTATCATTATGCCAATCTCAACACCATACGGGTGCGGTTTTATCTCCCTGGGAAGTGGAGGTAATTTTTCTGTTGCTCGCGGAAAAATGATTTGCTCTGCTTTTGGGTTGGTGTAGATTATTGTCGCATGAGGGTTGGTTATAGCAGTTTGTTTGAGGTATTCATCTACTGACTGGTCTCCTTTCAGATAGACCGCCTCCAGGTCTATTTCCACTCTTGTTCCGCGTTCCTTTTTCCATTCTTTTTCCTCATCGTGCAGTACATCAGGCTTGTTGGTTTTTGTGTCAAGCTTTAGTTCGCAATAGTATGCAGGCCTGTCAGGGGCAATTTTTGTGAGAATTTTAGCTGGCTTTCCGGTTGTAAGTTGGCTATACATTACCGCTGCTGAAATGCCGATTCCCTGCTGGCCTCTGCTTTGGGACAGTTTGTGGAAT